>NZ_JBGLYZ010000002.1:0-288068 GCF_047304345.1 Ralstonia sp. Ralssp135
CGTTGCCGGCGTCGGCTACGGCGTCTACTGGGGCCTGTACGGCCGCTGGTTCGAGTCGACCGACGATGCATACGTGCAAGGCAACGTGGTCCAGGTGACGCCGCAGGTGGCGGGCACCGTGGTCGCCATTCGCGCTGATGACACGCAGCTCGTCACCTCCGGCCAGCCCGTGATTGAGCTGGATCGTGCCGATGCACGCGTCGCGCTGGAGCAGGCTGAAGCCGCACTTGCGCAGACGGTGCGCCAGGTGCGCACGCTGTATTCGAACACCAGCGCGTTCACCGCCACGTTGGCCATGCGCGAAAGCGATCTCGCCAAGGCAAAGGACGACTTGGCACGCCGCAAGCAGATCGCCGGCACGGGCGCCGTGTCGCAAGAAGAAATCTCGCACGCACAAACCGCCGTGCAGGCTGCCCAGTCCGCATTGGAAGCCGCCAAGGAACAACTGCAGGGCAACCGCGTGCTGACCGAACAGACCACGCTGGAGCGTCACCCGAACGTGCTGCAGGCTGCTGCCAAAGTCCGCGAGGCTTACCTGGCCTATGCGCGTACCAGCCTGCCGGCATCGGTCACGGGCTATGTGGCCAAGCGTTCGGTGCAGGTCGGCCAGCGCGTCGCTCCGGGCACGCCGCTGATGGCCATCGTGCCGCTGGACCAGCTCTGGGTGGACGCCAACTTCAAGGAAGTCCAGGTGCGCCACATGCGAGTGGGCCAGCCGGTTGAACTGGTGGCCGACGTGTATGGCAGCAGCGTGACGTATCACGGCAAGGTGGTCGGTTTCTCGGCAGGCACGGGCTCGGCGTTCTCGCTGCTGCCGGCACAGAACGCCACGGGCAACTGGATCAAGGTGGTGCAACGCCTGCCGGTGCGCGTGTCGCTCGACCCGAAGGAACTGAAGGATCATCCGTTGCGCGTGGGCTTGTCGATGGAAGCCAAGGTCGACATCCATGACGAAGGCGGTCAAAGCCTGGCCACCTCCCCGACAGCCTCACCGCTGCAAACGACGGTGTACGACCAGGCCGGAAAAGACGCCGATCAGGTCATTGCCAGCATCATCACGGCCAACGCCGGCCGCGGCGGCGCTACGGCACCGGCCGCCACCAACGTGCCGGCTGCAACGGCTCCGCGCACTTCGCAACCCGCACCCAAGGTCTGACGCATGGCAACCGCCGCGCCCAAGCCGCGACAGCCACTGACCGGCGCCAAACTGGCGATCGGTACGGTCGCGCTGTCGCTGGCCACCTTCATGAACGTGCTGGATTCGTCCATCGCCAACGTGTCGATCCCGGCAATTTCGGGCGACCTGGGTGTGGCCCCGAACCAGGGCACGTGGGTCATCACCTCGTTTGCGGTAGCCAACGCTATCTCGGTGCCGCTCACGGGCTGGCTGACGCAGCGTTTCGGGCAGGTGCGCCTGTTCGTCACGTCCATTCTGCTGTTCGTGCTGTCGTCGTGGGCGTGCGGGCTGGCGCCCAACATGGGCATGCTGATCGCGGCCCGGATCATCCAGGGCGCTGTGGCAGGCCCGATGATTCCGCTGTCGCAATCGCTGCTGCTGTCGACATATCCGCCCGCCAAAAGCTCAATGGCATTGGCGCTATGGGGCATGACCACGCTGGTCGCGCCGATCATGGGGCCGATCTTCGGCGGCTGGATCTCAGACAACATGAGCTGGCCCTGGATCTTCTACATCAACATCCCAGTGGGCATCCTGGCTGCGTACGCAACGTGGGTCATCTACAAGGACCGCGAATCGCCGACACGCTTGCTGCCGATCGACAAGATCGGCCTGGCACTGTTGATCCTGTGGGTGGGCTCGCTTCAGTTGATGCTCGATCGCGGCAAGGAACTCGACTGGTTCAACTCGACCGAGGTCGTGGTGTTGACAGTCGTTGCCATCGTGGGTTTCGCGTTCTTCCTGGTGTGGGAGCTCACCGAAGATCACCCCGTCGTGGATCTGACGCTGTTCAAGGGCCGCAACTTCAGCGCGGGGGTCGTTGCCATCTCGGTGGCGTACGGGCTGTTCTTCGGCAACCTCGTGATCCTGCCGCTGTGGCTGCAAACCATCGTCGGCTACACCGCCACGGATGCGGGCCTAATCATGGCGCCGGTGGGCATCTTCGCCATCATCCTGTCGCCCGTGATCGGCAAGAACCTGCCGAAGATGGATGCACGCTGGGTGGCGACCACGGCGTTCATTACCTTCGCGCTGGTGTTCTGGATGCGCTCGCGCTTTACCGTGCAAGTCGACACGTGGACGCTGATGATCCCCACGCTGATCCAGGGCGCCGCCATGGCAATGTTCTTCATCCCCCTCACGTCGATCATCCTCTCGGGCCTGCCGCCCGAGCGGATTCCGGCGGCATCGGGTCTGTCGAACTTCGTGCGGATCATGTTCGGCGGCATCGGTGCATCGATCTCGACCACGGTGTGGGACAACCGCTCAGCCCTGCACCACGCCCAACTGGTCGAGCACGTGAATCCGTACAACCCGGCCTATGCGTCGTCGATCAACCAGTACACGCAGCTTGGCATGCCCAACCTGCAGGCCAATGGCGTGATCGAACGCGTGATCTCGCAGCAAGCCGCAATGTTGGGCGCCAACGATATCTTCTGGATTTCGGCTGTGCTGTTTATCGTGCTGATCGTCTTCATCTGGCTGACCAAGCCGGCGAAGTCGGCGGCCGGTGCGGAAGCGGCAGCCGGTGCGCACTGATCCAAGATCGCGCAACAAAAAAGCCACGCAGCTACGCGTGGCTTTTTTGTTGCCGTCGATCGGCTTAAAGATGCACGAGCCGCCCGGGTCGCAGCACACCATCTTGCCAAGCAGCCACTCCGAGCAGCGATGCCGTGGCGCCCGCCCCTATCGCCTCACGCACGCCGTATACGCGTACCTGATCTGCGTTCGGCAACGCCAATCGCAACGGCAAGCGCTGTCCATGCAGGAAGCGGCGGCTCTCTTCCGCGTCCAGCTCCACGCGCGGCAGCGTCTGCAACAGCGCATCGACGGGGGCCAGCAATGCGGCGCGAGCATCTTCAGCGGCCGCGTCCAGCAATTCGAGCGTCACGGCGCCGTTCAGTGTCAGGTTGCCGACCTGCGTGCGTCGCAGCGCAACCAGATGCCCGCCGCAGCCCAGCGCCTCGCCAATGTCTTCACCCAACGTGCGGATGTACGTTCCCTTGCTGCATGACACGCGCAACGTGATCGTCGGCGCTGCCGACTCCAGATCCGTCGCCAACACATCGATCGCGTGGATCGTTACCCGACGTGCAGCGCGCTCCACGGTCTGACCCGCGCGCGCGTACTCGTACAACGGCTTGCCGTCCTTCTTCAGCGCAGAGTGCATCGGCGGCACTTGGTCGATCTCGCCGACAAAGCGCGCGATGGCTACTTGCAGTTGCTCGGGCGTAACCGATACAGGGCGCTCGCTCAGCACCTCGCCTTCCGCATCTGCGGTACTCGTCTTGATACCAAGACGCACAACGGTTTCGTACGTCTTGTCCGCATCGAGCAAATCCTGCGAAAACTTGGTCGCCTCGCCAAAACACAGCGGTAGCAAGCCCATCGCCAGCGGATCCAGCGTGCCGGTATGCCCCGCCTTCTTGGCCCACAGCAAGCGCTTGGCGCGGATCAGCGCATCGTTGCTCGACAAGCCGATCGGCTTGTCCAGCAGCAGCACACCATGCACATCGCGGCGCGGCGGCTTCCGTGGTGTGGTCGCATGTTGCTCACCCATTTCAATCGTCTTTGGCACGCGTGGCGTTGGCCTCATCGATCAGGCGCGACATCTCGATACCGCGTTCAACCGAACCGTCGAAGTGGAAATGCAGTGTCGGCACCGTGTGGATGTGCAGGCGCTTGAACAACAGCGAATGCAGGTAGCCTGCCTTCTCGTTCAGGATGGCGCCGGCGACTTCCGGCTCGGCGCCCAGCACCGTGAAGTAGATCTTGGCGTGCGCATAGTCAGGCGTGAGCGTCACGGATTGCAGCGTCACCAGGCCCATCGCCGGGTTCTTGATTTCGCGCTGGATCAATTCGGCCAGATCACGCTGGATCTGATCGGCGATACGCACGTTGCGGCCAGCGGCCGATCCCGATTTCTTCGGCATAGAGTGTTCCTCACATGGGCGCCGCCAGCACGCGCTAGTCTGGCCCAAAAGACAAAACGGTGGCGCGGGACGCGCCCGGGCCACCGTCGCAAAGTCGAGCCGGACACCGCAGCGTCCGGCCAACGTATTACAGCGTACGCGCCACCTCGGTGATCTCGTAGACCTCGAGTTGATCGCCTTCCTGAACGTCGTTGAAGTTCTTGATCGACAGGCCGCACTCGAAGCCTTGCTTCACTTCCTTCACATCGTCCTTGAAGCGCTTGAGCGAATCGAGTTCGCCCGAGAAGATGACCACGTTCGCACGCAGCACCCGGACCAGCGAATTGCGCTTGACGAAACCGTCCAGCACCATACAGCCGGCCACTGCACCAACCTTCGGTACGTGGAAGACCTGGCGCACCTCGACAAGGCCCGTCGTCTCTTCGCGCTTCTCCGGCGAGAGCATGCCCGACATCGCCGCCTTCACTTCATCCACAGCGTCATAGATGATGTTGTAGTAGCGGATGTCGATGCCCTGATGCTCGGCCAGCTTGCGTGCGCCCGCATCGGCCCGCGTGTTGAAGCCGATGATGACGGCCTTCGACGCGGTTGCCAGGTTGACGTCCGACTCGGTGATGCCGCCCACGGCCGCGTGCACAACCTGTACGCGCACTTCGTCGGTGGACAGCTTCTGCAGCGAGTGCACCAATGCTTCCTGCGAACCCTGAACGTCTGCCTTGATGATCAGCGGCAGCGACTTCACGTCGCCTTCGCTCATCTGTTCCAGCATGTTTTCCAGCTTGGCGGCCTGTTGGCGTGCCAGCTTCACGTCACGGAACTTGCCTTGGCGGAACAGCGCGATTTCGCGCGCCTTGCGCTCGTCCGGCAGCACCAGCACTTCTTCGCCGGCGCCCGGCACTTCCGACAGACCCTGGATTTCCACCGGGATCGACGGGCCAGCTTCCTTGGCCGACTTGCCGTTTTCGTCCAGCATTGCGCGCACGCGGCCATAGGCCGTGCCAGCAAGCACCACGTCGCCGCGCTTGAGCGTACCGCTCTGCACGAGCACCGTAGCGATCGGACCCTTGCCCTTGTCCAACTGCGCTTCCACCACCAGACCCTTGGCCGGCGCATTGACCGGCGCCTTCAGTTCCAGCACTTCAGCCTGCAGCAGCACGTTTTCCAGCAGGCTGTCGATGCCTTCGCCAGTCTTGGCGGATACCGGCACGAATGGCACATCGCCGCCGTACTCTTCTGGAATCACGCTCTCAGCCACCAGTTCCTGCTTGACGCGGTCGGGGTTGGCTTCAGGCTTATCGACCTTGGTGATCGCCACCACGATGGGCACCCCGGCCGCCTTCGCATGGGCGATGGCTTCCTTCGTCTGCGGCATGACGCCGTCGTCGGCAGCCACGACCAGAATCACGATGTCGGTTGCCTTGGCACCACGTGCACGCATGGCCGTGAAGGCCTCGTGACCCGGGGTGTCGAGGAAGGTGATGACGCCGCGATCGGTTTCAACGTGATACGCGCCGATGTGCTGCGTGATACCGCCGGCTTCGCCTGCCGCAACCTTGGCACGACGGATGTAGTCCAGCAGCGAGGTCTTGCCGTGGTCGACGTGACCCATGACGGTCACGACAGGCGGACGGGTTTCGGCCTCGGCATTCGTCGGCTCTTCCACGCCGCCAATCAGCAGCGCTTCCGGATCGTCAAGCTTGGCTGCGACCGCCTGGTGGCCCATTTCTTCGACCACGATCATCGCGGTCTCCTGGTCCAGCACCTGGTTGATCGTCACCATCTGGCCGAGCTTCATCATCTGCTTGATGACTTCGGCAGCCTTGACCGACATCTTGTGCGCCAAATCGGCCACAGAGATGGTTTCCGGCACGTGCACTTCACGCACGACCGGCTCGGTCGGTGCCTGGAAGGCATTGCGGTTGTCGTCGCCATGGCGGTTGCGGCCGCCCTTGGAGCCGGAGCGCCAGCCGTCGGCACCGCCGCCGGTATCGCCGCGCGTCTTCAGGCCGCCACGCTTGCCACCACGGTTGTCGTCTTGCCAACCCGCCTTGCCACGACCGCCCTTCTTGTCACCCGTAGGCGAGCTCGGTGCAGCAGCGGCAGGTGCGGGGGCAGCCGGCTTCTTGGCAGCCGCAGCCGGGCGCGCTTCGCCAGCCGGCTTGACCGGCTTGTGCAGCGTGCCCGATTGCTCGGCTTTCTTGACTTCTTCAGCCTTGCGTTCGGCAGGTGTCTTCAGCACGCGAGCGGGGGCGCTCATCATCTCGCGGATGGCACGTGCTTCGGCTTCGGCAGCTTCACGGCGCTTGCGCGCACCGTCTTCCTCGGCCTTGATCTTGTCGGCAGCAACGCGCGCTTCGTCAGCGGCCTTCTGCGCCGCTTCGCGTTCACTTGCCAGACGTGCGGCATCTTCCTCGGCCTTGCGGCGCGGGGCTTCGTCCGACGCTTCAGCGGCTGCGCGAGCAGCAACGGCTTCCTCTTCCGCCTTCTTGGCAGCAAGTTCAGCCTGGCGTTTCTGCTCGGCTTCCGCTGCTTCCTGGCGGGCGCGTCGCTCAGCTTCCTCGCGCTCCATTGCTTCCTGGCGCGCCTTCAGCTCGGCTTCCTGCTGGGCCAGCAATTCGGCCTGGCGGCGCTGTTCTTCCTCGCGACGCGCAACTTCCTCGGCATCGACCACCGGTACAGCCTCTGTGGCGTCCGATTCAGCCTGTGCCGCGTTCGGCTCATCACGCTTGACCAGCACGCGCTTCTTCTTGACTTCCACTTGCACGGTACGCGTCTTGCCGGTGGCATCCGCTTGGCGGATTTCGCTGGTTTCGCGCTTGGTGATCGTGATCTTCTTGCGCGCGCCATCCTCGGCGCTGCCGTGTGCTCGCTTGAGATAGTCGAGCAGTCGGGTCTTGTCCGATTCGGTGATGACGTCTTCCGGCGTCGCCTTTTGCACGCCCGCGGCTTGTAATTGTTCCAGCAGCGCTGATGCGCTACGGTTCAATTCGCCAGCGAGTTGGGCAACTGTTGTGCTTGCCATTCAAACCCTTTCGATGCTTGGTATCAGTGAGAATTGCGATAAACGATCAACGCTTATACGACTCACGAAAACCAGTGTTCACGCGCCTTCATGATCAGCGCCTTGGCTTGTTCTTCGTCGACGCCGGTCATCTCGACCAATTCGTCCACGGCCAGCTCGGCCAAGTCGTCACGCGTCTGGATGTTCCCCTCGGCCAGCTTGCCGATCAGCTCCGGGGTCAGCCCCTCGAGGTCGCGCAGGTCTTGCGATACCTTCTCGACCTTTTCTTCCTTCGCCAGCTCCATCGTCAATAGCACGTCGCGAGCGCGGTTGCGCAGCTCATTGACGGTGTCTTCGTCGAACGCTTCGATTTCCATCATTTCCTGCAGCGGCACGTAAGCCACTTCCTCGAGCGAGCTGAAGCCCTCTTCGATCAGGATGTCGGCAACCTCTTCGTCCACGTCCAGCTTCGCCATGAACAACTGGCGAACGACTGAACTTTCTTCTGCCTGCTTCTGCGCAGACTCTGCCGGCGTCATGATGTTGATCTGCCAGCCGGTCAACTCCGACGCCAAGCGAACATTCTGGCCGCTACGGCCGATGGCCACGGCGAGGTTTTCCTCGTCGACCACCACGTCCATGCTGTGCTTTTCCTCGTCCACGACGATGGACTGCACTTGCGCCGGCGCCAGCGCACCGATCACAAACTGCGCCGGGTCTTCCGACCACAGCACGATGTCCACAGCCTCGCCGCCAACTTCGTTACGCACAGCCGTCACGCGGGTGCCGCGCACGCCGACGCAGGTGCCAATCGGGTCAATACGCTTGTCGTGCGCAACGACCGCGATTTTCGCACGCACGCCCGGATCGCGCGCGGCGGCCTTGATCTCCAACAGGCCCTGTTCCATTTCCGGCACTTCGTTTTCGAAGAGCTTGATCAGGAACTCTGGGCAGGTGCGCGAAAGCTCGATCTGCGGGCCGCGTGCAGTGCGGTCGACATTCAAGATGTACGCGCGGACGCGGTCGCCCGTGCGCAGATTTTCCTTCGGGATCATCTGGTCGCGAGCCAACAGCGCCTCGACGCGGCCGGTTTCAACGATCAGGCCCTTCTTGTCTGCGCGCTTGATCGTACCGGTCATGACCTTCTCGCCACGATCCAGGTAATCGTTCAGGATCTGCTCGCGCTCGGCATCGCGGATGCGCTGCAGGATCACCTGCTTGGCAGCCTGCGCGCCAATGCGGCCGAACTCGACCGACTCGATCTGCTCTTCGACGAAGTCGTCGACATCGAGGTCAGGATTCTGCTCCTTGGCTTCGAACAGCAGAATCTGCTTGTCCGGTTCCTGCAGGCCTGCATCGTCGGGAACGACGAGCCAGCGACGGAAGGTTTCGTGTTCGCCCGACTCACGGTCGATCGCCACGCGCACATCCACGTCTTCTTCAAAGCGCTTCTTGGTCGCCGAAGCCAATGCGGCCTCCAGCGCCCCGAACACCACATCCTTGTCGACGTTTTTTTCGCGCGCAAGCGCATCGACGAGCAACAGAACTTCGCGGCTCATTGCTTGTTCCCTTTGTTTCGATTTCCTTTGAAGTCCAGCACGGGCACCAGCCGGGCGCGGTCGAGTTCCGACAGCGTGAATTCCAGCAGTGCGGGGCCTTCCTTGCCCTCAAACTCAAGGCCGATTCGTTCCTGGCCTGACTCGCCCGTCGGAGCCTGAATGATTCCCGTGAAATTCTTTTGCCCGTCCACTGGCAGGCGCAAAGTCACCTTGACCTCAAGGCCGGCGAAGCGCGTGAAGTCGGCTAGCGTGCGCAGCGGGCGGTCCAGCCCGGGCGACGACACTTCCAACCGTTCGTAATTGACGTTTTCAACTTCGAACACGCGCGTGAGCTGATGGCTCACTTTTTCGCAATCTTCAATGACGATGCCGTTCTCTGCCTGATCGATATACACGCGCAGCAGCCCAGCGGGTGCGCGCTCCACTTCCACCAGCTCGTACCCCATGGCGGTGAGGGTTTTCTCAATCAGATCAGTCAGATGCACGTTTTTCCTGAAGAATTTCCCGGTATGGCCAACCTGCGGAAGCAAAAAAAAATGGGCGCAACGCCCATATCATTCGCCCATCTTCTACAGGATGACTTTTGATTAGACTCACATTGTAATACGCTTCCAGGCAAAACGCAAAAATTGCCCCGAAGCCGCCACAAAATGGGGCGTTGCGACGACTGCCGCACACAACGCCCGCATTTTTTTAGCGCTTACCGCCGCGTTTGCCACCACCGCGCGGCGCCTTGTTGCCGCTCGGGATACCACCACCACTCTTTCCGGGGCGCTTGCTGCCGGGCGCGCGATTGCCATCACGCATACCACCGCCGCCAGCCGCGCCGCCGCGGCCATTCGGGCGCTCACCCATACGGGTGCGCGCTGTCAGCGTGGTCGGACCGCCCACATTGATGTAGCCCATGGACGTTTGCATCGGATCGGGCTGGCGCGGGTTGGTCGGACGGCGCTGCGCGGGCTGCGCGCGATTTCCGTTCTCAACGCCCATACCGCGCGACTGGAAGTTAGCCTCCCCCGCAAAACCGGACGACATCGGCCCCATCAGCACCGGCGCAGGCCCACGGCGACGATTGCCCTGGCGGTCTTGCCCACTGCCGGAACTGGCCGTCGGCACCTTCATGCCCAGCGTGCCCATCAGCGTACGCACATCGTCGGCCGACACTTCCTGCCAGCGCCCGCGCTTAAGCCCGCGCGGCAGAACGAAGCTGCCATAGCGCGTACGGATCAGGCGCGACACGGTCAGGTTGACCGCTTCGAACATGCGCCGCACTTCGCGGTTCCGCCCCTCGGTCAGGGCGACGTGGTACCAATGGTTGACACCTTCGCCGCCGCCATCGACGCAGCGCAGGAAGTTGGCTTCGCCGTCCTGAAGTGGGATACCGTGCAGCAGCTTCTGGCGATCGGTTTCGGCCAGCTCACCAAGCGTACGCACTGCGTATTCACGCTCAACGCCATAGCGCGGGTGCATGAACCGATTGGCGATGTCGCCGGACGTCGTGAAAATCAGCAGGCCCTCGGTATTGAAGTCAAGGCGGCCCACAGCGACCCACTTGCCGGTCTTCATGCGCGGCAACGCGTCGAACACGGTCGGACGGCCTTCCGGATCGGACTGGCTCACGATCTCACCGGCCGGCTTGTGATACAGCAGCACGCGCGGCGGCTTGTTCGGCAGCTTGCGCTGGATCAGTTTGCCGTTCACGCGCACCTGATCGGTCGCGAGAATGCGCTGGCCGATATGAGCCGGCAGGCCGTTCACGGAGACGCGACCTTGCAGGATCAGGTCTTCCATGTCGCGGCGCGAGCCAAGCCCGGCATCAGCCAGGATTTTGTGCAGCTTGGGAGCGTCGTCGTCGGAGGTCAGTTCGCGCCCCTTGGGGGGCTGCGATGCGCCTCCGGCGTCAACCTCCGAGTCGTACGCGCCTGAAATCACGTATTGGAAGACGTCTTCGGAGCCCTTGCCGCCCTTCAGCCCCTTGCCCCCGCGATTCTGGGTCTGACCCCCAGCCTTGCCTTGCGGTTTACCGTTGCGGCTCTGCTGCTTGCCACGACCGCCGGCATTCTTGCCGCCAGCACCTTCCGTACGCTCGCCGCGCTCGGCGCGTTCCGCCGGTTGGCCTTCGCCTTGGCGGCGACGGTTCTTGCCGAAACGGCCGCGCGGACCACGTCGCTCGCCCTGGCTGTCTGCTGGCGCCTGTTCGACCGGTGCAGCACCCTCTGCGGCAACTACCGCCGGCTCAGCTGTCGCCTCTTTCGGCTTGCGTGCCCGTGGCGCGCGGCTCTCGCGCGGTTGCGCAGGCTGGCCGGCGTCCGCGCCACCCGCCTCAGCGGCTTCACCCTCAGGGCGGCCGTCCTGCTGCTGGCGGCGCGAAGCCACCAGATTGCGCAAGCCGCGGCGCAATCCCTTGCGACGAGGCGCGGCCTCAGTCCCATCACCGCCGTCTTGTCGCGGCGGCTGAGCGTCGGCGTCGGCCGGCATACGTGTATCCATGGAGTCTGACTGGGTGCTCACAACGTCTTCAAAAAATCTAGGGGTTCAGACCATGCGCCGACTGTGCGGCAGGCATGGCGTTACGAATGTTCATTGGCGGGAGCCACAGGCGGCTCGACCGGTGTTTTGTACTCATCTTCGGATGGAACCTCGGTCGCACTCACCGCTTGCGACTCGGTTTCCAATGCCGGCTCATCACCCGCCGCACCCTCAGTAGACTGCGCCGGCGTTTCAGCGATTACCTCAACGGAAGCCTCGGCGACCGGCAATGCAGCCGATTCCTGCACCGAAGCCTCGGCGCTCCCAGCACCTTCCGGCGCGTCGTTGACGAGCGCCGTCAGCTCTTCCACCGCAATTGCACCGCCCTCAAACTCGATGGCGCCCTGCTCCAGCAAGCTCGCCTGCGCTTGGGCGCGGGCATCTTCAAGCGGCGGCAGTTCGTCCAACGAGCGCAAGCCAAGGTCGTCGAGAAACTGCTTGGTCGTCGCATACAGCGCGGGGCGGCCCGGCACGTCGCGATGGCCGATGACCTCGATCCAGCCACGGTCTTCAATCTGCTTGATGACCTGCGTGTTGACCGTCACGCCGCGAATGTCTTCGATATCGCCGCGAGTGACCGGCTGACGATAAGCGATGATCGCCAGCGTTTCCATCACAGCGCGCGAGTACTTGGGCGGCTTTTCCGGGTGCAGCCGATCAAGATACACGCGCATTTCCGGGCGGCTCTGCAAGCGCCAGCCGGAGGCCAGCGCGACCAGTTCGACACCTCGATTCAACCAATCCTGGCGCAGCTCTTCGAGCAGCACACGGATGGTGTCTGCGGACACATCTTCGTCGAAGAGCTTGCGCAAGTCATTGACTCGCAACGGGTCCTGCGCGCAGATCAGCGCGGTTTCGAGGACGATCTTCGCCTCTTGGGTATTCATCGGGTTGAGCGGCTCGTCATTGCTCGCGCACGGCCAGTCGCCGTCACGCTTGAGGTTTGTCGTCCCACCGCGAAGCACGCGGCATTTCTGAATGCTGTTGCCCGCCCGGGCCCGGCACGCGAAGGCCAATCATCCAATTGGAGCCTGCACCGAAACGCAGTGGCTGTGCCCGCAAAGTAGGGCCGGAGGAGCGAGTTGATCCGGTGCCGGTCAGGCACCACAAGGGCAATTTCTTCCGCCGCCATGGGGACGGATACTGCGCCGGACGACTACCAAGAAGAACGGCAGCCCGCCCGAATCGACTGTCCAGGGGACTCTACCGCTGGATGGCATCGCTTGGCGCCGCGCTTAGGATTGTTGATTTGCGCGGGTGGCGAATCGAATTGTGGTTGATTGTAGGGCAATTTCCAGCAGCGCCGCAACCGGGAAGATGTCCTAGCCTCCTATCATGGGACGATTGGCAATTTTTGCCTGCCTGAACGCCTACAGCACCAGACAGAATCCGTGTGCGTTAAGCATCTCGGGCAACCAGATTGCGTGAGCCAGCCCCCAGACCCCAAACCCGGCGATGGCGATGCCGGCCGCGCCCCGAGCCAATCGCTGGCGCGACAGCCCACGCAGCCACCCAGCCAGACCAGACATCATCAGCAAGTTGGGCAGCGTACCCGCACCAAAGGCGAGCATGACCACGGCCCCGGAAGCGGCGTTGCCTGCCAACAACGCCACAGCCAATGCGCCATAGACCATCCCACACGGCACCAGCCCCCACGCCATACCCGTGAGATAGCGGCGCAGTAACGGTGGCTGACGCTGCAGCCTACCGCCCAGCGTGGCGGCGCCTCGAGACAGGCCTCCTGCCACGCGGCCAAGCAAGCGTTCAAGCCACACACTGCGCCACGCATCCCCTGCGGACCGAACAAGCAGCAAAACCCCGTAGGCGACCAGCAATGCGCTAGCGAACGCAAACAAGCCGCGTTGAATCGGCAGCCATTGCTGGCGCCAGACGGTCGCGCCCATGGCACCCATGATTGCGCCCAGCAACGCATAGGTGGTCAGCCGGCCGGCATGCATGACGACCTGTTCAAACCAAAGCCGGCGACGGGACACGATCCGCACCGCCACAGCGCCACGTTCGGCTGCGAGTGCGATACCGCTGCACATCGCCAGACAATGCACACCGCCGAGCAATGCAATCAGGAAAACGCTCACAAGCGCCGCGGCACTCATCTTTCTGACGCTCTTTTGATATGGACCAAGGTTTTTGTCTTACTGTTGCGAACTAAGCGTAATTGACGCGTTTTGCCGCATCGGAAATGTCCGAGGACAAGAAGGTCGCCGTTATAATAAGCTGGCGCTGTAAAACAAGAATTACTCATTTCACTTTCCCGAAATTCGCCCCCGCCCGTGCTCACTCGAATCGCACTTACCGACCAAGCCTCGCGTTGTTCCACCTGTGTACTCGGGCAAATCTGCCTGCCGGTGGGAATGAACTCGGATGACGTGCGCAAGATGGACGATTTGGTCGGCGAGCGCATCCGCATTAAGAAGGGGCAATCGCTCTATTCTCTGGGTGAGCCGCTGGAGGCGGTTTACGGCATTCGTTTCGGCACACTCAAAACCCATCTGACGCTTGAAGACGGACGGCATCAGATCACAGGGTTCCACCTGCCGGGTGAAATCGTCGGGCTCGATGGCATTGGCGATATGCGCCACGTGTCGGACGCCACCGCGCTTGAAGATACCGAAGTCTGCGTGGTGCGCTACGACGAGTTGCAGCACCTTTCGCGCCGGCTGCCTTCGCTGCAGCATCAGTTCTTGCGCATCATGAGCAAGGAGATTTCGCAGGATCATCTGATGCTCCTCACGCTGGGCTCCATGCGTGCGGAAGAGCGTCTCGCAGCATTCTTGCTCAACCTCTCGAAGCGTTCGGCCCAGCGCGGATATTCGTCGACCGAGTTTGTGCTGCGCATGAGCCGCGAAGAACTTGGCAGCTATCTGGGTCTCAAGCTCGAAACCGTCAGCCGCCTGTTCTCGCGCTTTGCCGAAGCGGGTCTCATTCAGATCCGCCAACGCCACGTCAAGCTGATCGACCTGGCCGGCCTCCGCCAGGTCATGAGCGGTCAGGCGGCCTAAGCTGCCTTCCATGGCTCCCGCTCAGACGAGCGGGTGTTCATGCGCTTCCAGCTTGCCAATGCCCGGCGACACATAGAGCGTCAACGCGCTCGACAATGCGCACAGCAACCAGAACACAAAGAAGGACACGGTGTAAACCGCCTGGGCCGACACCGTGATCTGTTCGCCGAAGAAGCGCAGATCGACGGGGTCTACCACCGCGAAGACCACCAGCTCAGCCAGGGCCGCCGACAGAAATGCCGGCCACAGAATCCACATCAGCAGTCGACGCTTCATCGGGCCTCCGTGTGAATGGCATGCGCCGGCGCGCCCGTCGTCTTTTCGACGACCAAACCGCGCCGCACGACGTTGTCGTGAATGACAGCATCGGGATGCGACATTGCCAGCCAGATGGTCACGCCACAGCCGACCATGGCGACGAACGGCCCTGCCATCAGCAGCCACGGCCAGGGCTCGCGCCACCACGGACGGGCCTGTGCGGAAGATTGCGTTGCGTGCATCGTTGCCTCCTGTTGGGGATGCCGCATCAGCGCGGCACGATGAAGCTCGACGGTTCGCGCAGTACAAGGCTGTCGCTACCGCTGTCTGCATGGATGACGAAACGGATTTTGTGCGAGCCGGGGGCGGCATCGTCGGCCGGCCGGCGCACGCGCACTGGCAGCAGCCGGTTAGCCGCTGGCGGCAGTTCCAGTGTGGTCGATTCGCCGCGACCGCCCTCCACGTCCAGTTCCGGCATGCCCTCGGCGGTGATGGTCACGCGCATGGGGTGCTCGGACGCGTTCATCAGTTGCAGGCGATAAACGTTCTCGATCTTGCCGCCGTCCACTTCACGCGCCAGCGCACCACGATCACGAATCACGTCAACCTTGAGCGGCTGCCGCATCGCCAATGCCACGATGAACCCGGTGAAGAGCACCAGCATGATCCCGGTATAGATCAGCACGCGCGGACGCATCAGATGTCGCCGGGCTTCCTTCGGGCTGAGCCGATCAAGCATCGCGCGTTCCGACGTGTAGCGGATCAGACCGCGCGGGTAGCGCATCTTGTCCATGACCTGATCGCAGGCGTCAATGCAGGCGCCGCAACCGATGCATTCGTATTGCAGCCCTTGACGGATGTCGATGCCGGTCGGGCACACCTGCACGCAGATGCTGCAGTCGACGCAAGCACCCAGACCCTGGGCTTCGAAATCGGCGTTGCGCGAACGGCTGCCGCGCGGCTCGCCGCGCTGCGTGTCATACGTGACGACGTAGGTATCGGGATCGACCATCACGCTCTGGAAGCGAGCGTAGGGACACATGTAGCGGCAGACTTGCTCGCGCATGAAACCAGCGTTGCCCCACGTCGCAAATGCGTAGAACAACATCCAGAATGTCTGCCAAGGACCGAGCGACAGCGTCCAGGTCTCCATGCCCAGATCGCGGATCGGCGTGAAGAAACCCACGAAGGTAAAGCCTGTCCACAGTGCGATGAGGATCCAGGCCGAATGCTTTGCGGCCTTTAAGCGGAATTTGCGAAGGCTCCAACGCTCACCGTCGAGGCGGATGCGCGCGAAGCGATCTCCTTCGATGTGCCGCTCGATCCACATGAAAATCTCGGTGTAGACCGTCTGCGGACAGGCGTAGCCGCAAAAGAGCCGCCCCGCCACCGCCGTAAATAGAAACAGCGCGAGCGCCGACAGCACCAGCAGCAACGTCAGATAGATGACATCCTGCGGCCACAATACGAGGCCAAAGAGGTAGAACTTGCGTGCGCCCAGGTCGAACAGCACCGCTTGGCGACCGTTCCACTGGAACCACGGCAAGCCATAAAAGATGGCTTGCGTGGCCAGAACCAGCCAGACTCGCCAACGCGCAAAGGCGCCGGTCACGGCGCGCGGATAAATCTTGCGCCGGACCTCATAGAGCATCTGCTCGGTGGGGGCGTCGTCGGCGCCCGCCGCCGCAGTGGCGGGCGTCATCGGGCGCCAGGCTGGTTCTTTGTCGCTCATTGCTCGTGACTCGTATTGCTATTCGACAGACCCCAGACATAGGCCGCCAGCATGCGGATCTTCTCTGGTGAGAGCAGGTTCTCGTGTGCCGGCATCGTGTTGTCACGACCCTTGAGGATGGTCTCGACGATGGTTGCTTCCGAACTGCCGTACAGCCAGACGCGGTCGGTCAGGTTAGGCGCGCCAAGTGTCTGATTGCCCTTGCCGCTTGCCGTGTGGCAGGCCGCGCAGACCGACTTGAACGTCGGTTCACCACGCGCTGCCTTGATCGGGTCGTAAGACAGGCCCGACAGCGAGCGCACGTAGTTGGCCACGTTGACAGCCTGGTTGCCATCCACCACCGCAGCCAGCGAGGGCATGACACCGTGACGCCCCTTGGTGATGGTGGTCAGGATCGTCTCGGGCTCGCCACCGTACAGCCAGTCGCTGTCGGTCAGGTTCGGGAAGCCCTTCGAGCCGCCAGCGTCGGAGCCGTGGCACTGCGCGCAGTTGTTCAGGAACAGGCGCTGGCCGATCTCATGGGCCTGCGGGTCGGCGGCGATCTGCTTGATGTCCATGCCGGCATAACGCTCATAGACCGGACGGACCTGTGCATCGGCTGCAGCGCGCTGCGCCGCCAATTCGCCCCGTGTCGAGAAACCAAGCGCGCCGCCGTATGAACCCAACCCCGGGTAGAGGATCAGGTACCCCAACGCAAAGATGCACGACAGCAGGAACATCCACATCCACCAGCGTGGCAGCGGATTGTTCAGTTCGCGCAGGTCGCCGTCCCATACATGGCCGGTGTCCTCGCCCGCGCTATGACCGGGCGCAATCTGAATGCGCCGCTGCGAAAACAGCAACCAGACACACCACACGATGCCGACTAGGGCGATCGCTGCGATGTAATACCCCCAGAACTCCGAAATGAAGTCGCTCATGATTCTGTGTCCTTATTGATGCGGGCGCGACGCGTCTGCGTGCGCACCGGCGACCTCGGCCTCATCGGGCAGCAGGAACGGCAGCATGGCCGATTCCGCATTCGCACCGCGGCGATGCGCGGAGAATGCCCACCAGGTAATGCAGACGAACAGCACGAGGAAGACGGCAGTCGCAATTGCACTCAGCGTGGCCATGGCTTACTCCTTCGCTGCAACGGTGGCAGGCGCGGCGGCCGGAGCTACAGCCACGTCCCGGACGTTACGCAGCTCCACGCCAAGGCCTTGCAGATAGGCGACCACGGCGTCTTCTTCCGTCTTGCCTGCGAGTTGCTCGCGTGCTCCGGCGATCTGGGCATCCGTGTACGGCACACCCAGCTGACGCAGGACATGCATCTTCTTCTCGATGTCGCTGTTGTCCAGCGGCGTCTTCGAGAGCCACGCATATGACGGCATATTCGACTCGGGCACCACTTCACGCGGATCACGGAGGTGGATGCGATGCCAGTCGTCCGAATAGCGTTGCCCAACGCGCGCCAGATCCGGGCCCGTGCGCTTGGAACCCCACAGGAACGGGTGATCGAACACCGACTCGCCAGCCAGCGAATAGTGGCCATAGCGCTCGGTCTCGGCGCGAAGCGTACGCACTTGCTGCGAGTGGCAGCCAACGCAGCCTTCGCGGATGTAGATGTCGCGCCCCGCCAACCGCAGCGGCGAATACGGGGCGATGCCCTTGACCGGTTCGGTGGTCGAATGCTGGAAAAAGAGCGGCAAGATCTGCACCAGGCCCGCAATGCTGACGACGACGAGCGTCATCACAATCAGCAAGCCGATGTTCTTTTCCAGCGTCTCGTGCGAGAAAAACTTGTTGGATTGATTGCTCATGTTCCCCTCCTCACTGAGCTGCGACCATCGGGGTCTGGGCCGATTGAGGAATCGGTGCATCGATTGCCTTGCTGCCCTGGATGGTCTTGAACACGTTGAATGCCATCAGCAGCATGCCGCCCAGGAAGCACAGGCCGCCAGCCAAGCGAATCAGGTAGAACGGGTACGTTGCCTTGACCGCTTCGACAAAGCTGTAGGTCAGCGTGCCGTCAGCCTCGGTGGCGCGCCACATCAGGCCCTGCATCACGCCGGCAACCCACATGGCGGCGATGTAGAGCACCACGCCGATGGTCGCCACCCAGAAGTGCACCTCGATCAGGCGCGTGCTGTACATCTTCTGCTGGCCGAACAGGCGCGGGATCATGTAGTACATCGAGCCGATGGTGATCATTGCCACCCAGCCCAGGGCGCCGGAGTGCACGTGGCCGATCGTCCAGTCGGTGTAGTGCGACAGCGCATTCACGGTCTTGATGGACATCATCGAGCCCTCGAACGTCGCCATGCCGTAGAACGACAGTGCCACCACGAGGAACTTCAAGATCGGATCGGTGCGCAGTTTGTGCCAGGCACCCGACAGGGTCATGATCCCGTTGATCATGCCGCCCCACGACGGCGCCAGCAGAATGAGCGAGAACACCATGCCCAGCGACTGCGCCCAGTCGGGCAGCGACGTGTACTGGAGGTGGTGCGGACCCGCCCACATGTAGGTGAAATTCAGCGCCCAGAAGTGGACGATCGAGAGGCGATACGAATAGATCGGACGCTCGGCCTGCTTGGGCACGAAGTAATACATCATGCCCAGGAAGCTGGTGGTCAGGAAGAAGCCCACTGCGTTGTGACCGTACCACCATTGCACCATCGCATCCTGCACGCCGGCATAAGCCGAGTACGACTTCCACATCGACACCGGCAATTCAGCGTTGTTGACGATATGCAACAGAGCAATCGTGATGATGTAGGCGCCGAAGAACCAGTTGGCCACGTAGATGTGCCGGGTCTTGCGCTTGGCGATTGTGCCGAAGAACACGATCGCGTAAGCCACCCACACCACGGTGATCAGGATGTCGATCGGCCATTCGAGTTCGGCGTATTCCTTCGAGCTTGTGTAGCCCAGCGGCAGGGTGATGGCGGCTGCCACGATCACTGCCTGCCAGCCCCAGAACGTGAAGGCGGCAAGCTTGTCGGAAAGCAGACGCACCTGGCAGGTACGCTGCACGATGTAGTAAGACGTCGCAAACAGAGCGCTGCCGCCAAACGCAAAGATGACGGCATTCGTGTGCAGAGGACGCAGCCGACCATAGGTCAGCCAAGGCACCCCGAAATTCAGTTGCGGCCAGATCAACTGGGCCGCGATCAGCGCACCGACCGCCATACCGACGATGCCCCAGACGATCGTCATGATCGAGAACTGGCGAACAACGCGGTAATTGAAGGTCTGGGTGGGCTGCAACGCGCTGGACGATTGCATGCTTGCTCCCCGAGAGTGTTGGTTTGATAGGGTCATGTTAAGAATGGGGCGATATTCGAGTCTTGACGTGCGTCAAGACACCCCAGCCAACGTGGTCAAGTAGTTCCGTCCCGCGACATTGCGTCACGCGCCGGGGTATCAGGATCCAGCAGAATCGATTCAGCAGGCGCCTTGAGATCGTCGTACTGGCCCGAGCCGACGGCCCACCACAGCACCCCGACAATCGCCACCACCAACATCAGCGACAGCGGAATCAGCAGGAACAGCGTTTCCATTTCGGCTCCTTAAGCGGCGCGTGACAAACGCCACGCATTGAGGGCCACCAGCAACGACGACACCGACATGCCGATGCCCGCCACCAGCGGCGACAACCACCCTAGCGTGGCGAGCGGAATGCTGATCGCGTTGTAGGTGACGGCCCAGCCGAGGTTCTGGCGCACCACGCGCAACGTGCGACGGCCAATCGACACGGCCTCGCTGATGGCAAACAGGCGCGGCTCGGTGAGGATGGCGTCGGCGCCGGCCTGGGCCAGCGGCGCACCCGACCCAATGGCGATGGAGACCTGCGCCTGCGCGAGCAACGGCGCGTCGTTGATGCCGTCGCCGACGGCCAGCACGCGGGCGCCCTCTGCCTGCAGCTTGCGCACGTAGGCACGTTTGTCTTCGGGGCTTGCGCCGCCCACCGCGCGGTCGATGCCAAGGCGGTTGGCCCACCAGTGCACGGTCTCAGGCGCATCGCCGGAAACGAGATGCAGGCGCAATCCTTGTGCACGCAACGCGCTCAGGCATGCGGGCGCATCGGCACGTGGCGTATCGGCCAGCGTGAAGCGCGCGAGTGGTTGGCCGTCGCGGCCGAGCCAGATCGACGTGCATGCGGCCGCCGGCGGCACTTCCTCCATCGGCGCTTCCGTGCCGTAACGAATGGAAGCAACCGGCTGATCTGCGTAGTGCGCTGCCGCGAACGACTGCGTGCCCAAACGCATCAATTGATTGTCGGCCAGGGCATACACGCCCTGCCCCGGCACATTGGTCACGCGCGCCAATGTTGGCAACGGCATTTCAGCGGAGGTGGCGGCCCGCAGCGACTGGGCGATCGGATGATTCTCGGATTGCTCCATCGCGCATGCCAATGCGAGGCAGTGCTCGGCATCCACATCGGCGAAGGTCTCGATGCTCAGCAAGCGCAGACGCCCCTCGGTGAGCGTGCCGGTCTTGTCGAGCAGCACGTCCGTCACGGCTGCCAGGCTCTCGATGGCGTGGCCGCGCGTGACCAGCACACCGCGCCGTGCCAGCGCGCCGCTGGCTGCGGCCAGCGCAGACGGCGTAGCCAGCGACAACGCGCAGGGGCAACTCACCACCAGCACCGCCACGGTGACGGCAAACATGCGTGTCGGATCGATCCACCACCACGCGATCGCCGTCAGCAGCGCCCAGCCGAGCAGCACTGCCACAAAGCGCCCGGCCACACGATCGGCGAGTTCAGCCATGCGGGGCTTGTCCGTCAAGGCGCGTTCCAGCAGATCGACGATGGCGGCAAGGCGCGTCTGGGCGCCTACGCGATTGACACGCACGCGAATGGCGCTGACGACGTTGTAGCTGCCCGCGAGCACGGTCGCGCCCACGTCACGCGGGCGCGGCACGCTTTCACCGGAGAGAAGCGATTCGTCGATCTCAGTGGTGCCGCGTTCAATGGTGCCGTCGGCGGGCAGAACTTCACCGGCGCGCACTTCCACGCAATCGCCTTGCTGCAAGGCTGCAACGGGGATGGTCTCGAGCACGCCGCTTTCGGCGTTAAAGCGCCGGCAAGTGGCTGGCAACTGATGCACCAACGCTTCGGCACCGGAAGCCGCACTCTGCCGCGCACGCAGTTCGAGATAGCGCGCCGCCAGCAGGAAAGCGATGAACATCGTCACGGAATCGAAGTACGTCTCGCCATGACCGCGCAAGGTCGCCAGCACACTGGCAATGAACGCCGCGCCGACCCCCAGCGCCACGGGCACATCCATGCCGACGTGCGCATGCCGTACTTGCCGCCACGCATTGACGAAAATGGGCCGCGCAGAAATCAACACCACCGGCACGGTCAGCATCAGGCTGGCCCACTGCATCAGGCGCGTCTGGCTCACGGGGATGTCGCTGCCGTGCAGGTAAACGGGCCACGCGTACATCATCACTTGCATCATCCCGAGCATCGCCAACCCCAAGCGGATCAGCAGGCTGCGGCGCTCACGCGCTTCGGCAGTGCGGCGGGCAGATGGCTGGTCGGGCCACGCTTCGTAGCCGACGTCGGCAATGGCGGCGAACACCGCAGACAGCCGCATCGCGCCAGCATCTCCGACGATGCGCGCGCGTTCCGTGGCGTAATTGACGGTGGCTTCGCGCACGCCCGGCACTCGGGAGAGCGCACGCTCGATCAGCCATACACACGCAGCGCAACGCATGCCGCTGATAGCAAGGGAAAGTTCTTCCGCGCCGTCAGTGCGTGTGCGTACGAAGCGCTCGCGCATGACGGGCAGATCGTAGGTCGCCCAAACGGCTTCGGCTTCGGTGCGACGGTCACCTTCGATGGGCTTGGCGAAGGCGATGGGGCCGTCATAGACGTGGCCCATGCCGGAGGCGTGCAGCGTTTGCGCGACAGCCTGACAGCCGGCACAGCAAAATTCCCGAGACTTGCCGCCAATGCCGGCACGGACGGCGGTGGCGCCGTCCAATGGCGAGGCGCAGTGATAGCAGGTGACGTGCGACGCGCCCGCCCCGCTCGGGCCGATAGGCGAGCCTATGCCGTCAACCGGCGCGGTTGGATGATTGGGGGCGAATATCGTCGTCATTATGGGGACGATGCTAGCCAGCATCCCCCCGCGCGCCCTTGATGCGCATCAAGCACGGCGCAATAAGACTCCACCGGAAATGCGATTCTCAACGCACCTCAACCATGCCGACCCTCCCATAAAAAAAATCGGCCGCCTATAGTAAATAGCTGCACCGGGCAAACAGGAGGGCGCGACATGGCAACCGAATTCAGCCTGTACAACATCCACTGTGAATGGGGCGAGCACGGAGCATCCGCGCTGGCGCCACATTGCGACGCCGTCATCGTGGTGGACGTGCTGTCTTTTTGCACCTGTGTGGATGTGGCCGTGGCACGCGGGGCACGCATCTATCCGTACCCATGGCGCGACGCCAGCGCTGAAACCTTCGCGCGCCGCGCCGGCGCCATGCTGGCGGGCTACAACCGGAGCCAGGCGGGGTATACGCTCTCGCCAGCGTCGCTGCGTGAATTGCCAATCGGCAGCAGCTTGGTCCTGCCCTCGCCCAACGGGGCGACGCTCGCACTCGCCACCGGATCGACGCCGACGTTTGCAGGTTGTCTGCGCAACGCGCGCGCCGTGGCAGAGGCCGCATCGCGACTGGGCCGCCGCGTGGCCGTGGTGGCGTCCGGAGAACGCTGGGCTGATGGCAGCCTGCGCCCGGCCCTTGAAGACTGGCTGGCCGCCGGTGCGATCGTGCATCACCTGTCGGAAACGGTGGCGGGGTTCCTGCCACAAGCGCTGTCGCCCGAAGCGCTCGCCGCCCGTGCGATCTATCGCGAGGCGTCGCAAACCGGCATGATGAAAGCGTGGTTGCTTGATTCTGTGTCCGGCCGCGAGCTGTGCGAACGCGGCTTTACCGAAGACGTGACCATGGCCTCGCAAACCGACGTGAGCAACGTCGCCCCCATGCTGGTGGAGGGCGCGTTCCGCAACGTCAACCGCAAGACCGAGCGCCTGCCGCAGGACTTCTTTGGCGCTAGCCTGCGGCCCTCACAAGCACCGCCGTCGCATCGCAACCCGCCGCCGACGTCACACTAGGCACGCCGCAGCGAGCGAGATCAGGTCAGTGACGTGTCGACTTCGCGGCGAGGTGCCTCGAGGTATTCGCGCGACTGCATCTCGACGATGCGCGACACCGTGCGGTGAAATTCATTGGCCATCTGGCCTTCGGTGTACAGCTCGTCCGCCGGCACCTCCGCCGACATCAGCAGCTTCACCTTGTGGTCGTAGAACACGTCGATCAGCCACGTGAAGCGGCGCGCCTCGGACGCCATGCGCGGCGTCATCTTCGGCACATCGGCCAGGATGACGGTGTGAAAGCGCGAGGCGATTTCCAGGTAATCGTTCTGTGAGCGGGGGCCACCGCACAGCGTGGCGAAGTCGAACCACACCACGCCGCCAGCCTTGCGCGCAGCGCGAATCTCACGGTGCTCGATGCGCAGCACCGGCGATTCGTTCGGCACTTCCGCCACTGCCGCAAACGCATCGCGCAACGCCGAGTTGGCCTTGGCGCCCAACGGCGTGTAATACGCTTGCACCTGCTCCATCGCCCGTTTGCGGTAATCGACGCCCGCGTCGACATTGAGGACGTCGAGCTTCTCCTGCAGCAGCGCAATGGCCGGCAGCACTCGGTCGCGGTGCAGGCCGTCCGGATACAGCAAGTCGGGCCGATAGTTGGACGTCATCACAAACTGCACGCCGTTGGCAAACAGCTGATCGAGCAAGCGGTGCAGGATCATCGCGTCGGCAACGTCGCTGACATGGAATTCATCAAAACAGATCAAGCGGTAGCGCTTGGCGATGCGACGGGCCAGTTCGTCCAACGGATCGGCGCGGCCGCGCAGTTCTTCCAGTTGACGATGCACTTCGCGCATGAACTCGTGAAAGTGCAGACGCGTCTTGCGCACCAACGGCACGCAGCTATAGAACGCATCCATCAGGAACGACTTGCCGCGCCCCACCCCGCCCCACATGTAGACGCCACGGGGCAAATCCGGGCGCACGAGCATCTTGCGCAGCGCAGTCGAACGACGGGCCTTGTAGGCAACCCATTCGTCGTAGCACCGCTGCAGGCGATCGACGGCGCGTTGTTGCGCTTCGTCGGGCTGATAGCCGCGCGCCTTCAGTTCCTGTAGGTAGGTTTCCTGGACGTTCATCTGCTTAATCTGCTTGGGGCACCATTTGCGGGCCCAAATGGACCGATGCCCGGCAATCTTGTGGATTCACCGGGCATCGTGCTTGCCTTGCGGCTTGCGATTTACATATTGAGCTGACGCTTGTCGACCGCCAGCGCAGCTTCGCGCATCACTTCCGACATCGACGGGTGCGGATGGCAGATACGGCCGATGTCTTCAGCTGCAGCCTTGAACTCCATCGCCACCACGGCTTCGGCAACCAGGTCCGAAGCGTTGGCTGCCACGATGTGCACGCCCAGGATTTCATCGGTCTTCGCATCGGCGATGACCTTCACGAAACCATCGGATGCGCCCATGCCCAGTGCACGGCCATTCGCCATGAACGGGAACTGGCCGGCCTTGGTCTCGCGGCCTTCGGCCTTGAGCTGCTGCTCGGTCTTGCCCACCCACGCAATTTCCGGGTAGGTGTAGATGACCCACGGAATGCAGTTGTAATCGATGTGCGGCTTCTGGCCAACGATGCGCTCGGCCACAGCCACGCCCTCGTCTTCTGCCTTGTGCGCCAGCATCGGGCCGCGCACCACGTCGCCGATCGCCCACAGATTCGGCAGCTTGGTCGCGCAGTGTTCGTCCACCTCGATAAAGCCACGCTGATCCGCCGTCAGGCCGATCGCTTCCAGGCCCAGGTTGTCGGTGTTCGGCACGCGGCCGATCGACACGATCAGCTTGTCGCACTCCAGCACTTGCGCAGCGCCGGCAGCGTCGGTGTAGTTCACCTTCACGCCCTTGCCCGACGATTCGATCTCGCCGACCTTCACGCCGACGTTGATCTTCAGGCCCTGCTTGGTCAGCAGCTTATTGGCTTCCTTGGCAACGGATTCGTCAGCCGCACCGAGGAAGCTCGGCAGCGCTTCGAGAATCGTCACTTCGGCACCCAGACGGCGCCACACCGAGCCCAACTCCAGGCCGATCACGCCAGCACCGATCACGCCCAGCTTCTTCGGCACTTCGCCAAACTTCAGTGCGCCTTCGTTGTCGGCGATGGTCACGTTGTCGACCTTCACGCCCGGCAGATGGCGAGCCTTGGAGCCCGTGGCGATGATCACGTGCTTGGCGGTCACGACTTCCGTGCCGGCCTTGCCTGCGATCTCGACCTGATAGCCCGCGTCGGTCTTGCCGACGAACTTGCCGTGACCCTTGAGCAGCGTCACCTTGTTCTTGCGGAACAGGAACTCGATGCCCTTCGTCATCTTGCCGACGATGTCGTCCTTGCGCTTGAGCATCTTGGCCACGTCGACCTTGACGCCCTCCACCGTGATGCCGTGGTCGGCCAGGTGGTGGTTCACGTTCTCGAACTCTTCCGACGAGGCCAGCAACGCCTTCGAGGGAATGCAGCCAACATTCAGGCAGGTACCGCCCAGGCGCGGCTCGCCCTTCGGATCGTCGTAGGCGTTGTCTTCGCAGCAGGCCACGTTCAGGCCCAGCTGGCCAGCGCGGATGGCGGCAATGTAGCCACCGGGGCCGGCGCCGATCACCAGCACGTCAAATTCTTTGCTCATGGAGAAATCCTCGATTCGGACGCCGCCGCACCCAATGGGCAGCGGCATCTCAGGTCATCAACGCGTCGATTACAGGTCCAGCAGCAGGCGTGCGGGATCTTCCAGCGCTTCCTTCATGGCGACCAGGCCCAGCACGGCTTCGCGGCCGTCGATGATGCGGTGGTCGTAGGACATGGCCAGGTAGTTCATCGGACGAACCACGACTTGGCCGTTCTCCACCACAGCGCGGTCCTTGGTGGCATGCACGCCCAGGATGGCCGATTGCGGCGGGTTGATGATCGGGGTCGACAGCATCGAGCCGAACGTGCCGCCGTTCGAGATCGAGAACGTACCGCCGGTCAGGTCGTCCAGCGTCAGCTTGCCGTCCTTGGCCTTCTGGCCGAACTCGGCAATCTTCTTCTCGATATCGGCCAGGCTCATCTGGTCAGCATTGCGCAGGATGGGCACCACCAGGCCACGCGGCGAGCCGACAGCGATACCGATGTCGAAGTAGCCGTGGTAAACGATGTCGTTGCCGTCAACCGATGCGTTGATGACCGGGTACTTCTTCAGCGCGTGGACAGCCGCCTTCACGAAGAACGACATGAAGCCCAGCTTCACGCCGTGGGTCTTCTCGAACTGGTCCTTGAACTTGGCGCGCAAGTCCATCACCGGCTTCATGTTGACTTCGTTGAAGGTGGTGAGGATGGCGTTGGTCGATTGCGATTGCACCAGGCGCTCGGCAATACGGGCGCGCAGGCGGCTCATCGGCACGCGCTCTTCCGGGCGGTCGCCCAGGGCGGCGAAGTCCACCGGTGCAGCGACTTGCTGCAGCGCCGGACGGGCAGCTTGCGGTGCAGCAGCGGCAGCTGGCTTGGCGCCACCAGCCACGGCACCCAGCACATCGCCCTTGGTGATGCGGCCATCGCGGCCCGTGCCGGCCACTTGGCCAGCCGACAGATTGTTCTCAGCCATCAGCTTGGCAGCCGACGGCATGGCCACGCCACCCGCGGCAGCGGCAGCCGGAGCGGCAGCAGCCGGCGCCGGTGCAGCGGCTGCGGGAGCCGGTGCAGCAGCAGCCGGAGCGGCGGCGCCTGCCTTGCCTTCGGTGTCGATCTTGGCCAGCAGCTGTTCCGACGTCACGGTTGCGCCGTCCGCCACCAGCACTTCGGCCAGCACGCCAGCCGACGGGGCCGGCACTTCCAGCACGACCTTGTCGGTCTCAACTTCGATCAGGATTTCGTCCTGGGCCACGGCTTCGCCCGGCTTCTTCTTCCAGGAGATCAGCGTGCCTTCTTCAACGGACTCGGAAAACTGCGGGACCTTGACTTCAACGATAGCCATTTCGGTGCTTCCTTGGATTCATGTGCACATGCTCCTCTTCTTCGGGAGCCGCGCTAATTCGATATACGGTGGAATTCGGTAGCGAAGATGCGTCAAGGCGACAGCCGAAGCTGCCGCCTTGGTACAGATGTCGCTTACTTGTTCAGCACGAAGCCCTTGAGCTTGCCAAACGCGGCATCGATCAGCGCCTTCTGCTGCTCGTTGTGCTTCGCGTAGTAGCCCACGGCCGGCGATGCCGATGCCGGGCGGCCTGCGTAGCCCAGCTTCTGTCCTTCGGTCATGTTCTCCAGGATGTAGTGCTGCACGAAGAACCAGGCACCCTGGTTCTGCGGCTCGTCCTGGCACCACACCACTTCGGCGAGGTTCGGATACTTCTTCAGCTCGGCTGCGAACGCCTTGTGCGGGAACGGATAGAGCTGTTCCACACGGATGATGGCCGTGTCGGTCTGGCCACGTTCCTTACGGGCGTTGACCAGGTCGTAGTAGACCTTGCCCGAGCAGGCCACGACGCGCTTGACCTTGGCGGCATTCAGATCTTCGGCCGTATCGGCGATCACCGTCTCGAAATGGCCCTTGGCCAGATCCGACAGAGGCGACACAGCATCCTTGCTGCGCAGCAGCGACTTCGGCGTCAGGATGATCAGCGGCTTGCGGAACATCCGGATCATCTGGCGACGCAGCAGGTGGAAGATCTGCGCCGGCGTGGTCGGCTGCACCACTTGCATGTTGTGGTCTGCGCAGAGCTGCAGGTAGCGCTCCAGGCGTGCCGAGCTGTGCTCCGGACCTTGGCCTTCGTAGCCATGCGGCAGCATCAGCGTCAGACCCGAGGCACGGCCCCACTTCACTTCGCCCGACGAGATGAACTGGTCGATCACCACCTGTGCGCCGTTGGCGAAGTCGCCGAACTGGGCTTCCCAGATCACCATGGTGTTCGGCTCAGCCGACGAATAGCCGTACTCGAAGCCCATCACGGCCTCTTCCGACAGCACCGAGTCGATCACCGTAAAGGGAGCTTGGCTCTCCGACACATTCTGCAGCGGGATGTAGCTGCCAGCGTCCCAACGCTCGCGATTCTGATCGTGCAGGACTGCGTGACGGTGCGTGAACGTACCGCGACCAGCATCCTGGCCAGTGATACGCACCGGGTAGCCAGACGCCACCAGCGATGCGAAGGCCAGGTGCTCGCCCATGCCCCAGTCCAGCGACAGCTCGCCCTTGCCCATCTTGGCGCGGTTGTTAACTACGTTCTCAACCAGCGGGTGCAGCTTGAAATGATCGGGGATGGCGGTGATGCGCTCGGCCAGACGCTTGAGTTCGGCCATCGGCACGGCGGTATCGGCCGCATCCGTCCACTTGCGGTTCAGGAACGGCATCCAGTCCACAGCGAACTTGTTCTTGAAGTTCGACAGCACCGGGTCGACCGTGTGTTTGCCCGCGTCCATGGCGGCGCGGAATTCCTGCACCAGGGTGTCCGGCTCTTCAGTCTTCAGCGTGTTCTGCGTGACAAGCTTGTCTGCGTAGAGCTTGCGCGTGCCGGGGTGCGTGCCGATCTTCTTGTACATCAGCGGCTGCGTCATCGCCGGCGTGTCTTGCTCGTTGTGGCCGAGCTTGCGGAAGCAGATGATGTCGACCGCGATGTCCTTCTGGAACTCGGTACGGTAATCCACGGCCAGTTGCATGGCCAGCACGACGGCTTCCGGATCGTCACCGTTCACGTGCAGGACCGGCGCTTCGATCATCTTGACCACGTCGGTACAGTACAGCGTCGAGCGCGAGTCGCGCGGGTCCGACGTCGTGAAACCGATCTGGTTGTTGATGACGATGTGGATCGTGCCGCCCGTGCCGTAACCGCGCGTTTGCGCGAGGTTCAGTGTTTCCATCACGACGCCCTGGCCAGCGAAAGCTGCGTCACCGTGGACTTGCACAGCCAGCACTTGCGCGCCGTGCTTGTCGCCGCGGCGCTCCTGACGCGCCTTGACCGAGCCTTCCACGACCGGATTGACGATCTCAAGGTGCGACGGGTTGAACGCCAGCGACAGGTGGACGGGGCCGCCCGGCGTGGTCACATCGCTCGAGAAGCCCTTGTGGTACTTCACGTCGCCAGCCGGCAGGTCGTCCACGTGCTTGCCTTCGAATTCGGCAAACAGGTCTGCGGGCATCTTGCCCAGCGTGTTGACCAGCACGTTCAGACGGCCGCGGTGGGCCATGCCGATCACGATTTCCTGCACGCCCTTGGCGCCGGAATGCTGGATCAGTTCGTCCATGGCCGCGATGAAGCTTTCGCCGCCTTCCAGCGAGAAACGCTTCTGACCGACGTACTTGGTGTGCAGGAAGCGCTCGAGGCCTTCAGCGGCCGTCAGGCGTTCCAGGATGTGCTTCTTCTTTTCAGCGGAGAACGTCGGCTTGGAGCGGATGGTTTCCAGACGCTCCTGCCACCAGCGCTTTTGGGCTTGGTCGCTGATGTACATGAATTCGGCACCGATCGAGCCGCAGTACGTTTCGCGCAGGTTGTTGACCAGCTCGCGCAGGCTCATCGATTCCTTGCCGAAATACGTGTTGCTGGCATTGAAGATGATGTCTTGGTCGGCCTCGGTGAAACCGTAGAAAGCCGGGTCCAGATCCGGCACCGGCGGGCGCTCCTGACGCTTAAGCGGATCAAGATCGGCCCAACGCAGGCCCACATTGCGGTACGCGGCGATCAGCTGCGTGGCCGACACGCGCTTGCGACCCATATCGGAATCGGCAGACGCGACAATCGTCTTGATCGGGCCGGACTTGGCGCGCTCAGCAAACGACGTGACGATGGGGGCGTGGGGGATATCCCGGGCGTTGGAACCGTCGACGGCGGGGACGTTCTGCAGCGCATCGAAGTACGCGCGCAATGCCTCGCTAACGGACGTGGGATCTTGAAGGTACGCTTCGTACTGATCTTCAACGTAGGCGGCGTTACCGCCGGACAGGTACGAAGTGTCCAGGTACTGCTTATACAGCTCTGTCATGGGGCGCTCACTTTTCTCCGGGTCTGCCGGAGTTCAGCGGGTTCATCAACCTTCCGCGACACGGCTTGACCGGTTAGCGGATCGCAAACTAAATCGCCTGAAATCACCTGGTCGGACCGGATCGCGCAATGCAGAAAGGAGGTACCGAGACAGCTTTTACAGACAAGTTGTGCGGGAAGGACCTAAGTCTTCACGGGGGGGAAGCATAGCATGTTTATAAGCAATATTCTGATTCTTTGACGTGACAAAGGACCGTTGTTATGCCACGTCAAAGCCATGCTTTGATCACATTCAGGCGGGCGAAATACGGTCGACCCAATCGGTGATCAACCCATCCAGCCCCGCCCTCCAGAGCACCTGCGCGCGATCCAGGTCGTTGACCGTATAACAGCAGACGCGAAACCCTGCGGCGTGTGCCTCGTCAATGATCTCTGGCGTGAGTTCGCGATGGTTGGCGTCGAGAGCAACACAATCCAATGCGCGCAGGCGATCGAGCCAATCGGCGGGCAGTTTGTCGAGCAGCAACGCGCGGGGCAATTCCGGCGCAGCTTCGCGCGCGGCGGCCAGCGCTTCTTCGGAGAACGAAGACAGCAGCGGCGGCACGTCGGCGCCGGCCCACAGCGTGCGGGCGTCGAGCGCAACAGCGGCGCCCGTGCGCCACTCTGCGCCTGGCACCGGTTTGATCTCGATATTGGCGAGGAAGTTGTTGGCGCGAAGGTAGCGCGCGATGGCTCCAAGCGTCGGCACCGGCTCGCCGGCGTAGGCGGGACTGTGCCAACTGCCTGCGTCCAGTTGCGCGATCTGGCCAAGCGTGAGCGCATCGAGGCGACCTGCGCCGTTCGTGGTGCGATCCAGCGTGGCGTCGTGCAACAGGACCGACGCGCCGTCGCCGGAGAGCTTCACATCGAATTCGAACATGCGATAGCCGAACGATGCGCCATGGCGGAAGGCTGCCAGCGTGTTCTCCGGCGCCAGCTTGCCCGCGCCGCGGTGCGCAATGGCACGCGGATACGGCCATGCCGGCAAGGCGTGGGCGCCCGTCATGCCAGAGCCTCGATGCGGCGGGTGGTTTGCGGGTCGAACCAGTGCAAGTGCTCGGCCGCCGCGGTGATCGGCAGCTTGTCACAGGCCTTTACGCTGGCATGCGGCTCCAGGCGGACCACGACCGGATGACCAGCCAGCGTGCCGTACGCGAACGCATCCGCACCGAGGGCCTCGACCACGCGCACGTCGATGAAGGCGATGGCCTGATCAGCCGAGCACGACTCGATGTGTTCGGGGCGCAATCCCATCAGCGCGTGTTCGGGCAGGTGCAGCCCCATCGGCAGATGGCCGAGCGTGGCGGCAGCATCGCCCTCCTTCGCACCATCCACGCGGATCTGCGTGCCGCCACCAGCATTGCGCGACACGGGCACGAGGTTCATCGGCGGCGAGCCGATGAAGCCCGCCACGAACGTGCTGGCCGGACGCGAGTACACCTCGAGCGGTGTGCCGATCTGCTCGACCCGGCCGCCGTTGAGCACCATCATGCGATCGGCCAACGTCATCGCTTCGACCTGATCGTGCGTGACGTAAAGACTCGTCGTGCGCAGACGGCGATGCAGATCCTTCAGCTCCAAGCGCATCTGCACGCGCAGCTTGGCATCCAGGTTGGAGAGTGGTTCGTCGAACAGGAACACGGCCGGCTCACGCACGATCGCCCGGCCCATGGCCACACGCTGGCGTTGCCCGCCCGAGAGTTGGCGCGGCTTGCGATCAAGCAGCTTGCCAAGTTCGAGGATGCCTGCGGCCTGTTCCACGCGCGCTTGAATATCGCTCTTGGGCAAGCCGCGAATCTTCAGGCCGTAAGCCATGTTGTCGAACACGCTCATATGCGGATACAGCGCGTAGTTCTGGAACACCATCGCGATATCGCGCTCGGCTGGCTCCAGTTCGTTGACGACGCGGTCTCCAATCCACACTTCGCCGCCGGTGATGGGCTCCAGCCCCGCCACCATGCGCAGCAGCGTGGACTTGCCGCAGCCCGACGGCCCGACGATAACGATGAACTCCCCGTCGCCGATTTCCATGTCGATGCCGTGCACGACCTGGAGGTTGGCGTAGTGCTTCTGGACGTTGCGTAGCGAAAGTTTTGCCATCTTGCTTCTTTTACTTTTCGGTTTCGACGAGGCCCTTCACGAACCACCGCTGCATGCCGATCACAATTGCCGCGGGCGGCAACATGGCCAGCATCACGGTGGCCATCAGCAGGTTCCAGTCGGTGGCGGAATCGCCGGAGCGGGAGATCATTTGCGTCACGCCCAGCACGATGGGCGTCATGCTCTTTTCGGTCGTGATCAGGAGCGGCCAGAGGTACTGGTTCCAGCCGTAAATGAACTGGATCACGAACAGCGCCGCGATGCTGGTGCGCGAGAGCGGCAGCACCACGTCCCAGAAGAACTTGAGCGGGCCGGCGCCATCGATGCGCGCGGCTTCCGCCAGTTCGTCGGGAATCGTCAGGAAGAACTGCCGGAACAGGAACGTGGCCGTGGCCGATGCAATGATCGGAATCGTCATCCCAGCGTATGTGTTCAGCATGCCGAGATCCGACACCACCTTGTACGTGGGCAGAATCCGCACTTCCACCGGCAGCATCAGCGTGACGAAGATGAGCCAGAAGAATGTCTTGCGCATCGGAAAGCGGAAATAGACGATCGCAAACGCCGAGATGATGGAAATCGCGATCTTCCCGAGCGAGATGCCCAGCGCCATGATCAGGCTGTTCATGAGCATGGTGCCGACCGGCGTAGCCGAGTTGCCCATGCCCGACGTGAGCACCGTGCGGTAGTTTTCGATGAGGTGCGGACCGGGGATCAGCGTCATCGGTGCTTGCAGCACGTCTTCGGCCGTCAACGACGACGCGACGAATACGACGTACACCGGAAAGGCCACGACGATCACACCGAGAATCAGCACGACGTGGGTGAGGAAGTCCAGGAATGGACGGCGTTCAATCATGGTGCGTATGCCCTCCTGTCAGTATTGGACTTTGCGTTCAACGTAACGGAACTGGACGATCGTCAGCACGATCACCAAGGCCATGAGGATCACCGACTGGGCCGCCGATCCACCAATATCGAGACCCCGCACGCCGTCTTGATAGACCTTGAACACCAGTGTCTCCGTCGCCTTGAACGGACCGCCCTGCGTAACCGAATCGATGATGGCGAAGGTGTCGAAGAATGCGTACACGACGTTCACCACCATCAGGAAAAACGTGGTGGGCGACAGCAGCGGAAAAACGATCGACCAAAAGCGCTTCCAGGGTCCGGCACCGTCAATGGCGGCCGCTTCGATCAGCGACTTCGGAATGCTCTGCAGCCCCGCCAGGAAGAAGAGGAAGTTGTAGCTGATCTGCTTCCACGCCGCGATGATGACCACCAGCGTCAGCGCCTGACCGCCGTTGAGCACGAAGTTCCAGTCCACGCCCATCTTGCGGATCACGAACGACACGATGCCCAGTGACGGGTTGAAGAGGAAGCTCCACAGCACGCCCGCCACGGCCGGCGCAATGGCGTACGGCCAGATCAGCAGGGTCTTGTAGAACGTAGCGCCACGCAGCGCGCGATCGGCAAAGTACGCCAGCGCCAGCGAGGTGCCCAGACCCACCAGCGCGACGCCAATGGCGAACACCGCCGTGGTCTGGAATGACCCGAGGTACGTCGGATCATTGAAGAGATCACGAAAGTTCTCCAGCCCCACGAATTCGAGGTTGATGCCGAAGGCATCCTGGCGCAGCAGCGACTGATATAACGCCTGCCCCGCGGGCCAGAAGAAGAACACCAGAGTGATGACGATCTGCGGGGCCACCAGCACATACGGCAGCCAGCGCGACCGGAAAACGACGCGTTTTTCCATGCGACATTCCAAAAACGCACCGCCGGCCTGTGCGAGCGCACGAGGCCGGCGGTTTAGACGAGCACCGAATCGGCGCTTATTCCTTGACGGTCTTCTCGAAACGGGCGAGCAGCTCGTTGCCGCGTGACACTGCCGTGTCCAGCGCTTCCTTCGGCGTCTTCTTGCCGGCCCAGACGGCTTCCAGCTCTTCGTCGATCACCTGGCGAATCTGCGGGAAGTTGCCCAGACGAATGCCGCGCGACTTGTCGGTCGTCTTGACGATCATCTGCTTGACGGCCACGTCAGCACCCGGGTTCTTGTCGTAGTAGCCGGACTTCTTGGTCAGCTCATACGCTTCCAGGGTAACGGGCAGATAGCCCGTCGACTGGTGCCAGTCGGCCTGCACGTCCGGACGCGACAGGAACGAGAAGAACTTCGCGACGCCCTTGTACTCCTCAGCCTTGTGGCCGCCCATCACCCACAGCGATGCGCCGCCGATGATCGTGTTCTGCGGGGCACCCGGCACGCCGGCTTCGTACGGCAGCGGAGCGGGGCTGAAGTTGAACTTGGCGTTCTTGCGGATGTTCGCCAGCGCTGCCGACGAACCCGTGTGCATGGCGCACTCACCCGCGATGAACTTCGCCTTCGGCTCGTCCTTGCGGCCGGCGTAGGTGAAGTAGCCCTTCTTCTCCATGTCGAGCAGGTTCTGGATGTGCTTGATCTGCACCGGGCCGTTGAAGTTCAAGCGAGCCTTTGCGCCACCAAAACCGTTGTTCTCTGTGGCGAACGAGACGTTGTGCCAAGCTGAGAAGCTCTCCAGATGCACCCACGATTGCCAGTCGGTCGTGTAGCCGCAGGGCACGCCGGCGGCTTTGAGCTTTGCCGCATCGATGGCCACTTCCTGCCACGTTGCGGGCGGCTTGTTCGGGTCAAGGCCGGCCTTCTTGAAGGCGTCCTTGTTGTAATACATGATCGTCGTCGAGCTGTTGAACGGGAACGACAGCATCTCGCCCTTGTTCGACGTGTAGTAGCCAGCCACAGCAGGCACGTAGGCCTTCGGATCAAATTTCTCGCCGGCGTCCTTCATGACCTTGGCCACGGGCACGATGGCGCCCTTGGCGTTCATCATCGTCGCGGTACCAACTTCGAACACCTGCAGGATGGCCGGTGCGTTGCCGGCGCGGAACGCCGCGATGCCCGCAGCCAGCGATTCATCGTACTGGCCTTTATAGACCGGCACGATCTTGTAGTCGGACTGGCTGGCGTTGAACTTGGTGGCGATCTCGTTCACCTTGTCGTTCAAGGCGCCTTCCATCGAATGCCACCATTGGATTTCCGTCACCGCGTACGCGCCTTGCGCAAACGTACACGCGGCCAGTACTGCTGCGGCCCCCGCAATCTTCTTGATCGACATGATTTCTCCTGGTTTCGACCCGGCGGGCTCCCTCGCTCCGCCCACGGTGCGCCGACTGTATATGCACGGTCGGTCATTTTTATGACAGCGGGATGTTACTTCCCTTTCTGTCACAAAGAAATCGGGAAATCCCTCCAAGGTTTGGCTTGCGACGGCCGTTAAAATGGGTTCAAGACACTCTCTTTTGCACCCGCAGCATGCTCGCCCCACCCACCACTCCTGCCGCTCCCGACTCGCCTGAAACCACGCCCGTCATCGCCGAGCGGCGTGTTCCGCTAGCCCTGCATCAACTCTCGGATGATGCACTGCGCAATATCACCGGCGTCTTCACCGACGTGGATGGCACCCTCACCACGAGGGGGAAGCTTCCCGCGCAGACGTACTCGGCGCTGGAGCGCTTGCATCGTGCCGGCGTCAAGGTCGTGCCGGTCACCGGCCGCTCGATTGCCTGGTGCGAAGTCATCGCGCGGCTTTGGCCTGTTGATGCGGTGATCGGCGAGAACGGTGCGTTTGCCATGCGCGTCGATTCGCGTGGGCATCTGGCCACCGACTTTGTTGACGACGCGCAAACGCGCGCGCGCAATCTGGAGCGCATCCGCGAAGTCGCTGCGGAGATCCGGCGTGCCGTGCCGGGGTCAGCGCTGGCGACGGACCAGGCTTGGCACGCAGCGGATCTCGCTGTCGATCATGCAGAGCAAGTCCCGCCGCTGCCGCAACACGCCGTGCAACACATCGTCGACATCATGCGCACGCACGGCATGCATGCCACGGTCAGTTCGATTCACGTCAACGGCTGGTTCGGCAAGCACGACAAGCTGAGCGCCAGCGTGTCGCTCGCGCGCCGCGCATTCGGTATCGACTTGCACGCCGAGCATGAACGCTGGGTGTTCGTGGGCGACTCGGCCAACGATGCTGCAATGTTCGAGTTCTTCCCGCTCTCAGTGGGTGTGGCCAATGTGCTGGACGTGATCGATACGCTGCCCGTGCCGCCCGCTTACCTCACAGAGGCAGAGGGGGGTGGCGGCTTTGCCGAAGTCGCTGAACGCATCCTGGAAGCGCGCTCCCTGGCCCTGCCCGCGCCGCGCGACTGACGCGGCATCCTCGCACCGCAACACGACCTGGAGATCCGGTGTCGCTTGCCGCACGCGGCACGCCGCTTGCGCCGAAATTGGGCGTTGCACCGCTTTGCACCATGTGACGGCCTCATAACGGTGCATGCGGTGCCAACGCCCTTTTTTACGCAACCGACAGGAGCCCTCCATGCAAACAGAGAAACTGCGCCAGCGTTTTGAACATGCGGAAAGCACCATCGCCGAACTGGCCCGGACCTGCGCCTCGCACAAGGACGTGCCCGACTCGCTGAAGCAATCGATCCAGCAACTGGACGACCAGGCCCGCCAATGCCACTCGCGGCTCGAAGGCGCTGAAGACCAGCAAACCTTCGTCGAGGCCATCGACAAGCTCGAAGCCTGCTCCGACCGCGCGAAGATGGCCTGCCAAAACGCCACCGGCAAGGTCGACCACTCCGTGGAATCTGCCGTGATGCGCGCACATGAAGAACTGTCGCAGCTGAAGCACAAGCTGCACTAAGCGCGGCACGCATTCGCGGCACACAAAAAAAGGGCGGACTCCCTTATCGGAAATCCGCCCAATCCCAATCGCCAAGCTCGACGATATTCGGTGGACTGGCCCTGCTGACAGCGCGTCAGTCGAAGCCAAGCTCCTGCAATTTGCGTGTGATGGTGTTGCGGCCGATGCCAAGGCGCGTTGCCGCCTCGACGCGGCGCCCGCGCGTGACACCAAGCGCAGCCTCCAGAATCGCCTTTTCGAAGCGACGCGTAAGCGCGTCCATCACGTCAGGCTGCCCCGCTTCGAGCATGGCTTTGGCCTCGCCTGCGAGCGCGCGCTCCCAGCCTGCCGCGATGGATGCGCCCACCGAAGCGGTTGAGAGCAACGTATCGACCGAGGGCGTAACACCATACGGTTCGCCACCATGCGACGGCTCGCCGATGAAGGCCTGGCGCGCCGGGGCGTCGCCCATGGCCGGCAGCATCTGCGCGTTGCCCCGCACTAGGTCGGCGGGCAGATCCTTTGCTTCGATAGTCTGCGCCGGCGCCATCACGGTCAGCCAGTTGCAGAGGTTTTCCAGTTGCCGCACGTTGCCCGGGAACGGCAGCGTGGCGATATGCGCCAGCGCATCGTCCGACATACGCTTGGGCTCCACGCCCAACTCCTTGGCGCTCTTCTGCAGGAAATGGCGCGCCAGCAGCGTGATGTCTTCCGGGCGTTCACGCAGCGCCGGCAAGCGCAGACGGATCACGTTCAGGCGGTGGAACAAGTCCTCGCGGAACAGGCCGTCCTTGACGCGCGTTTCCAGATTCTGGTGCGTGGCCGCAATGACGCGCACGTTGGCCTTGAGCGGGTTGTGACCGCCCACGCGATAGAAGTGTCCGTCCGACAGCACGCGCAGCAACCGCGTCTGCAGATCGAACGGCATGTCGCCAATTTCATCGAGGAACAGCGTGCCGCCCTCGGCTTGTTCGAAGCGGCCGCGGCGCATGGTCTGCGCGCCAGTGAAGGCGCCACGCTCATGGCCGAACAGTTCGGATTCCAGCAGATCTTTCGGAATTGCTGCCGTATTCAGCGCGATAAAGGGACCGCTCGCGCGCGGGCTGTGCTTATGCAGCGCCCGGGCCACCAACTCTTTACCCGTGCCGGATTCGCCGGTGATCAGCACCGTCACGTTGGACTGCGACAACCGCCCGATCGCGCGGAACACGTCCTGCATGGCCGGCGCCTGCCCGAGAATCTCAGGCGCATCGCTCAGGCGGTCGTCGATTTCCTCCTCGCGCAGGCTCTCTTCCAGCGCGCGGCGGATCAGCTCGACCGCGCGATCCACGTCGAACGGCTTGGCCAGGTATTCAAACGCGCCGCCCTGGAACGCCGCCACGGCGCTATCCAGGTCCGAATACGCGGTCATGATGATGACCGGCAGCCCCGGGTGCTTGGCCTTGATAGCCTGCAGCAGATCCAGCCCCGAGCCGCCCGGCATGCGGACGTCGGAGATCAGGACTTGCGGCGTTTCTTCGTCGAGCGCATTGAGCGCATCGCGCACGTTGGTAAAGCTGCGCGAGAGCAGGCTCTCACGCGCCAGCGCCTTCTCAAGGACCCAGCGGATGGATTGATCGTCGTCGACTATCCAGATTGGCTTCATGTGTTGGTTCGTCTGCTTGACTTCGTATCGCCTGGGCCATCTCGTGCTGCGTTGTTGAAGCTGCGACGCTTCAGTGCAGCGGCACGAGAATGCGGAAATCCGTTTGACCCGGCCTGCTCTCGCATTCGATCAGACCATCGTGCTGCTGCACGAACGTCTGCGCGAGTGTCAGGCCCAGCCCACTTCCCCCCTCCCTTCCAGACACCAGCGGGAAGAAGATTCGCTCGCGGATGTCGTCCGGGATACCAGGACCGTTGTCCACTACATGCAAGTCCAATGCCAGCTTGTAAAGACGCTTCGCAATCGTAACTTTGCGTGCCACGCGCGTGCGCAGAATGATTTCGCCGTCGCCCTGCGCGATGCGAGGGCCCAGCGCGTGTGCCGCGTTGTGAACGATGTTGAGCACGGCCTGGATGAGTTGCTCCTTATCGCCTCGAAACTCCGGCAGGCTCGCGTCGTAGTCACGCACGATCCGCAAGCCCTGCGGAAACTCCGCCAGCACCACCGAGCGCACCCGCTCCAGCACCTCGTGGATGTTCACATCGCCGACGATATGCGGATGCCGGTGCGGCTCCAGCAGGCGGTCGACCAGCGTCTGCAGCCGGTCAGACTCCTTGATGATGACCTGCGTGTACTCGCGCAGCGAGCGCTCCGGCAGCTCGAACTCCAGCAACTGCGCCGCGCCGCGAATGCCGCCCAACGGGTTCTTGATCTCGTGCGCAAGGTTGCGGATCAGTTCTTTGTTGGCGGAGGTCAGATCGAGCAGACGCTCTTCGCGCTCGCTGCGGATCTTCTGTTCGTTGGGCAGCAGCTCAAGCAAGACCGAGCCGGGCGCAAAGTCGAGTGCGCCCACGACGGCATGCGCATGCAGCGGCTCATGGCCCACACGGTCGAGCGACACGTCGCGCCGCTTGGCGTCGAACTGGCGCGCTGCCACGGTGGCGATCATCTCGGCCAACTCCGACGGATCGGCAAACAGCTCGTACAGCGACATCTCCACCAACTGGCGGCGGGACACGGCCAGTGCAGCTTCAGCGGCGGGATTGGCGTAGAAGATCGTCAGCGCCGGATGACGGACGAAGAGGATGGGATTGGGCACCGCGTCGAGCCCGGGGAACGATGGCGGTGCACCATGGGAAAACGGAATCGGCGGCGGCCCGTCGAGGGGCTCGCCTTCGGAAACCTCCAGCCCGAGGGCGGAGGCTGACGGCGCGGATGGCGTCGTCTGTTCCTGTTCATCGCGGCGTGCCGCTTTGCGGATCAGTCGACGCATGGTTTATCTAGTCCTTGAGATTGCCCAGCTCCCGGCGGATGGAATCGACATTGGCCTGGCTGCGCTCGATGTCGCCCTTCAACTGCGCGGTGCGGTCCAGATACTTCTGATAGTTACGTTCGTTGCCCTGGCGCTCGGGCTGACCGTTGTTGTATTCGGTCTTCAACGCCTGGAGCTTGCGCTCCTCGTCTGCCAGCTCGGCCTCCAGCACCTGGCGGCGTTCGCCGTCACGTGCCTTCTGCGTGGCGTTGTCCACGCGGGGGAAACCACCACCTGCATTGTTTTGCGCCGGCGCGGGCGCGGCTCCTGCACTGCGCGGGCTGCGCGTGCCTGGGACGGTCACCACATCGGGCAGCGTCAACTTCTTGCAGCCTTTCACGTTGCCGCTGTTGCGGTACTCCGGCACGCCGTTCGGGCCGGTGCACAGATAGACATCATCGGCGTACGCGGGCGCCTGCATGGACAGCGTGGCAAACACCGCCGCGGCGGCGGCAAGCAGTCCGGATGCGATGCGTGGGGAAGGACGGAACATGAATGGAACCTGGCGGATACGTCGATCGGGCGCCGGAGTCCGGCGGACGCTCATTCTAGCCACAAAACTCCGCTTCATAAAAAGGAAGGGCGACCTGCGCCGCCCCTCCTCTCACAACCGTCTCTTCGCCCCGACATATCGCTCGGGGCGCTCGCAGATTACAGCGAGTAGTACATCTCGAACTCGAGCGGGTGCGTCGTCATGCGGAAGCGCGTGACTTCTTCCATCTTCAGCTCGATGTAGGCGTCCAGCATGGCGTTGGAGAACACACCACCGCGGGTCAGGAACTCGCGATCCTTGTCCAGGTATTCGAGGGCCTGATCCAGGCTCGAGCACACGGTCGGGATCTTTGCGTCTTCTTCCGGCGGCAGGTCGTACAGGTTCTTGTCGGCAGCTTCGCCCGGGTGGATCTTGTTCTGCACGCCATCCAGACCGGCCATCATCAGTGCCGAGAAGCCCAGGTACGGGTTCATCAGCGGATCCGGGAAGCGCGTTTCGATACGACGGCCCTTCGGGTTCGCAACGTACGGAATACGGATCGAAGCCGAGCGGTTGCGTGCCGAGTAGGCCAGCTTGACCGGAGCTTCGAAGCCCGGCACCAGACGCTTGTACGAGTTCGTACCCGGGTTGGTGATGGCGTTCAGCGCGCGAGCGTGCTTGATGATGCCGCCGATGTAGTACAGCGCGAATTCCGACAGACCTGCGTAGCCGTTGCCTGCGAACAGGTTCTGGCCGTCCTTCCAGATCGACTGGTGAACGTGCATGCCCGAACCGTTGTCGCCCACGACCGGCTTCGGCATGAACGTTGCGGTCTTGCCGTAGGTGTGTGCGACGTTCTGGATCACGTACTTTTGCAGTTGGGTCCAGTCGGCGCGTTGCACCAGCGTGCTGAACCTCGTGCCGATTTCGTTCTGGCCTTGGCCTGCCACTTCGTGGTGGTGCACTTCAACCGGAATGCCCAGCGATTCCAGGATCAGGCACATTTCCGAGCGCATGTCTTGGAACGTATCGATCGGAGCAACCGGGAAGTAGCCACCCTTCTTGCCCGGACGGTGACCCGAATTGCCGTGTTCGAACTCCTTGCCCGACGACCACGGAGCTTCTTCGGAATCGATCTTCACGAAGCAACCCTGCATGTCGATGTTCCAGGTCACGCCGTCGAAGATGAAGAATTCGGGTTCCGGACCAAAGTAGGCGGTGTCGCCCAGGCCGGTGCTCTTCAGGTAGGCCTCAGCACGCTTGGCGATCGAGCGCGGGTCGCGGTCGTAGCCCTTTCCGTCCGACGGTTCGACCACGTCGCAGGTCAGGACCAGGGTCGGCTCTTCGTAGAACGGGTCGACGTGTGCGGTGTTTGCATCCGGCACCAGCAGCATGTCCGACGCTTCGATGCCCTTCCAGCCGGCGATCGACGAGCCGTCGAATGCGTGACCGCTTTCGAACTTGTCTTCGTCGAAGTGCGAAACGGGGACCGAGACGTGCTGCTCCTTACCCTTGGTATCTGTGAAGCGGAAATCGACGAACTTGACGTCGTTTTCCTTCACGAGCTTCATCACGTCTGCAATGCTTTGGGACATGCCATTCTCCTGGTAGCGCAATAACGCAAAGTATTGTGAGCCGGTTGTGTGACGGATCGCTGCACATCGGCTGCAATTCGTCCTCACTCCGAAACATCTTCTTTCCAGCAAGGTCGTCCGACACGAACGGACGCCCCCGAAAAAGACCGCGGGAATCTTAGCAGAAACTATGCCAATTCCGGTCCGACATCGGGCATCCACTCCCGCAAACAGTGCAGCGCCGCGCCAGCCCATGCCGGGACACGGTGCGCGCGCGCCGGCAATCCGGCCGACCTCATGCTTGCGCTGCCCGCTGATCGAGCTAAGGCTGTTCAAGCAGCATAGCCAACGCACACAAACGGTGCATATCACCCCAAGTGGCACTATTCGTGTGCACATGGAATGTGCGCGCACCACTACGGGGATTTTCGCCCGTGCCATGTGACGGCAGCGCTAGAATGATTATTTACCCTTTCACCCGTTCCTGCCCAACATGACTGCCATCACGCTGACCCGCGAGTCCCTGCTCGAGGCTGCTGCCGCCCGCCGCGAGGCAGACCAACTGCCGTACTTCGGCGCACTGTCGCCGCAAGAGGCTGCCGCATTGTTGGCCGCCGACCCGCAAGCGCGACTCGTGGATGTGCGCACGCGTGCCGAACTCGACTGGGTTGGCACGCCGGACATTTCGCCAAGCCAGTTTGTGCATGTGGAGTGGAATCAGTATCCGGGCGGTGTGCGCAACGCCAACTTCCTGAGCGCGCTGGAAGCCGCCGTGCCGAAAGACGTGCCGGTGTTGTTCCTATGCCGTAGCGCCGCACGCTCCAAGCATGCAGCGGCGGCGGCCGCGCAGGTGGGCTATGCGGCAGCGATGGATGTGCTCGAAGGTTTTGAGGGTGCCAAAGACACCGAGGGCCATCGCAAGACCGTGGAAGGATGGTGCTTCCGGGGCCTGCCCTGGCACGGCGCCTGAGGCACGCTGCTAAGCGTCAGGACGCCGCGGGAGCGTCCGCCTCGAAAATCTCGCCGCCCAGCGCCAACGCGCCCTCTCGCAGCACCACATAGGCGCGCGTCACAGCCTCCGGTGAGCCCTTGACGCCCAGGTCGATGTGCGAGCGGGCATAGCGCTCGCCGCGCGCGGCATCGCCCACGCTGGGCAGACTGAAAACCTTCACACCATCGAACTCAGCTTCGATGCGTTCCATCAGCGGCGTAAGCCGCGACTCCGGCAAGCCGAACACCAGGAACGAGCGCTCTTCGCGCGGCGCGCGGTGGAATTGGTCGGCGTAATAGGTGTCAAGCACCCACTCCATCATCGGCCACGCCATCACCGGAAAACCCGGCATGAAATGGTGATGCGCCACCGAGAACCCGGGGATGCGGTTGTAGCTGTTCGGGATGATGCGTGCGCCCTTCGGAAACTCGCCCATCTTGAAGCGGTGCTGGTTTTCGGGCGTGGAGACATCGCCCTTGACCGGGTCACCGTTAGCCGACTCGGAAATGCGCAACGTGATCTGCTCGCGCGCTTCCGGATGCAGCTCCAGTGGCACGCCCAGCGCAGTTGCGGCGCATTGGCGTGTATGGTCGTCAGGCGTCGCGCCGATGCCACCAGTGCAGAACACCACGTCATCGCTGGCGAACGTACGCTTGAGTACGCTCGTGATGCGCGCGGGCTGATCGCCGACGTATTCCGCCCACTCCAACGCCAGGCCGCGCTCGCCGAGCACTTCGATCAGCTTGCGCAGATGTTTGTCTTCGCGGCGACCGGAGAGAATCTCGTCGCCGATGATGATCATGCCAAAAGCCATGTCAGTTCCGATGGTTTCTGATTATTCGCGAGGCAATTCAATGGTAGTGACTTCGATCTCGATGGCCTCGACCATGCGCGCAGGCGGCGCTTCAGCGCGAAGGCGTGTGAGCGCGCGCAAGCAGAAATGGCCGAACCACAGTGCCGAGAAAATGAAGATCAGCACGTACAGCCAGATGACGGCGATGGCGATGATCGGGAACAGCACAATCGTCACCACAGACGACACCCAAAGCAGCGTCGGCGCCGAGCCCAGCATGCCAACCGCCACGCCAATGCCCAGGAGCGGCAGCCGGTAGCGCTGCATGATCGCGCGGCGCTCTTCGGCTGTAGCGTGGTCAGCCAGCGCATCGTACGTCATCAACCGGTACGTAAGCCAACCCCACAGCAACGGTGGAATCAGTGCAAAAAACGGTGGAATCAGCCACAGCGGCAGAGTGACGATGGCCACCACGATGACCACCAGCGTGCATAGCAGCGCATGCATCAGGCTGCCCAACACCGAGCCGCCCTTGTGGCGCTCAAGCTGCGGATAGCTGCGATCAAGAAAACGCATGACCACCGGCACCGACGCCACGCTCACCAGCACGAGAATCGACACGACAATCACCGGCACCAACAAGGTGATCACGAGCAACGGCGCAATGGCCGACCACAACCCCGCCATGCCGATAGCGTTGAGGCCGCTCTTGATCCAGCCCATGAAGGCCCAGCCTTCCACGGCGTTGCGGGCCATACCGTTCATGGCATCCCAGCCGAAATACAGCACCCCTCCCCAGACCGCCACGGCCACGACGAAAGGCAGCACTGTCAGGAACAGCATGCGCGGATGCAGTTGCGAGAGCAGCGCCCGGCCAAATGAGCGAATCAGGTCGTTCATGCAGAAATCGGGAAATCAGGGAGCGAACAGCCTAGCACAGCGCGCAGAAACGACGCTGGTGCCGCCGCACGTGCGCTTTACGCTCGGCCGAACAAGCGCTTGAGGCCGAGCCACTGCTGACGCAGCACGCCGCGCCCGTAGTCGCGCGAGCGCCCTTGCGGTGCGGGAAGTTGATCGCGGATACCGGTGGCGTGGTACTCCGGCGAGAAGATGGCGGTGCCGAACAGCATGTCCCACCACGGGAACAGCACGCCAAAATTGCAGCCACCCAGCACGCCGGGCTTACCTGGCACCTCGTGCCCCAGCCCGATGGCGTGATGCATCCGATGAAAGCGCGGCGAGATCAGCAGCCGGTCGCCCAGCCAGCCGAAATGCAGCCGCACGTTGGCATGCTGCAGGCTTTGCAGCAACTGCGAAATGGCGACCAGCAACACGTACTGCGAGGGTTCCACCCCAATGGCCAGCGCCGCGATGGCAAAAACCGCGCCGCGCAGCACATCGTCGAGGATGTGGTTGCGGTCATCGGACCAGAGCGTCATCTGTTGCTGACTGTGATGCAGCGAATGCAGGTTCCACCACCAGTGAAACTTGTGCGAGAGGCGGTGATACCAGTAGTCGAGCAGGTCGAACAACACCAGATAGATCAGAAAGCTGACGATGGAAACCGACGTGATGCCTGGCCACCAGTCTTCCACGTTCAAATGCGCCCAGCCCCAGAAGCGCAACTTGCCGTCTAGGTGGTCGATCAGCGGCTGCAGCGTGAAGAACAACAGCAGCGGAAAGAATCCCAGGCGGTGGAACAGCGTGTAGAAAATATCGGCACGCACAGCCTTGCGGTCTTGTACCGGCTCCACCGGGCGCCAGCGCTCCAGCGGGCGGAAAATCAACAGCAGCACTGCAATCTGCACCAGCCCCATCAGCAGCCATTCGGTGCCGGGATAGGCATCTTCGACGTAACCACCCAGTCCGACGGCATAGGTGATCGGCATCACGACGTGCTGGAAGAGCACGTCCTGCGCTTGCGTGAAGGTGTCGGCGATCCAGTCAAACATGTCAGCGGGCTGCCGTGTGTGCCCGGTGAGCAGCAAACCAGGCTTGGTACTGCGGATGATCGCGCAGCGTGGCGAAGCAGAAACCCTTGCGCTCCAGGCCGGTGATCAGCGGCTCCAGATCCGCTGGCGCCCACGGATCCTTGCGCGACCAGATGCCCAGATGCGCCATGGTGATGTCGCCATCGCGCAAGTTGGACAGCGCCTTCTGCAGCAACGCGTCGTTCGGATAACGCTCGGACGGCAACTCATCGCCCAGGAAACCGGCGGGCGCCCATGCCACGTGGGCAAACCCGCATTGCTTGGCCCAGGCCTCGGTCGTCGCCGAAAGGTGACCACCCGGCGCGCGCCACAGCGGGTCCATCGGCTGACCGGTCATGGCCTTGAAGCGCTCGGCGCTGTGTTTCAGTTCCGCACAGAATTCAGGCTCGCCCCACACGACATTGCGACCGCCCTGCTCGCCAAACTGCGGGCGGAAGCGGACCTTGCCCGCACCCGCCTCGCCCTTGTAGTAGACGTGATCGAAGGTGTGCGTACCGAATGCGTGGCCGTCGGCAGCAAGCGATTTCCAATACGGCGCCCAGCCGTCATCCAGCGTGCTGTCGCCGTGGATGGTCTTCTCGTTGGCGAGGAAGAACGTGGCGTGGATGCGATGGCGGCGCAGTGTGTCAGCAATCAACTGCGCCTGGCTCATGCTGCCGGTGTCGAACGTCAGGTAGACGGTACCTTTGCACGCACCGGCATTCACACCACCGGGTGCGGCCGTGGCCAGCGCGCACAGACCCAGCGCTGCCGTGGCAGCGAACGTGCGCAACATCGACAGGCGGGATTTCATCGTCGTGATGCTCAAATCAGCGGAGCGCGCGTGCGGAAGTAAATGCCGTGCGGCGAGCGCCCGACCTTGATCTCTTCCACGACCTTGCGGCTTGCCACGTCGACGATCGCCACGCGTTTGGCCCAGCGGCAGGTCACCCAAAGCTGCTTGCCGTCGGCGGTCAATTCCATGTCATCCGGGCCGGGCGGCAAGCCGGTGATGTCACCGACCTTGGTCAGCGTTTGCTGATCAATGATGCTGATCGTGCCCGACACGCGGTTCGACAGGAACAGGTGACGCTTGTCGCCCAGCGCGCGGAAGTTGTGCGCGCCCTTGCCGGTCGGGATGCGCTTGACGCTGGTGCGGTTGTGCCAGTCGATCACCTCGACGTAGTCGGCGCCAGTCATGCCAACCAGCAAGTATTTCTGATCGGTCGTGACCCACACACCGGCCGGAGCGGAGCCAATGGTCATGCGCCACATGACCGTCTGCGTGGGCAGGTCGATGGCCATCACCTCGTTGGAATCCTGCAGGGTGACGAACGCGATCTTGCTGTCAGCGGTATAGGCAATGTGGCTCGGCGTCTTGGCCGCAGGCACTTGCTTGGCGATGGTCAGCGCGTGACCGTCCCAGCGGTAAATATCAATGCGGTCCAGCCGGTTGCCGGTGGTCAGGAACCACTTCTGGTCGGGCGAGAAGCCGATCTGGTATGGGTCGTCGATACGCGGAACACGCTGCTGAATCTTGCCGGTCACCGGATCGAGGAACACCAGTTCGTTGCCGACTGCGTTGGCGACGATCAACGATTTTTCGTCGGGCGTGGCGATCAGGTGGTGCGGCTCCTTGCCGATCGGGAACGTCTCGAGCACCTTGCGGGTGTCCTTGTCGATCAGAGAGACGCTTGCGTCGCCCGAGTTGAGCACGGTGACGACTTCAGCACGCGCCGCATGCGCTGCCATCAAAGCAGCGGCCGACACAACAAGCGTGGAAAACCAACGGGAGGCAAACGAGGCGCGCAAGGCAGACATATCGAGAAGATTCAGCAACTTAGCCAGCCATTTTAACGCTCGCATTTACGCCGTCGCTGACACAAATCAAAAAAAGAAAACGGGAACTTTCCCCGCTCCCAACAACGCATTGCAGCTATCGCTGCATTGATTCCCACACCTTCTGCAGCCGCTTGACCGACATCGGCACCGGCGTGCGCAGCTCCTGTGCAAACAGGGCGATGCGCAACTCCTCCAGCATCCAGCGGAATTCCTCCATGCGTGGGTCATTGCCACCCTGCCCTTGCACGCGCAGGGCCTTCTCCGCGCGTTGGTATTGCTGGATGAGCGGCGCCATCTCCTGCATCCGTTGGGTGTCACGCGTCGGGTCAGCCTTGAGCTTGTCAATGCGCAGCGCGATGCCCTTCAGGTAACGCGGAAAGTGCGTCAACTGCGCGTACGGCGTCGCCTCGATAAAGCGCTTGTGCATCAGCGTCTTGAGCTGCGCGTCGATATCGGCGGTGGCGGCGGCAAACGGCTTGGCGATCTGCAGCTTGCGCGGCAGTTGCGCATATTCGGCTAGGATGGCGCCAACCAGCCGCGCGATCTCCTGCGCCAGCAAGGTCAGGCGCGCGCGGCTTTCGTCCTTACGGGCACCGAAGCTGGCGTCATCGGTGGGCAGCGGGTCTTGCAGGCAGGCGCGCTCCAGCGTGGCATCCAGGATCTGGTCGCGCAGATCATCCTGCGTGCCCAGGTTCATGAACTGGATGGCCATCTGCGACAGGCCCGGGATGTTCTTTTCCAGATACTTCAAGGGCTCGCGCAGTTGGATTGCGAACAAACGCCGCAAGCCCAGGCGATGGATGCGCGTGGCTTCCGCCGGATCATCGAAGACTTCCACATCGCAGTGGTCACCGGCATCGACGAGTGCGGGATAGCCGAACAGCGTCTGGCTGCCTTTGCGCACCTCCAGCAACTCCGGCAGCTCGCCAAAATTCCAGGTGGTCAAGCCCGAGTAAAGCGCGGCGTTTGCCGGGGCTTCCGACTTGCCCGCCTTGCCGGGCTTGGCACCCTCGTTCTGGGCTCCAGCCACGGCAGCATCCTGCGCGGCGATCGACTGGAATGTCTGCTGCGCGCGCCCGCCCAGTTCAGCGCGCAACTGGGCCAGATTGCGACCCATGTCGAGCTGGCGGCCGTGCTCGTCGATCACCTTGAAATTCATGAAGTGATGTGCGGGCAGCGTTTCGAGCTTGAAGTCGGCGCGCTTGAGCGCAATGCCGGTCTGCTCGCGCACGTCGGCGATCAAGCGGTCGAGCAGGTCGCCATCCCCCAACCGCACGCGCGAGACGAATCCGGCGGCGTAGTCCGGCAGCGGCACGCAATGGCGGCGCAGCTTCTGCGGCAGGCTCTTCAGCAGCAGATGCACCTTCTCCTTGAGCATGCCCGGCACCAGCCATTCGGTGCGCTGCGCGGGCACCTGGTTGAGCGCGTACAGCGGCACTGTGAGCGTTACGCCGTCGCGCGGGCTGCCGGGCTCAAAGTGATACGTCAGGCCCATGTCGATGCCGGCAATCGGCAGCACCTTCGGGAACAGGTCGGTCGTGATGCCGGCCGCTTCGTGCCGCATCAGGTCATCGCGATTCAGGTACAGCAGCTTCTGGCCGCTTTTGCCGCTTGCGCTGGCGGCTTCGGCATACCAGCGCTCGAACGATACGGTGTTGTAGATGTCCGCCGGAATCTGGCTGTCGTAGAACGCGTAGATCAGCTCGTCGTCCACCAACACGTCTTGTCGGCGCGACTTGTGTTCGAGGTTTTCGATCTCGCGCACCAGGCGCTGGTTGTGCGTGAAGAATGGCAGACGCGTTTCGAATTCGCCATCGACCAGCGCGCGGCGGATGAACATCTCGCGCGCTTCCTTCGGCTGCATCGGCCCGAAATGCACGCGGCGCTGTTGATAGACCGGCAGGCCGTACAGCGTGCCGCGCTCGAAGGCCATCACCTGCCCGGCCTTCTTTTCCCAGTGCGGATCGCTCCACGACACCTTCAAGAGGTGCGCGCCGACCTTCTCCACCCATTCCGGCTCGATGCGCGCGAGCGTGCGGCCGAACAGGCGGCTGGTCTCGATCAGTTCGCCACCCACGACCCACTTACCCGCCTTGCGCGCAATGACTGAACCCGGCCACAGGAAAAACTTGATACCGCGCGCGCCGAGGTATTCGCGGCCTTTCCCATCTGCCTCTTCGATGCGCACACCGATGTTGCCGAGCAAGCCCGTCAACAGCGCCAGATGCAACTGCTCATACGTCGGATCGGAGTCATTGAGCTTCCAGCCCTGCTCCGCCACCGTGGTGTGCAGCTGCGAATGCACGTCGCGCCACTCACGCAACCGCACATGCGACAGGAAGTGCGAACGACACTGGTCCTGCAGCTGCTTGTTCGACTTCTTGTGCGCGACGGCCTCTTCAAACCATTTCCACAGCTTCACCCAGCCGAGGAACTCGGATTTTTCGTCGGCAAACTGACGATGCGCCTGATCCGCCTGCTGCTGCAGTTCTTGCGGGCGCTCGCGCGGGTCTTGCACGGACAAGGCGCTTGCGATGATCAGCATCTCGCGCAGGCACTGGTGGTCGCGGCCGGCCAGGATCATCCGCGCCACGCGCGGGTCCAGCGGCAGGCGGGCGACCTGCTTGCCCAGCGGGGTCAGCGCGTTTTCGTCGTCGACGGCACCGAGTTCTTGCAGGAGCTGGTAGCCGTCGGCAATTGCACGGCCGAGCGGTGGCTCAATGAAGGGAAACTGTTCGACGTCCGTCAGCCGCAGCGCCTTCATGCGCAGGATGACGGCCGCCAGCGACGAACGCAGGATTTCCGGATCGGTAAAACGCGGCCGCGCAATGAAATCCGCTTCTTCATACAAGCGGATGCAAACACCATCGGCCACCCGGCCGCATCGACCGGCACGCTGGTTGGCCGCAGCTTGCGACACCGGCTCGATCTGCAGTTGCTCGACCTTGTTGCGATACGAATAGCGCTTGACACGCGCCAGCCCCGTATCGACCACATAGCGAATACCCGGCACCGTCAGCGAGGTCTCGGCCACATTCGTCGCCAGCACGATGCGACGCGCGTTGGACGGCCGGAACACACGTTCCTGTTCCTGCACCGACAGGCGCGCAAACAGCGGCAAAATCTCGGTATGCGCGGGATGGTGCTTGCGCAGCGCCTCGGCCGCCTCTCGAATCTCGCGCTCGCCCGGCAGGAAGATCAGCACGTCGCCCGAGCCTTCGCGGGCCAGTTCGTCCACCGCATCGACGAGCGCTTCGTAGAGATCGCGCTCCTTGTCCTTCTCGTCGCGCTGAATCGGCCGGTAGCGCACCTCGACCGGATACAACCGGCCGCTGACTTCAATAACGGGCGCTGGCCCCTTTGGGCCCGCGAAGTGCTCGGCAAACCGCTGCGCGTCGATGGTCGCCGAGGTAATGATCACCTTCAGGTCTGGCCGGCGCGGCAGAAGCTGCTTGAGATAGCCGATCAGGAAATCGATGTTGAGGCTGCGTTCATGCGCCTCGTCGATGATGATCGTGTCGTAGGCGCGCAGCAGCGGATCGTTCTGCGTCTCGGCCAGCAAGATGCCGTCAGTCATCAGCTTGACCGACGCCCCCGCCGAGAGCGTGTCGTTGAAGCGCACCTGAAAACCCACGTGCTCGCCCACCGGCGTGCCGATTTCCTGCGCGATACGCTTGGCCGTAGACGTCGCGGCAATCCGGCGCGGCTGCGTATGGCCGATCAGCCCGGTACCGCCGGCGCCAATGCCTCGCCCGATCGACAGGCAGATCTTCGGCAATTGCGTGGTCTTGCCCGAGCCGGTCTCACCCGAGACGATCACCACCTGGTTGGCGGCGATGGCCTGGGCGATCTCGTCGCGCCGGGCCGACACGGGCAGCGCTTCGGGAAACGTAATCGGGGGTACGCGGTTGGCACGTGCGCGGCGCGCCTCCAGCGCCGCGGCAAGCTCTTCCGGCGTGGGCTTTTGGCGGCGCGGCGGACGACCATTGCCGCCGGGCTTGCGCTCGGGCGGCGGTGTGTCTTTCGGCGATTTCGGGGAAGGCGCCGCCGGGCGTGGCCGGGGCGGCTGGGCGTGGGAATCTGACATCGGGCGGGATTATAATCCGCGCATCTTTCCTACGCCGGCCCGCGCCCCGTGCCGCTTTTCCTCCTCCGTCCGTGACCGCTCGCTCCTCCGCCCCCGCCTCCGGCGTTTCGCTGGCGGCGCACACGCCCGCCCCTGTCGACGTCGCCCCAATTCCGCCCACGCCCGAACAGCAGCAGTTTGTGGACTGGCTGCGCGAGGTGGCGCCTTACATTCACTCCTTCCGCGACAAGACCTTCGTGATCGGCTTCGGTGGCGAGCTGGTCCAGGCCGGCATGCTGGGCGCACTCGTCAACGACGTCGCGCTGTTGCATGCGATGGGCATGCGCATCGTGCTCGTGCACGGCTCGCGCCCGCAGGTGGAAGAACAGCTTGCCCTGCGCAACGTGAAAACCCAGTTCGTGGATGGCGTACGCGTGACGGACGCCGCCGCGCTGGAATCCGCCAAGGAGGCCTCCGGAGAACTGCGTCTGGATATCGAAGCGGCCTTCAGCCAAGGCCTGCCCAACACGCCGATGGCCGGCGCGCGCATGTCGGTGGTATCCGGCAACTTCGTGACGGCGCGGCCGGTGGGCATCGTCAACGGCGTGGATTTCCAACACACGGGGCTGGTGCGCAAGATCGATGCGGAGTCGATCCAGCACTCCCTCTCCAACCGCAAGATCGTGCTGCTCTCGCCGCTGGGCTTTTCGCCCACGGGCCAGGCGTTCAACCTGTCGATGGAAGACGTGGCCGCCAACACCGCCACGGCGCTTAAGGCCGACAAGCTCATCTTTATCACGGAGCTGCCCGGCATCATGGACCGCGTGGGCAAGCTGCAGCAGGACCTGTCGATGGAAACGGCCATCGAGCGCCTGCGCGACGGCAGCCTGTCGCACGACACGGCTTATTACCTGCAGCACATCGTCAAGGCGATGCGCGGCGGCGTGCGCCGGGCACACGTAATCCCGTTCGCGCTGGACGGCAGCATCCTGCTGGAGCTGTTCCTGCACGATGGCGTGGGCACCATGGTGTCGCACACCGATCTGGAATACCTGCGCGAGGCCACGCTGGACGACGTGGGCGGCATCGTCTCGCTCATCGAGCCGCTGGAAGCCGACGGCACGCTGGTGCCGCGCGAACGCCGTCTACTGGAGCGCGACATCGCCAACTTCTCGGTCATCGAGCACGACGGCATCATCTTTGGCTGCGTGGCGCTGTATCCGTACCCGAAGGACGGCATGGCCGAAATGGCCTGTCTGATCGTCTCCCCAGACAGCCAAGGCACCGGCGACGGCGAGCGTCTGCTCAAGCACACCGAAGTGCGCGCCCGTGCGCTGGGCCTCAAGCGCCTGTTCGTGCTCACCACGCGGACGGAACACTGGTTCCTCAAGCGCGGTTTCGTGCGTGCCAGCGTGGACGATCTGCCGGAAGACCGCCGCAAGCTCTACAACTGGCAGCGGCGATCGATGGTGCTGATGAAAAAGCTCTAAACCCTTGGCGCGCGTCGTGGAATCCTAGCCCGGCGGCGCGCCGCCTTTACAATAGCGGCACCTGCGTCGCGCTTGAGCGGCGCTCCCGCCACACAAGAGGAATCCTCATGGCCCGCATGGTCCACTGCGTCAAGCTCAACAAGGAAGCCGAAGGTCTCGACTTCCCGCCCCTGCCCGGCGAACTGGGCAAGAAACTCTGGCAAAGCGTCTCGAAGGAAGCCTGGGCTGGCTGGCTCAAGCACCAGACCATGCTGATCAACGAAAACCGCCTGAACATGGCCGATTCGCGCGCACGCCAGTACCTGCTCAAGCAGACCGAGAAGTATTTCTTTGGCGACGGCGCAGACGAGGCTGCCGGCTACGTGCCGCCGCCCTCGGCCTGATTTGCCGCGATCAAAAACAAAGCCGTTCAGCACAAACTGAACGGCTTTTTGTTTGGTCAACGGTAATCCAAAGTGCCGCAAAAAGCATAAAAAAAGCTGCCCATTTACATGAGCAGCCTTTCGCTGAGAAACGGCTAGCGATCAGAAATCGCGCCGCTGCACACCCGCTTCCGTTCCCAGCAGCAGCACGTTGGCGCCGCGCTTTGCAAACAGGCCGACCGTCACCACGCCCGGAATATCGTTGACGATCGATTCCAAGCCCTTCGGATCCGCAATCCGCAGGCCCACCACGTCTATGATCACGTTGCCGTTATCGGTCTTGTAGATCTGGCCTTCCTTGGTCATGCGCAGACGCGGTTGGCCACCCAGCGCAGCCAGTTGGCGAGCAACGGCGGCGCGCGCCATGGGCACCACTTCCACCGGCAGTGGGAAGGTGCCCATCGTCTCAACGAGCTTGCTGCCGTCAGCAATGCAGACGAACACGCTGGCAACCGAGGCAACGATCTTTTCACGCGTGAGCGCACCGCCGCCGCCCTTGATCATGGCGCCCGAGGCGTCGATTTCGTCAGCGCCGTCCACGTAGACGGGAATGACATCGACTTCGTTCAAATCGAGCACCGTGAAGCCATGGCCCTGCAGCCGACGCGTTGACGCCTCCGAGCTGGACACCGCGCCAGCAAAGCGCGCCTTGTGCGGCGCCATGGCGTCGATGAACAGGTTGGCCGTCGAGCCGGTGCCGACACCCAGCACCGCGCCCTCGGGCACGTTGGCCAATACGTAATCTGCTGCAGCCTGCGCCACCAGCGCCTTCAGTTCATCCTGCGTCATCGCAAAACTCGGTCGGGATCGGAAAACCCGGTAGTGTACCGGATCAATTCGATGGCTCTCGGCCGGCTGGCGGAGCCAAACCTGCGGAGTACAATCGATTCACCTTTCCACCTCCAGCGCAACGCTGGAACGTACTTCGGACTCGCTTCATGACTCAGCTCGATCAACTCAAGCAGTTCACCACCGTCGTCGCCGACACAGGCGATTTCCAGGCCATGCGCGCCTACGCGCCGCACGATGCAACGACCAATCCGTCGCTGATCCTCAAAGCCGTGCAGAAAGCCGAATACCGCCCGCTGCTGGAACAAGCCGTGCGCGACGCCCGCAGCGACAGTGTGGAAGACATCATCGATGCCGTGCTCGTGGCATTCGGCTGCGAAATCCTGTCGATCATCCCGGGCCGCGTGTCGACCGAAGTCGATGCGCGCCTGTCGTTCGACACCGAGGCGACGGTCGCCAAGGCCAAACATTTGATCTCGTTGTACGAGGCGCGGGGCGTGGCGCGCGAACGCGTGCTGATCAAGATCGCGTCGACGTGGGAAGGCATCCGCGCGGCGGATCAGCTCCGCACCGAAGGCATCCGCTGCAACATGACGCTGCTCTTCTCGCTGGCCCAGGCGGTGGCATGTGCGGAAGCGGGCGTGCAGCTCATCTCGCCCTTTGTCGGCCGCATCTACGACTGGTACAAAAAGGACGCCGGCGCCAACTGGGACCCGGTCGCGCAAGGCGGAGCGAACGACCCGGGCGTGCAGTCTGTCCTGCGCATCTATAACTACTACAAGAAGTTCGACTACCCGACCGAAGTGATGGGCGCGAGCTTCCGCAACATCTCGCAGATCGTTGAACTCGCTGGCTGCGACCTCCTGACCATCAGCCCGGATCTGCTCGCCCAGTTGCAGCAGTCCGACGCGCCGGTCGAACGCAAGCTCTCGCCGGACAATGCCAACGCCGCCAACATCGTGCGCCTGCCGGCCGACGAGAAATCGTTCCGCTGGCACATGAACGCCGATGCCATGGCCACCGAAAAGTTGGCCGAAGGCATCCGCCTGTTTGCGGCGGACGCGGTCAAGTTGGAAGCGTTGATTGAGCCGCTGCGCGTGGCAGCGTAAGAAGAACGCGCGCCTTATCCCAGCATGGCGGGCAGGCACACGCCCGCCGGCTGGTGGATCACCAGATCGGCCGTTGCATCCAGCGCGCTAGGCTCCGGATTCACGACGATCACCTTGGCGCCGTGGTCCTTTGCCAACCCCGGCAGCCCGGCCGCCGGATACACCATGCCGGACGTGCCCACAACCAGGCATACGTCACACGTGTTGGCGGCCTCTTCAGCGCGGTAGTTCGCCACGAGCGGCAGTTGCTCGCCAAACCACACCACGCCTGGGCGCAGCATCGCGCCACACGTCGCACAACGCGGCGGCCTGCCTGGCACGGCCGTGGCGACATCGCATTTGCCGCAGCCGCCAAGCCACTTGTTGGCGAACAGGTTGCCATGCAGCTCGATCACGCCTTCGCTGCCGGCGCGCTGATGTAAGCCATCGACGTTCTGCGTGACGAGCGTCACCGTCTTGCGCTTGGCCAGCGCGGCAATCGCCAGATGGGCGGGATTCGGCTGCGCCTGCAGCACGCGCTCGCGGCGCTCCTGATACCAGTCCCACACCATGCGCGGGTGCTTGCGGTACGCGGCCTCGGTGGCCATGTCTTCGGGGTTGAAGCGCGACCACAGGCCGGTCAATGCATCACGAAACGTGGGCACGCCGGACTCGGCCGAAACGCCAGCCCCCGTCAGCACCATAACGTGCTGGGCGGCCTCGACCCAGGCGTGGGCCTGGGCCAATGCAGCCGCATCGGATGCGGCCGTGGGTTCGACGCGCATTACTTCTTGGCAGGTGCCGCTGCGCGTTGGCGCACAGCTTCAAACAGGCACACGCCGCTGGCCACCGACACGTTCAGGCTTTCCACGCTGCCCGCCATCGGAATGCTGACCAGCGCGTCGCACGTCTCGCGCGTGAGGCGACGCATGCCCTCACCTTCGGCGCCCATCACGATGGCAATGGGGCCCTTGAAGTCTGCCTGATAGAGATCCTGTTCGGCTTCGTCTGCCGTGCCGATCACCCACACGCCACGTTCCTGCAGCTCGCGCAGCGTGCGCGCCAGGTTGGTCACGGTGATGTACGGGACGGTTTCGGCCGCGCCGCTGGCCACCTTGGCGACCGTCGTGTTGATGCCAACGCTGCGGTCCTTCGGTGCAATCACGGCATGCGCGCCGGCAGCATCGGCCACCCGCAGGCACGCGCCCAGGTTATGCGGATCGGTCACACCGTCGAGCACCAGCAGCAGCGGCGTACCTTCAATGCCGTCGAGCAGTTCATCAAGATTGAGCGCCAGCGACAGTGACTCTGCCTTGGCAACCACGCCCTGGTGGCGGTCGGTGCCGGCGATGCCGCGCAGGCGGTCGGCGTCAGCGGGGATGAGACGCACGCCCGCTGCTTCCGCCACTTTCAGGAAATCCTGCATGCGGCGGTCGCGGCGGTTGGCCTCGAAGTAGATTTCGTCGATCGACTTGGCGCCGTGGCGCAGTCGGGCGGTAACGGCATGAAAGCCGATGAGGAGCTTGGATTTAGACATGGCGCGATTGTACCCGTCTGCCCACGCTCCCCGCCCGCTTTAACGCCCCTTGGTCTTGCGCGGGGCCTGGCCTGCTGCCTTGCGCGGCGCGGCGGTCTTGGCGCCGCCCTTGGGCTTCGTGCTGCGCGCCGGCTGCTTCTTGCGCGCTGGCTTGGCGTGGGCATGGCCCGGGGGCAGCGCACGGCCACCCGGCTCGAACACCGGCTGCTCTTCGATAACGCGATCGAGCGTCTCGTCGAACGACTCCTCCGGTTTGGCCGTACCGCCCAGCAATGCGGCTAACTGGCGCGGTTTCTTGCGGCCAACCGAGGGCGCCGGCGTTGCCCCGGCGGGCTGACGCGCGGTCGCGGCTTCCGGCGCACCGGTCACCTTGGCCGGGCGCAGCGCCTTGGTTGAAGGCTCCTGGATCAGGCGGAAATCCATCTTCCGGGCATCCAGATCCACGCGCAGCAACTGCACGCGCACGCGGTCGGTCAGGCGATAACGGATGCCCGTGCGTTCGCCGCGCAGTTCGTTGCGGGCTTCGTCGTATTGGAAGTAATCGCTGCCCAGCTCGGTCACGTGTACCAAGCCTTCCACGTACAGCTCGTCGAGCTGCACAAAGATGCCGAACGATGTGACAGCGCTGACGGTGCCCGAGAACTCGTTGCCGAGCTTGTCGCGCATGAAATAGCACTTGAGCCAGGCTTCGACATCGCGCGAGGCTTCGTCGGCGCGACGTTCGTTGGTCGAACAGTGCACGCCCAGTTCATTCCAGATCGCTTCTGTCTTGGCCTTGTTGACGACCGCTGCCGGCACGCCTTTCTCGGCTTCGGCTTGCAAACGGCGCGCCTTGGGCGACAGCGCGCTATTCAACTGAACGCCCGGTGCCATCGCCGGCACGTAGCGCGTGCGATGCAGGATCGCCTTGATGGAGCGATGGACCAGCAAATCCGGATAGCGGCGGATCGGGCTGGTGAAGTGCGCATATGCCTCATACGCAAGGCCAAAGTGGCCGATGTTGTCCGGACTGTAAACCGCTTGCTGCATCGAGCGCAGCAGCATGGTCTGCAGCATCGGCGCGTCTGGACGCGCTGCCACTTTTTCCATCAGTTCTGCGTAATCGGCAGCCTGCGGCTTGTCGCCACCACCCAGCGTCAAGCCGCTCGTTTTCAGGAAGGCCCGCAGCGCCTGCAGCTTTTCTTCCGTCGGGCCAGCGTGGATGCGGTACAGCGCCGGATGTTTGTACTTCTCCAGCATCTCGGCCGCGCAGACGTTGGCCGTCAGCATGCACTCCTCGATCAGCCTGTGCGCGTCGTTGCGGGTGCGCGGCAGGATCTGCTCGATCTTGCCCTGCGCGTTGCAAACGATGTACGTCTCGGTGGTGTCGAAGTCGATCGCGCCACGCTCGCGGCGCGCCTTGAGCAGCGTCTGATACAGCTCGTACAGGTCCTGCAGATGCGGCACCAGCGGCGCCCGCTTGGCAGCCTCCGGACCCTTCACGTTCGACAGAATCGCCCAGACCTCGTTGTAGGTCAGGCGTGCCTTCGAATGCATCACCGCCGGGTAGAACTGATAAGCCTTGATCTCGCCCTTGGCCGTGATCACCGCGTCGCAAACCATGCACAGACGGTCCACTTCCGGATTCAATGAGCACAAGCCGTTGGAGAGCTTCTCCGGCAGCATCGGGATCACGCGGCGCGGGAAATAGACCGAGGTCGCGCGATCAATGGCGTCTGCATCCAGCGGATGTCCGGGCCGCACGTAATGCGACACGTCGGCAATCGCCACGATCAGACGCCAGCCCTTGGTGCGGCCGATCTTGACAGGCTCCGCGTAGACGGCGTCATCGAAGTCGCGTGCATCTTCACCGTCGATGGTGACGAGCGACACATCGCGCAAGTCGATGCGACCAGCCAGATCGGCATCACGGACCACGTCGGGCAGCGCTTCCGCCTCGCGCTGCGTCGGCTCAGAAAACTCGTGCGGCACGCCGTACTTGCGCACGGCGATTTCGATCTCCATGCCAGGATCGTCAATCTCACCCAGCACTTCGACCACGCGGCCGATCGGTTGTACGTAGCGGTCCGGATATTCCAGGATCTCAACGCTTACCACTTGGCCGACCTTGGCCTTGCCCTGCCCCTTCGGGGCAATCAGGATGTCGCGGCCCAGGCGCTTGTCTTCCGGCGCCACAACCAGCGTGCCGCTTTCCGACAGCAACCGCCCGATGACGCGCTTGTTCGCCCGCTGCAGTATCTCGACGATCTGCCCTTCCGAGCGCCCGCGGCGGTCGTAGCCGACGGCACGCACCAAGGCGCGGTCACCGTGCATGGCCTTCTGCATCTCGCGCTCGGGCAGGAAAATATCGGGCTCGCCGTCATCGCGCACGAAGAAGCCGAAGCCATCGCGATGGCCAATCACGCGCCCTTCGATGAAGTTGGGCTGGTGCGCCAGTTCGTAGCGCCCCTTGCGGTTGAGTTCGATCTGACCATCCCGCTCCATGGCGGTCAGACGCTTGATAAAGCCGTCATGCTCCTTGCGCGTGACAGACAGCGTCTTGGCAATATCGGTAGCAGACAGCGGAGACCCCGACGTGCGCAGCACACCGAGGATTTCCTCGCGGCTTGGGATCGGATAAGTCGGTTGATTCAATTTTTTCTTCTAGAGTGTTGACAGGATCGCTGGACCCCGTAATAATTACAGCTTCGGTACACGCACACCTGCCCAGGTGGCGGAATTGGTAGACGCACTAGTTTCAGGTACTAGCGGGTAACTCCGTGGAGGTTCGAGTCCTCTCCTGGGCACCAGAGTTTAGGAACGGCGCAACGCAAGTTGCGCCGTTTTTCTTTTCCGCGGCCGGATTGCCGTTGTTCAGTTGCTGATGCGACATTCCGCGAAGTGCGACGTGCATTGTGTCTTGGCTATCGCGCCAGGGCCGAGCCAGACTCACCGGACTCACCTGCCCCAAACGCTGGGTGGGCTCGAAGCCCAGTGCATCCACAAAGACACACCTCGCTTCGATCAACCGCGCACCTGGCATTGGACAACTCCTGCAAAGCCAATCCGTACGCGGGTTTCGGGCCAATATTGCTGCCCGTGACAGCAGGTTACCGAAGTGGCACGCACGACGCAAGCCGCACACGCCACTCCATTCGCGCCTCGACGCAACCGACCAACGTCTCAAACTGCCGGCGCCTCGCCGTTGCCGGCTGAACGTGACTTGCCGCGCTTGATCCAGGCCGCCAAGTTATGCGGGCGCAGCGTGTCGTACTCCTCGAACGGCTGATGGATCCACGGATTGGTCGCAAGAAACTGCACGGCATAATCAGGCTTGATCTTCGAGCATGCCTTGTGCCACAGCACAGCGGTACGCACGTCAGTCACGGCCGGATAGCGCTCCTTCAGGTGACGCCCAACGCGCTCCAGCGTGATGCCCGAATCCACCAGATCATCCACCAACAGCACGCGGCCCGACAGCTCGCCACGGGTCATGGTGATGTATTGCGCGATGTCGAGATCTCCCTGCTGTGTGCCAGCGGCTTCGCGATAGCTGCTGGTCGCCAGGATGGCCAACGGCAGGTCGTAAATGCGCGAAAGCTGATCGCCAACGCGCAAGCCGCCGCGCGCCAGGCACAGGATCTTGTCAAATTTCCAGCCCGACTCGTGCACGACGAGCGCCAGGCGCTCGATCAGGCCGTGGTAGTCATCCCAAGACACCCACAGGTGCGAGTCGTCGTTGATCGGCTGGTTCATGGTGTACCTCTTCGTATCGTGAATGCGGCGTGAGTTGCCGCTATCGTGTTCTATGAAAAACGGCGCTCCATGCAAATTCGCCCGGCGAATCACCGGGCGAATCTGAGAGCAGCGCGTCAGTCCTTGTAGGGATGACGCAGCAGGATGGTCTCGTCGCGGTCAGGACCGGTCGAGATCATGGCGATCGGAATGCCAGCCACTTCCTCGACGCGCTTCAGGTAAGCCTGGGCGGTCTCGGGCAGCGCGTCCCACTCCTTCAGTCCGAACGTCGAGGTGTTCCAACCCGGGAATTCTTCGTAGATCGGCTGGCAACGCCCCACGGCATCGGAGCCACGCGGCAGGATGTCGATTTGCTTGCCATCGAGCATGTAGCCGACGCACAGCTTGAGGGTTTCCAGGCCATCCAGCACATCGAGCTTGGTCATGCACAGGCCCGACACACCATTGATCTGGATCGCACGACGCAGGGCGGCGGCATCCAGCCAGCCAGTGCGGCGTGGCCGGCCCGTGACCGAGCCGAATTCCTTGCCGACATTGGCCAGACGCACGCCGATCGGATCTTGGCGCGCCGGGTTGTCCGCGTCATACAGCTCGCTCGGGAACGGGCCGGAACCCACGCGCGTGCAATACGCCTTGGTAATGCCAAGGATGTAATGCAGCTGGCCCGGACCAACGCCCGCACCCGCAGCGGCATTGCCTGCCACGCAGTTGCTCGACGTGACGAACGGATACGTGCCGTGGTCGATATCGAGCAGCGTGCCTTGCGCGCCTTCGAACATCAGGTTCTTGCCGGCAGCGTTAGCGGCAAACAGTTCGGCCGACACATCCGTCACCATCGGGGCAATGCGGCCTGCATACGACAGCATCTCGTCCAGGGTCTGCTGGAAATCCAGCGCCGGGTGATTCAGGTACTGCGTCAGGACAAAGTTGTGGAAGTCGAGGTTCTCGCGCAGACGCTCGGCGAAGTAAGCCGGGTCGAACAGGTCCTGCACACGCAGCGCGCGGCGGGCCACCTTGTCTTCGTATGCCGGGCCGATACCGCGGCCGGTGGTACCGATCTTGGCGGCGCCGCGCTTGGCTTCGCGCGCCTTGTCGATGGCCACGTGGTACGGCAGGATCAGGTTGGTTGCTTCTGAAATGCGCAGGCGGTTCTGCACCTGCACGCCGGCCGATTCCAGCTCGTCGATTTCTTTGAACAGCGCTTCAGGCGAGAGCACGACGCCGTTGCCGATGTAGCACGCGACGCCATCGCGCATGATGCCCGACGGAATCAGACGCAGAATCGTCTTCTTGCCGCCGATGATGAGGGTATGGCCTGCGTTATGTCCGCCCTGGAAACGAACCACGCCTTGCGCATGATCGGTCAGCCAATCGACGATTTTCCCTTTACCTTCGTCACCCCACTGGGTGCCGATGACGACGACATTGCGTCCTTGGCTCACTGCTGGTGCGGACATGTTGAATTTGCAGATGGGTTAAAAACGTATTCTACCCTTGTTGCCAGGGCCTTCCCTGGAATTACCGGGTATTTACACAACGTTATGCAACAACTTCAGACCGAAGCGTTGCGGGGCTTGACGATCCAGCGACCGCCCTCTTCAACGAGTTGCCGATCGTAAGCGAACTCCTCCAGATCTTCCGGGTGGCCCGGCAGCGACTGGATGACAATCTCGCCCGCCGCGCGCAGCGCAGCGATCGCCTCACGAAGCTTGGCATCGCCCGACCAAGGTGCGTGGATGGCAGCGGCGCGCGCCTCCACCGGCGAAATGCCGGCGACCTCACGCAGGTCCAGCGAAAAGCCGGTCGCCGGGCGAGCACGGCCGAAAGCCTCTCCGACCTTGTCATACCGGCCGCCACGTGCCACAGCATTCGGCACACCGGCCACATAGGCAGTAAACATCACACCACTGTGGTAGTGGTAGCCGCGCAGGTCGGCCAGGTCGATGTTGACGGTTGCACCGCCTGCGCGCTCGGCCAGCGTAGCCAAATCGTCCAGCGCACGTCCGATGGCGGGCAGCGCGGGCAACTGCTTACGCGCACGGTCCAGCACATCGACACCGCCGTACAGTGCCGGCAACATGTTGATGGCGTCACGCTGTGTCGGCGGTAAGTCGGCCGTGATAGCGCGCAAAGCGGGGACATCCTTGGCGGCGAGCGCCGTGAAGAGGTCGTCCTGAAGGCCGACAGCAACCGGCGATTGTTCCAGCAACGCCGCCACCACCCCAACGTGGCAAAGGTCCAGGCGTACATCGGCCAGCCCCGCGCCCGATAGCGCGGCGAGCATCAGCTCCTGAATTTCCAGATCGGCTTCCAGGCCTGCATGGCCATAGATTTCGGCCCCAATCTGCAGCGGCTCGCGCGTGACGTGGAATCCACTCGGGCGCGTATGCAATACCGATCCCGCATAGCAAAGACGCGTCACGCCAGCGCGGTTCAGCAAGTGGGCATCAATACGGGCGACTTGCGGCGTGATGTCGGCGCGCAGGCCGATGGTGCGGCCCGAAAGTTGATCGACCAGCTTGAACGTCTTCAGGTCCAGATCGTGACCGGTGCCCGAAAGCAGCGACTCGATGTACTCCAGCATCGGGGGCATGACCAGTTCATAGCCGTAAGTGCGGAACAGGTCGAGCATGCGGCGGCGCAACTCTTCAATTTTGCGCGCCTCGGAAGGCAGCACATCAGCAATGGATTCAGGCAGCAGCCAATTGGTCGGCATGGCGGTCTCGCTCGGGAGTCTTGGTACAGCAGAAATTCGTAAAAACGCAGGCAGTGCGCTAGCGATGCAGCAACCGCAGGAGGATGAGGCCAATCGCCATCGACACTAGGCCGATCACGCGAAGCTTTTCGTCCGGCAGCTCGGTCAGCGTCTGGAAGGCGCGTCGCCAGGCCCGTGGTGCCACGAACGGCAAGATGCCCTCGACTACGAGCACCAGCGCGCACGCTGCAAGCAAAACGGTGGGGAGTGACTCTTCCATGGGGTGCGGTTGGCGAACGAACAAAACCCCGGCAAGCCGGGGTTTGTCCGCCTCAAATGATCAGCGACGCATTGTACTAGCGATGGCGCCCCGTCTGGGCAGCCGGCGCTGGCGCCGAGCCGCCGCCGTTCGGGCTGCGCATGTATTTGAAGAAATCGCTGTTCGGCTGCAGCACCATCACGTCCTTCCGATCGCGGAACGATGCACGATACGCCTCCATGGAGCGCCAGAATGCGGCGAACTGCGGATCACGGCCAAACGCATCGGCGTAAATGTCAGCGGCGCGGGCGTCGCCCTCACCCTTGATCTTCTGCGCATCGCGGTAGGCATCGGCCAGGACGACTTCGCGCTGACGATCGGCATCGGCGCGGATTTTCTCGCCCTCTGCAGCACCCGTCGAACGCAGCTCGTTGGCCACGCGCTTGCGCTCGGCTTCCATGCGGCGGTAGACCGATTCGGTCACGCTGGCCAGCAGGTCCACCCGCTTCAGACGCACGTCGATGATGTCTACGCCGACCGACTTGCCGTACTCCTGCACGCCCTTGAGGATGCTCTGCATCACCGCTTCACGATCCGTCGATACCACGTCAGACACGGTGCGGCGCGCAAACTCATCGCGAGCGATGGAGTTGATCTTCTGCGTCATGCTGTCCTGCGCGAGGCGATTATCGCCCTTGAAGCTCACGTAGAACAGACGCGGATCAGACACGCGCCACTTCACAAACCAGTCGACCAGCAGGTTCTTCTTTTCAGCCGTGATGAAACGATCGGCGCCGGCCACATCGATGGTCTGCAGGCGCTTATCCATGAACACCACGTTCTGCAGCGGCGGCGGAAGCTTGAAATGCAGCCCCGGCTCCTTGATGACCTGTTTGATCTCACCAAAGGCGAACACCACGGCGTACTGCCGCTGGTCCACCACGAACACCACCGACGAGAACACCGCCAGGGCAATGACCAGCGCCACGAAGGCAGAAATCAGACGATTCATAGTGCCCTCCTGTTAGCGCGAATCACGGTCACGGTTGCGCAGTGCTTCGCGCGAGCGCGAGTCTGCGTCATTGGCCGGTGACGGATTGGAGGGAGTCGGCACGCCTTGCGCAGACCCACTATCCTGGGGCGACGCACCAGGCGCGGCAGCCGAACGCGATGTATCGCCCTGCGTTTGCGCGATCAGCTTGTCCAGCGGCAGATACAACAGGCTGCCATTGCTCTGATCGACCAGCACTTTGGTCGAGTTGGCGTAAATGTCCTGCATGGTTTCCAGATAAATACGGTCGCGCGTGACCTGCGGCGCCTTCGCGTATTCGCGTTGCACCGACGCAAAGCGAGCCGCATCACCTTCCGCACGTGCGATGACCCGTGCCTTGTAGCCTTGCGCCTCTTCACCCAGACGTGCGGCCGTACCCTTGGCGCGGGGCACCACGTCGTTGGCATAAGCCTGACCTTCGGAGATGGCACGCTCGCGGTCCTGGCCCGCCTTGGTCACGTCATCGAACGCGGCCTGCACCTGCTCGGGCGGCTGCACGCTCTGCACGTTGACGCTAAGGATTCGGATGCCGGTCTTGTACGCCGACAAGATGCGTTGAATCGACTCGGCTAGGTTGCGGCCAACGGCATCGCGACCTTCGTACAGCACCGCGTCCATCTTGTTGCGGCCGACGATCTCGCGCACCGACGTCTCAGCCGCCTGCGTCACCAGTTCTTCATCGCCGCCGCGGTCCGTACGGTTGTAAAACAGGTAGTCGACGGGGTTGGCAATGTTGTACTGAACCGAGAACCGCACGTCGACGATGTTCTCGTCCTGCGTGAGCATCGACGAGTCTTTCAGGTTCGTGTCCTTGATCTGCGTCGTACGACCGATTTCAAGCGTACGCACACCCGACAGGTTCACGATCTCGTGCGATTCGATCGGATACGGCAAGCGCCAGTTGATACCTGGCGTTGCCAGATACTTGAAGCGGCCAAACTGCAGGATCACGCCAGTCTGGCCTTCCTGCACGATAAAGAAACCGCTGGCCAGCCACAGGCCAACAAGCACCGCCAGCAGCACACCGACGCCCAGGCCTGAACCGCTTCGGCCGTTACCCGGACGCAGTGGCGTGGGGCCATCGTTACCGTTACCGCTATCCTTGCGACCGAACAGGTTATTCAGGCGGCGATTGAAGTCGCGCCACAACTCGTCGAGGTCGGGGGGGCCGTCCTGAGGCGGCTTGCTTTGACGCTTTGGCTCGTCTTTGCCTTCGCGCTCGGCGTTGTTGTCATCGCCGCGACCCCAGCGAGGATCGTTCAGCGAAAGCAGCACACGCAAGCGGTGCCACAAACCTCGCACGTTACGCGGCGAGGCTATGGAAGAAGACTGGGTCGAAATCTCGGGCATGAGCGGTCGGGCTTGTCCTGATTGGCTGACTGCGAAGGAGTGACGGGGCATTCTATCAGCCCTCTTCGTCACCTTTGGCTGAAGAACCGCTGTTCGGCAAGCTTTGCGACAGTTCGTCACGGTGCGCCGGCAGCGAATCACGGCGGGTATCGAAACGCGGATCGAAATCGCCGCCATGCGACGCAGGGTTCTCCCGCAGGCGGATCGCGGTCTCGACCAGCGCCTCGCGCAATAGATCAAGCCCGGTACCTTCAATGGCAGAAACGAACACACGCCGCACGGCGCCGGTTTCGTCGCGCTCGATGCGCGGGCCAGCCGCACGCAACTCCTCCGCCGCGTCGATCTTGTTCATCACCAGAATCTGCGGGATGCCGCTGGCGTTGATTTCATCCAGCACGCGATCCACCTGCTCCATCTGCTCGTGCTTGACGGTGCTGGCGGCGTCCACCACATGCAGCAGCACGTCGGCGTGGACGGTCTCTTCCAGCGTGGCGCGGAAAGCAGCCACCAGTTGCGTCGGCAAATCGCGGATGAAGCCGACCGTATCCGACAGCACCACATTGCCCAGCCCTTCCAGGTACAGCCGGCGCGACGTCGTATCCAACGTGGCGAACAATTGGTTGGCCGCGTACGCACGTGCCTTGGTCAGCGCATTGAACAGCGTCGATTTGCCGGCGTTGGTATAGCCGACCAGGGAGACGGAAAACGCGTCGTTGCGGCTGCGCGAACGGCGCTGCGTGTCATGCTGACGCTGCAGTTTGTCCAACTCGGACGATAGCCGCTTGGCGCGTTCATCCAACATCCGCCGGTCCAGCTCGAGCTGACGCTCGCCCGGGCCGCCGCGCAGGCCGACCCCGCCTTTCTGGCGCTCCAAGTGGCTCCACGCCCGCACCAGACGTGCCGCCTGATATCGCACGCGAGCGAGTTCCACCTGCACCTTGCCGACGTGGCTTTGCGCGCGCTGGCTGAAAATATCGAGGATGAGGCCGGTCCGGTCCACCACGTGGCGCCCGAAAAAGCGCTCGAGGTTACGCTGCTGAGCAGGACTCAGCGCATGGTTGAAGATGACGATTTCCGCGTCTTCCTCGTCTGCGGCAATCCTCACCTCTTCGGCCTTGCCTGCGCCGATGAACAGCGCTGCATCAGGCCGGGAACGCTTGCCCGTAACCGCGCGCACAGGTTCAGAGCCAGCTGTGGAGGCCAGCAGCGCCAGTTCACTCAGACTTTCCTGGAAATCATGTTTGCCGAAATCGACAGCGACCAAGATGGCGCGCGTCGGCTCCGAGCTGGAGGTGGGATGAGATGCCAAACGGGGGAATAGAGAAAGGAAAAACGGGGTGGGTGCGTCCCGCCGCGCGGACGGCGGCGGGAGCGAGGCAGAATCAGGCGTCAGGCGCTTCGTCCACGCGGAAATTCACGGCACGGGCCGGCACCACGGTGGAGATCGCATGCTTGTACACCATTTGCGTCACGGTATTACGCAGGAGCACGACGTATTGGTCGAACGACTCGATGTTGCCTTGCAGCTTGATACCGTTGACGAGATAGATCGACACCGGCACATGCTCCTTACGCAGCGCATTCAGAAACGGGTCTTGTAGCAATTGCCCTTTGTTGCTCATGGCACACTCCAGATTTATAGGTTTAGTGGTGGGTTATGGGGCTAGGAAGCCCAGGTTCAAGCAGTCGACGCAAAAAAAGTTCGTCAAAAGAGTCGGCCAGACGCGTCCAAATGACGCCAATGGCGCCTGGGTTTGCAGACACCAAGCGCCATGTCTCGAGAATTTAGCCTTAGAAATCAGGGAAAGCAAACGGAAAACCGATGACCCCGCCATATGAAATGGCTCGGCCTTTTTGGTGATCCCCCGTTCGACTGTCCCCGCGTCACACGCCCCCGCCGTCGAGCACCGCCCGTGCGATGCTCAATCGTTCGATTGAGCGTACGGGTTTTTGTTCGTACGAAATTCGATCCGAAGCGGCGTACCTTTCAGTTGGAAGGCCTCGCGGAAACGCCCCTCCAGGAAACGGCGATAGGTCTCGGGGATATTCGACAGCGCGTTGCCGTGAATCACCACGATTGGCGGGTTGGAACCGCCTTGGTGCGCGTAGCGCAGCTTCGGACGCGAGACGCCGGCACGACGGGGCTGCTGATACTCGACTGCCTCCATGAGCACGCGCGTGAGCTTAGGTGTCGGCAGCTTGACCATGGCGGCGGCGTAAGCGGCATCAACGGACTTCATCAGCGCGCCAATGCCCGTGCCCTCTTTGGCGGAGATGTAATGCACATTGGCAAACGACAGGAACTGCAGCTTGCGCTCCATATCGTGCTTGATTCGATCGCGAGCATGGCCGGTCAGACCATCCCACTTGTTCACGCCAATCACCAGCGCGCGCCCGGACTCGACGATGAACCCGGCGATATGCGCATCCTGGTCGGAAATGTCCTGCTGCGCATCGAGGATCAGCACAACCACGTTAGCGTCGGCAATCGACTGCAGCGTCTTCACCACCGAGAATTTCTCGATTGCCTCGAACACCTTGCCACGCTTGCGCAAGCCGGCCGTATCGATGAGCGTGTAAGGCTTGCCGTTACGCTCGAAATCCACGTAGATGGCATCGCGCGTGGTGCCCGGCATATCGAACGCGATCACGCGCTCTTCGCCGATGAGCGCGTTCACCAGCGTCGACTTGCCCACGTTCGGACGGCCAACGATGGCAATGCGGGTGCCGTGGTCGTGCGCGTCCGCTGCCTCGGCAAGTTCAGGGCGCTCGGCAAACGCCAGGTCGAGCGCCTCGGCCACCAGATCATTGACCCCATCACCGTGCGCGGCCGAGATGGCAGCCGGATCGCCCAGGCCAAGCTCGTAGAAATCGCTGGCGACGGCGGTGTAGCGCATGCCCTCAGCCTTGTTGACGGCCAAAAGGATACGGCGCCCGGTTTTGCGCAGGTAGTCGGCGATCACACGATCCTGAGGTGCCAGCCCCAGACGACCATCGACGATAAAGATCACGACATCGGCCTCGACCACGGCCTGACGCGTCTGCTTGGCCATCTCTGCAACGATGCCGTCCTTGGCGACGGGTTCGAAGCCGCCCGTATCGATGGCAATGAACGGACGGTCGCCCACGCGGCCTTCGCCGTAGTGGCGATCGCGCGTCAGGCCAGGGATATCAGCGACCAACGCGTCACGCGAGCGCGTCAGACGGTTGAAGAGGGTCGATTTGCCGACATTCGGCCGCCCTACGAGGGCAATGACTGGTTTCATGCTTGTGTGCCGCGCGCGAAAGGCGCCACGGCAAATTCTGAGTGTTGCAACTGCGGTTGGCATCTGCACGGCTGAATGCCTGACGACACAGATGCAAGACGCCCGCGGGGTACGCGGGCGCAAGTCCAAGGCGGCGATGCCGCCCCGATGTGATGCGTGTGCCGCCACAGCCCATCCGGGCCGCGGCGGCCAATGTTATTTCGGCAGATAGCCGTAGACACCGCCACCGCGGGTTTGCACGACCAGCGTCTGGCCAACCACCACGGGTGCTGCACCAATGGCACTGCTATCGGTTTTCACGCGGGCGACGAACTTGCCGTCATCACGCGACAGGAAATGCAGCCAACCTTCGGAATCGCCCACGATGACCGCACGGCCAAATGCCAGCGGCGTACCGAGGTCGCGCCACAGCAGCGCGTCGTTCTTCCAGAGATCGGCGCCATTTTGTGCGTTAAAACCGTAGACCACCGACTTCTCGTCAGCGGCGAACAGCCCGTCATCATCTTGCGTCACACCGGTCGGCGACGAGAAATCACGACCCCAGCGCGGTGCGCCGGTGCTCGTATCGAAACACGCCACGCGCCCTTGGAAGCTGGCTGCACAGACTTGCGAACCGTTGATCGACGGCGCCCCGGTCACATCGTTCAGGCGCTCGATTTCCGATACCCCACGCGGATACGACACGGCAGCTTCCCAGCGCAAGGCGCCGTTGCTGGCCGACAGCGCGCCCAGCTTGCCACCTGCAAATCCGAGGATGATGTTATCGCCGGAAAAAATCATCGGCAGACTGCTGCGCAGGTTCAGCGCCGACGGAGAACGCTGGTAAATCCATTTGCGTTCGCCATTGCTGGGGTCCAGACCCATGACGCGGCCATCGGTCGTACGGACGATCACCAATCCTTGGCCCACCAGCGGCGCCGTCAGGACTTCACCGTTGACGGCGATCTTCCACTTCTGCGCGCCCTTTTCGTCGAACGCGATGACCGCGCCCTTCTCACCTGCCACCGCCGTCAGCGTGCCATCGCTGCCAGGGCCGGAGGTCAGGTCGACGTCCGCCTTGCCTTGCCAGACCGTGCGACCGGTGGCGCCATCCAGGGCGGTCACAGTACCGCCGGCGGCCGACACATAGACGTTGTTGCCTGCCACCGCCGGCTGCATCACGTAGCGGCCGCTCTTGCCGACGCTCACGCTCCACACCTGGCGCACGGCCAGCACTTGCTGAACTTCCGTCAGTTTGGCCGGCTCATGCTTGTTCTTGCTGCTGAACAGCGAGCAACCACCAAGGACAGCCGTCGCTGCCAGTGCCAGCACTGCCACGCGTGCCGCCTGAGCAACACCGCGCGCGACACCACCCTGCTCAAGTGCGTGAATCATGAAATCGGGATCCTTTTGTTATGCGTTGAATTGCACGGGGTGCGCCAATCAGGCGCCGCCCAGGGCATCCAGCTTGAACTGCACGATCTGGCGCGCCGAAGCATCGGCCGGACCGAATTTTTCCAGCGCCAGCTTGTAGGCTGCACGGGCATCTTCGTTCTTGTTCTGCGCGGCCAGCAGATCACCGCGACGATCGGCGTACAGCGCGGCGAACGCCGGCGCAACGTCGCCGGAGACTAGCGCGATGCCCTGATCGTAGGCTTTCTCGTCGAGCAAAAGTCCAGCCAGGCGCAGCTTGGCGAGCGCCTTGTATTCATCGTCGCGCGCATGATCAACCGTCCATTGCAACTGCGCCTTGGCGCCAGCCGCATCGTTGGCTTCGTACAGCGCCTTGGCAGCGGCCAGCGCGCTCATCTGCGCGTAGGCCGTACCGCCAAACTTGTCCTCCATGTCAGTTGCGGCGCGCTTGATCTTCTCAGCATCCTTGCCATCAACGGCCTTCTGCACCTGCTCGTACAGCACGGACGCTTCGCCGGCCTGCTTGCGCTGCCAGTTTTTCCAGCCGAACCAACCGGCCACAGCCAGCAGCACCACGATGGCGATCCACGTAATCACGTTGCCGTTATCACGCCACCAGTGCTTAAGGCTCTCTATTTGTTCCTGTTCTTCGAGATCGTAGGCCATGCTTTGCAGAGCTTGAATATTGGAAGTGAATCGCGGTGGTTCGCTGCCGAACGCACTGTCGCGGTTAGTCGTTATTGGCCACCATGGCATCGATCAGGCGGTCGACCAGTTGGTCCGACGGCACGGTCTGCTGGGCATCCGCGGCGGGATCGCCACGCAGCGGCTTGATCTGCGCAACACCTTGGGTGACTTCATCGTCGCCAATGATAACCGCATAGGATGCGCCACTTGCGTCAGCGCGCTTGAACTGCGACTTGAAGCTACCGTTGCGGCCTTCCGGCGAGGCGTGAAGGATGACATCGAGGCCGGCATCGCGCAGTCGCTCTGCCGCGATCAGCGCCTGCACCTGCGCCTCATCGCCCTGGTGGACGATGTAGACGTCACAGCCTTGCGCTTCGGGCTCGAGCTTTTCCTCACGCAACAGTTCGATGATGCGTTCTACCCCCATCGCCCAGCCGCATGCAGGGGCAGACTTGCCGCCGATCTGCTCGATCAGCGGGTCATAGCGGCCGCCGCCGGCCACGGTTCCCTGCGCGCCCAGCTTGTCCGTCGTCCACTCGAAGACGGTGAGGTTGTAGTAATCCAACCCCCGCACCAGACGCGGGTTGATGGTGAACGGAATGTTGTTCGCCTTGAGCAGCTTCTGCACGCCTTCAAAGTGCGCGCGCGATTCATCACCCAAGTAGTCGATTAACTTCGGCGCGCCGGCGGCCATCTCCTGCAGCGCCGGGTTTTTCGTGTCGAGCACGCGAAGCGGGTTGGTGTACAGGCGGCGCTTACCGTCCTCATCCAGAATGTCCTGGAAACCCTCCAGGTATTTGATGAGATCGGCGCGATGCGCAGCGCGCTCTTCCGCCTGACCGAGCGAGTTCAGCTCCAGCTTCAGGCCGACCAGGCCGAGATCGTCCCACAGGCGCTGGCACATCAGGATGACTTCTGCGTCGATGTCCGGGCCCGCAAAGCCAAGCGCTTCCACGCCAACCTGATGGAACTGGCGATAGCGACCGCGCTGCGGACGCTCGTGGCGGAACATCGGGCCGGTGTACCACAGGCGCTTCGGGCCGTCGTACAGCAAGTTGTGCTCAATCACGGCGCGCACGGCGGCAGCGGTGCCTTCCGGGCGCATGGTCAGCTGTTCGCCGTTCAATGCGTCGGTGAAGGTGTACATCTCCTTCTCGACAATGTCCGTCACCTCGCCGATGCCACGCACAAACAATTGCGTCTGCTCGACGATCGGCGTGCGGATCTGCTGGTAGCCATAGGCGCGCAGCATGCTGCGCACGGCGTTATCGAAGTGCTCCCACAGCGGGGCGTCACTGGGCAGCAGATCGTTCATGCCTTTGACGCCGGCGATCTTCTGCACGCGTTGTTTTTGTGTATCGCTCATGATGTCACGTTGAAAGCCTGCCTCTCGCATCTACCTGAATGCGGGGCCGACCGGTCGTTTCTTGCTCTGGCTTCGGGCTTCGAAGCCTGTGCCGCATTAGACCGTCGCCGGGGTCTGTGCGCCGTAATGCGTGCGCACGTACTCGTCGACGATCGTCTGGAATTCTTCTGTGATGCGCTCGCCGCGCAGCGTTTTCACCTTCACGCCGTCAACGAACACCGGCGCCGCCGGCGATTCGCCTGTGCCTGGCAGCGAAATGCCGATGTTGGCGTGCTTGCTCTCACCGGGGCCGTTGACGATGCAGCCCATCACGGCCACGTTCATCTCTTCGACACCGGGGTACTGCGTCTTCCACATCGGCATCTGCTCTCGCAGGTACGACTGGATGCGCGCCGCCAGCTCCTGAAACACCGTACTGGTCGTGCGCCCGCAACCCGGGCACGCGATCACCATGGGGGTGAAATTGCGCAGGCCCATGGTCTGCAGAATCTCTTGCGCGACGATGACTTCCTTCTCGCGCGGCGCACCCGGCTCCGGCGTGAGCGAAATGCGGATCGTGTCGCCGATGCCTTCCTGCAGCAGCACCGACAACGCCGCCGTGGAAGCGACGATGCCCTTGCTACCCATGCCGGCCTCGGTCAGGCCCAGGTGCAGCGCGTAATTGCAGCGACGCGCCAACTCGCGGTAAACGGCAATCAAATCCTGCACCGCCGAGACCTTGCACGACAGGATGATCTGGCTGCCCGGCAAGCCCAGTTCTTCAGCCTTCTGCGCAGACTGGATCGCCGAGGTAATCAACGCCTCAACCATCACAGCCCGGGCATCCCACGGAGTTGCACGCTGTGCGTTCTCGTCCATGATGCGCGCGAGCAGATCCTGATCTAGGCTGCCCCAGTTCACGCCGATACGCACCGGCTTATCGTAGCGGCAGGCGATCTCGATCATCTGCGCGAACTGCGTGTCGCGCTTGGCACCCTGCCCGACGTTGCCCGGGTTGATGCGGTACTTGGACAGCGCCTGCGCGCACTCCGGATAGTCCTGCAGCAACTTGTGACCGTTGTAGTGAAAATCCCCCACCAGCGGCACATCCACACCCATGCGGTCGAGCTGCTCGCGGATGGCCGGCACCGCAGCGGCGGCGGCCGGCGTATCCACTGTGATGCGCACCAACTCAGAGCCGGCACGCGCCAGTTCCTTCACCTGGATTGCGGTACCGATGGCGTCCGACGTGTCGGTATTCGTCATCGATTGCACGCAGACCGGCGCATCGCCGCCGACATGCACGACGCGATCGCCCCAGCGGATCTCGGCCGCGCGCGAGTTCCGGCGCGGCAACGGGCCCACCAAGGCTGGGGCGCAATCGAGAGGCGTGGTGATTTCCATGATCAGACAAGGCGCGCCGCTCACAAGCGCCGCGCCATTTACAAAACGGTTCAGGGCAACGTAGCCCGTGCCACGCGATTGCGGGCGTACTTCTGAAGATCGACGGTGGCACCGCCCACGGCCAGCGATTCAACTGCTTCCGCATTGCCGAAGACGACCTTGAATGGCGGCGTACCGGTCAGATCACGTGCGTCACCTTCCTTGGAAATGCCACTGGCAAGCGTCTTCCCAGTCCTGTCCTTGATCTCGTACCAGGACGAACCGGAGAAGCGTACCGAGACCGTACCGCCGCCCGATTCAGCCGGCTTGGGGGCTTCCGTCGGCAGAGCGGAGACCGGAGCGTCGACGTTGATCACAGCCGGCTTGGCGCCCGCAACGGCTACAGCGGGCGCCGGCGCGGCACCGTTGTCCGAACGCGGCAGCGTAGGCGGGGGCGCCAGCGGCGCAGTCACCACACCGGAGGCCGGAGCGGCCGGCGTAACGGGCGTCAACGGTGTCGGCATCGAAGCGGCCGGCGTTTCTGCCGGAGCCTGCTCAGCCGCTGGAGCCACTTGCGCGGGCGCGGTCTGCTCCGCTGCCGGTGCTTCCTTTGCTGTGGATTCTGTGTTCTGCGTAGCTGCCGTTTGCGTGGCAAACCACTGCTTGAGACGGTCCATACCAGCGAGCGCGCCGGCCGCCACAATCACCGCAATCAGCACGCCGATCAGCCAGCGGCCACTGCCGCTCCGACGCTTGGCAAAGCTCGGCTTGTCGGAAAACGATTCACCCAGGCCGCCTTCGGGGCGCAATCCGATGTTGGTGACCTGCGCACGCGCGTTCAAACGCGCGAGCTGATCATCGACATCGACCTGCAGAGCGCGCGCATAGGCGCGGATGAGGCCCTTGGTAAACGTCATGTCGGGCAACGCACTGACATCCGCCGATTCCACCGCCAACAACTTGCCCGGTGCCACTTTCAAGCGCGTGGCCAGATCGTCGACCGTCAGACGCTGATGCTCACGGCCGGCGCGCAGGCGTTCGGCAATCTGACGCAACGCATCGTCGCGCTCAGGCGACGCGGCGGCAGGCGGATTCGAGGCAGGCGCAGTGCCGTGAGAGAAGTCGGCAGCGCTTGCCACGTCGCGGTCAGTCATCCCAGGCTCCTCGTTCGAATGCCGCCTCTTCGGGCGCATTGGGGAAGCGACGCTGCAATTGCGCGCTCCATGCGTTCTGCTGCGAAGTGTCACCGAGGCGACGCGCGATGCGAGCGCCCAGCCACAGGCTTTCTGCCGTCGCATTGCCACGACCATTCACACGTTCGATAAACGGCATGGCACGCGCGTATTCGCGGCGTTTGTAGTAAAGCTGCGCCAACGTGAGGTTGGTCAGCAAATTGTTTGCGTCGATGTAGGTGGCGCGCGTCAGGCTCTTCTCTGCGCCATCCAGATCGCCCTGACGCATCTGGCAAACGCCTAGGTTCGTCCACGGCTTGGCCGGGCTGGCGGCAGCAGGCGTCTCGATGGCCTGGCGCAGCATCGTCATGCCTTGATCTGGCTTGCCGCCTTGCGAGCACAGGAACCAGCCGTAGTTGTTCAGCAGGTCACCATCTTGCGGTGTCGCGGCCAGAGCGCTGCGGAAACTCTCGTCTGCCTGTTCGCGTTGACCGAGATTCATATAGGCCAACGCGCGGATGTGATACGCATTCGGGACGTTCGGATCGATCGCGATGGCGTTCTTGATTTCCTCAAGCGCTGTCGCATTCTGACCAGCTTCCAAGTATTGGGTCGCGAGCTGCAATCGGATCGCGGCGCGGCGACCGGCGTCGGCCTTTTGATCGGGTACTGTTGTAACTTCTCGTGTCTGTGTCTGGACCGGCGGCGACAACGCGCACCCGGCGGCTGCCAGCGTGAAGACCAGACTGACAGCAGTCGACCAACGCTTCATGCGGTACCCATGCGGTGAGTTGAGTCGGCCCCGACCACGGGGATCTCGACGATCTTGCCGAACTTGCCGCGCTCGGCCAAGCGCGTACGGTCTTTGACCTCGCCAGCGAGCTGACCGCAGGCCGCATCGATATCGTCGCCCCGCGTCTTGCGGATGGTCGTGACAATACCGGCATCCAGCAACACTTGTGAGAAGCGGCGGATCTGCTCATTGTTCGAGCGCTTCAACCCCGATTCCGGGAACGGGTTGAACGGGATCAGATTGAACTTGCACGGCACGTCGGCCACGACGCGCAGCAGTTCACGGGCGTGCTCGACGGTATCGTTGACCCCATCGAGCATGCAGTATTCAAAGGTGATGAAATCGCGCGGCGCGAATTCAAGATAGCGGCGACAGGCAGCCATCAGTTCGGCCAGCGGGTACTTCTTGTTGAGCGGCACGAGCACGTCACGCAGCGCATCGTTGGACGCATGCAGCGACACAGCAAGCGCCACGGGCACATCGCGCGCGAGGCGGTCCATCATGGGAACTACGCCGGAGGTAGATACCGTTACACGCCGGCGCGAAAGGCCATACGCGTTGTCATCCAGCATCAAAGCCAGCGCCGGCACCACGGCGTCGTAGTTCAGCAGTGGCTCGCCCATGCCCATCATCACCACGTTGGTGATGACGCGGTCGTCCTTGGGGCCGCGACCGAGCTGCTTGCGCATGGCGAACTCGGCCATCCACAGCTGACCGATGATCTCGCCAGTGCTGAGATTGCGGGAGAAACCCTGCTTGCCGGTTGAACAGAACCGGCAGTTGACGGCACACCCCGCCTGAGACGATACGCACAACGTGCCACGCGTCTCTTCGGGGATGTAGACCGTCTCGACGGCATTGCCCTGCCCCACGTCGACCAGCCACTTACGCGTGCCGTCCGACGAGAGGTGATCGGTAATGACCGCCGGTGCCTGGATGTTGGCGCGGGTCGCGAGCTTTTCGCGCAGCGACTTGGCGAGATCGGTCATCTCGCCAAAGTCGGACGCGCCCGACTGGTGAATCCAGCGCTGCAACTGCTTGGCGCGAAACGACTTCTCGCCCAGGCTCTCGCAGTACGCGAGAAGACCTTGTGCGTCGAAATCGAGAAGATTCACCACATCGCTCATGACTTGCAACCCAAAACCACCAATCCCAGTCTAGTGTTGACGCTTAGCGGCTGTAAATGTTCAAGCCCGGGAAGAAGAAAGCGACTTCCACAGCAGCCGTTTCAGCAGCGTCCGAACCGTGCACGGCGTTGGCGTCGATGCTGTCGGCGAAGTCGGCGCGGATCGTGCCCTTCTCAGCCTTCTTCGGATCGGTTGCACCCATCAGGTCACGGTTCTTGGCGATTGCGTTTTCCCCTTCCAGCGCCTGCACCATCACGGGGCCCGAGATCATGAAGTCCACCAGATCCTTGAAGAACGGGCGCTCCTTGTGCACGGCGTAGAACTGCTCGGCTTCTGCGCGCGACAGGTGGATCATCTTGGCCGCGACGACCTTCAGGCCTGCGCCTTCGAAGCGGGCGTAGATCTGGCCGATAACATTCTTGGCCACGGCATCCGGTTTGATAATCGACAAAGTGCGTTCGAGCGCCATCAAAAACTCCAAAAAATGAAGGTGTTACGTGAAAGATAAACGTTAGATTCTAACACGGGAGGGAGCCAGATTGGATGTCAAGCGGTGCAACCCGATGCCACGCATGTCGAGAGAGAAAAGAGGTGCAGCAATCACTTCACCCTGAACAGGCTGCCTTTCGATGAACGCGCCTTAGCATCCCCTTATTGGGCGCACGAAAAGTCACCTGCGAAGGGTATTTTCCGCCGCGATTGTCCGCCAGCGACCGGAACCGCGTGGCATGCTGACTCTCCAAGTAAGGACGATGCGGCTTGCAAAAGCCGGCTTCGGATGCCACATTCGCTGTGTCGTCGCATTGTCTGCAATGTCATTCACCCCAAGGAGTTCGCATGGACAACCAACTCAACACGTACGGTTTTGGCGCTTCCGGCACCGCCGGCGCGTTGGCCGTCCGCAACCGCGTGCTGCGCAATACCTATTGGCTGCTCGCGCTTTCCATGATCCCCACCATCCTTGGTGCCTGGATCGGTGTCGCTACCGGCTTCAACCTGATGGGACGCAACCCACTAATGGGGTTCGTCATCTTCATGGCAGTGGCCTTTGGCTTTTTCTACGCCATTGAGCGCTTCAAGAACAGCGGCTTGGGCGTGGCCCTGCTGCTCGGCTTCACGTTCTTCATGGGGCTGATGCTGTCGCGGCTGATCGGCATGATCCTGGGCTTCTCGAACGGCGCGTCGCTCATCATGACAGCGTTCGGCGGGACAGCGATCATCTTCGGCGTGATGGCGACGGTCGCCACGGTCAGCAAGCGTGATTTCTCGGGCCTGGGCAAATGGCTGTTCATGGGCGTGCTGGTGCTGATCGTGGGCTCGGTGGCCAATATCTGGCTGCAACTGCCGGCGATGATGCTGACAATCTCGGTGCTGGCCATCGCGATCTTCTCCGCTTACATCCTGTTCGACGTGCAGCGTATCGTGAACGGCGGCGAGACCAACTACGTGACCGCCACCCTGGCGATCTATCTGGACGTCTACAACATCTTCACGAACCTGCTGGCGATCCTGGGCATCTTCGGCGGGAATCGCAACTGAGCCAAATTTGGCCCGCAACGCGCTAGCAATATCGCGGAGCAACAAAAAACCGGCGCTTGGTGCGCCGGTTTTTTGTTGCACGCAAGACTACGTGATGAGCGATCAGACGCGCTCGAATACCGCCATCGATTCCACATGCGACGTGTGCGGGAACATGTTCACTACGCCCGCACCCGCCAGCCTGTAGCCGGCTTCATGCACAAGCAAACCCGCGTCGCGCGCTAGCGTCGCCGGATTGCATGACACGTAGACGATGCGCTTCGGCAGCAAATCGGCCGCCTCACCGCCACGCTGAGACAGCTCAGCCAGCGCCTTGGACACAGCCAATGCCCCTTCGCGCGGCGGATCGATCAGCCAACGATCAAACTTGCCCAGCGCGGCAATATCATCAGCCGTCACTTCGAACAGATTGCGGCAAGCGAATGTTGTCTTCGCGTCCAAGCCGTTGTACTGGGCGTTGGCCAGGGCACGCGTCGTCAGCGCCTCGCTGCCTTCGATCCCCATAACCTCGCGGGCACGTGTAGCCATTGGCAGCGTGAAGTTGCCGATACCGCAGAACAGGTCGAGCAGCCGATCACCCGGTTGCGCGTCGAGCAGTTTCAGCGCCCGCGACATCAGCGCCCGGTTGATCTGGTGATTGACCTGCGTGAAATCCGTCGGCTTGAACGGCATGGTGATGCCGAACTCGGGCAGCGTGTACGTCAGCGTACGATCGAGCGGATGGAACGGATAGACCGTATCCGGCCCCTTGGGCTGCAGCCAGAACTGAACGTTGTGATGATCGGCGAAAGCGCGCAGTTCCGCCTCATCTTCAGCGGTGATTGGCTCTAGGTTACGCAACACCAGCGCGGTCACATCCTGGCCGACCGCCAGCTCGATCTGCGGCATACGCTGCACGATCGACAGGCGCCCCACCAACTCGCGCAACGGCACCAGCAGCGCGGACACGTGCGGCGGCAACACCTCACACGACGTCATGTCGGCCACATAGCTGCTTTTGCGCTCGTGAAAACCCACCAGCACGCCACCTTTGGCCGCAACATGGCGCACAGTCAAACGCGCGCGATAGCGGTAGCCCCAATCTGGGCCGGCAATGGGTCGGAATACCACGTCCGGACGCAGCTTGGCCAAATGCCCCAGATCGTCCTCCAGCACACGCTGCTTGATCGCAACCTGCGCGCGCGAATCCAGATGCTGCATCGAGCAGCCACCGCACACCCCGAAAAACTTGCACCGCGGCGTCACGCGCGAAGCGGACTGGCGCAGAATGTTCACGACACTCGCCTGTTCGTACGACGACTTGACGCGGTGACTGCGGTACATCACCCGCTCGCCCGGCAATGCGCCTTCCACGAAGACAACCTTTCCCGGCGTGCCATCCTCGTTCACCAAACGCCCAATGCCCCGCGCTTCGCCATCGAGCGAGACGATGTCCAATGGGCCCGCCACGGGCATCTCGGGCTTACGGCGCCCACGGGTTTTGGCCGGCGGCGTGTCCGGCGCGACCGTTGCTGGAACGGAAGAGGAAGGCGTGACGTTGGGTGCAGCTTGAGACACGAGCGAGCCTGGGCAAAATGAGGACAAGGGCGGCATTGTAAGACACCGGAGGACCAGCATGGGCACCGTCATCCTGACGTGGAATATCCAGTGGGGCCGTGGCGCCGACGGGCACGTCAGCCTCGAGCGCCAACTCTCGCAAGCCCGTGCGATGGCTGAATTCGACGTGTTGTGCCTGCAGGAAGTCACCTCCGGCTTCAGCGATCTGCCGGGCCGACCGAGCATCGACCAATGGAGCGAGCTCGCCGACGCGCTTGGCAGTGAGTACACCGTCATCACTGGATTCGCGCTGGAGCGCCACAACGGCGCGCATGCGCAGCGCTTCGGCAACGCCATTGCCACGCGCCTGCCCGTGCATTACATCCGGCGCCACGCATTGCCCAGTCCGCCCGATGCTACGCCGTACATGCCGCGCATGGTCATTGAGGCGGTCGTGCAGGCGCCGTTTGGCGCGTTGCGCGTCGTCACCACGCATCTGGAGTACTACTCGGAGATTCAACGTGTGGCGCAAATCGACGCACTGCGAGCCATCCACACGGAAGGTTGCGCGCGTACGGACCAACCATCCGTGCTTGGCACCGAGCCCGAAACTGGCCCTTTCCGCCCGCTAGCGCAGACCACGGCAACCATCGTCTGCGGCGATTTCAACTGCAAGCCAGATTCCACGCCCAAGCGCTTGGCCACCGTGCCATTTACTCGCGAACCCGCTTTGCATGATGCATGGGAGATTGCACACGGCACGACGCCGCAGCCACCGACTTTCGGTGTGCACGACCGCGCCGGCTGGACCGAACCGGCCTACGCGTGCGATTTCGTGCTGATCAGCGAGCCATTGAAGCGGCGCGTGGTGCGCCTAGAAGTCGACAGCGCCACGCAGGCATCGGATCATCAACCGATGCTACTGGAGCTGCTGAACGACTGAAAACAGAGGAGAAAGAGGGGCTACGGCGCTTTACAGCACCGCGTCCTTGCGCACGCCCTGCGAGGCGAAATGACGCTTGAGCTTGACCAGCGCCTCCTGTTGAATCTGACGCACGCGTTCACGCGTCAAACCCATCTCAGCAGCCAGTTCTTCCAGCGTGGCAGGCTCGATGTAGTTAAGGCCAAAGCGGCGCTCAACCACATAGCGGTGCTTGTCGGACAAGCGCGCGAGCCACGACTTCATCAAGAGTGACAGCTCGCGATGTGCCACCTCCTGATCGGGCGAGGCACCATGCTCGTCCGACAGGAAATCAAGCAGGCTCGTACCCGGATCAAGATCGAACGGCGTATCCAGCGAAGTCGTGTGCTCGTTGAGCGAGAGCACGTCCTGCACTTCCTCCGTGGTCTTGCCGAGCAGGTGAGCGATGTCTTCGAGGCTTGCGTCGCGGCCATCCACGCCACTCTTTTCCAGATGACGCTTGGCGCGCAGCACCTGGTTGAGCTCGCGAATTACGTGCACCGGCAAACGAACTGTGCGCGCCTGATTCATGATCGCGCGCTCGATGCTCTGGCGAATCCACCACGTTGCATACGTGGAGAAGCGGAATCCGCGTTCCGGATCGAACTTTTCGATCGCATGCATCAGACCCAGATTGCCCTCTTCGATCAGATCGAGCAGCGGCACACCGCGATTCAGATAGCCCTTGGCAATGCTCACGACCAAGCGGAGATTGCGCTCGATCATGACTTGGCGCGCGGCAAACTCGCCCGCCTTGGCCAACGTCGAGAAATGCAGTTCTTCGGCCGGCGTCAGAAGCGGCTTAATGCTGATGCGATTGAGATAGTGCTGAACGGTGTCGGCAGCCAGCTCGGCCTGCAGCACCTTGCGGAAATCTTCCTCGGGTGCAGCTTCCTCGGCCTCTTCACCCTCTTCCTCTTCTTCATCGGGCTCGTCGGCACTGTCCGACGTGTCGTTGAGCTCGGCGGAATCGGAAGCAGGCAGGTCGTCGACAAGCGCGTCGACGACTTCGATCTCTTCAGCAGGGGGCTGTGCCTCGCCGCGCGCACGCCGTCCCGCGCGCCCATTCGGGGTGCGCTGGCCCTCTACAGCAGCGTCGATGTTGTCATCGGCGGGGTTGACGGGCGTGGCGGCTTTCTGGCGCGGCATGCATTCCTCTATTGAGGCGGCAAGTAGCGCATCGGATCGACCGGCTTACCGTTGCGGCGCACTTCAAAATGAAGCTTCACGCGATCCGCATCGGTACTGCCCATTTCGGCGATCTTCTGCCCTTTCTTGACCGTGGATTGCTCGGTGACCAGAACCTTATCGTTGTTGCCGTAGGCGGTCAGGAACGTGTCGTTGTGTTTGATGATGACAAGATTCCCGTACCCACGCAAGGGTCCAACGTGGATCACTTTTCCGTCGTCGGCAGCGACCACCGCGTCACCGCGTTTGCCGCCAATGTCGATGCCCTTGTTGCTCTTGTCATCGAACCGGTTGATGAGCGATCCGCGTGCCGGCCAGGCAAGCGAGATTGCGCCGTCGCTTGCCCCGGCAGGAGCACTGGACGACGCTGCGGGCGGCGGCGTCACCGGCGTGGATTCGACCGGCTGCGCAGTCGTATTGGCCGGGCGAACCGGCGTGACCACGGCTCCGGTGCTGCTGACATCCGCGTTCGGAGGAACGACACGTAACAGCTGATCGACTTCGATCTGATTCGGATTGGCGATGTTGTTCCAGGCCACCAGGTCGCGCGGCGCCTGGCCGTTACGCAAGGCGATGCTGTACAAGGTATCGCCACGCTTGACTCGATAGTAGCCGGGGGGCGGCGGCTCCTGCGACACGGTGCCAGCGCTGCCGGCACGCGAGGTGCGGTCGAGAACAGGGGCTTGGTTGCCGGAGGATGCGCAAGCCGCCAGTAGTGCGGCCGACACCATCGCCACGGCGAGCCGGCCTGCGCGTGCGGGGCTTGGACGGTTCATGGAGCTCCGGGAAATGAACATGCTAAACAGTTCCTGATTTTAACGGGACAAAGAAAACGCCTTCAAGCGCGGTACTGTGAAACTGGAAGCGGCTGCGACGCTCGATAAGAACGAGCTGCTGCGCGGGGCCGCTGTTGCGATCGGTAGCCACCGGGGCGATCAGCCGGCCGCCAACGGTCAGCTGGTCGAGAAGCGCCTGCGGCACCTCCAGCCCTGCCGCCGCCAGGATGATGGCGTCGAACGGCGCGGCCTTCGGCAGCCCCAGCATGCCGTCGCCATAGTGCAGACGGATGTTTGGCACGCGGAGTGGCCGCAAGTTCGCTTTGGCTTTTTCATGCAGCGGGCGGACGCGCTCGATCGAATACACCTCGTCGGCGAGCTGTGCCAGAACGGCTGCCTGGTAGCCACAGCCGGTGCCAATTTCCAGCACGCGAGCGAGCGGCATGCCAGTGCGGCCGGACCGTCCACTCAACAACAGCTCGATCATCCGTCCGACCACTGACGGCTTCGAGATCGTTTGCTGATGACCGATCGGTAATGCGGAATCTTCGTACGCCTGCGAGGCAAGGCCGGCATCGACAAACAGATGTCGCGGGACCGTGCCAATTGCAGCGAGCACCCGCTTGTCAATCACGCCTCCGGCCTGCACACGGCCAACCAGCGCCTGACGCGCACGGTCCGATGCCATGCCGCCGGCAGCCGCGTGCGCTGCCGCTGTGCGTGCCTGTACAGCGCTCGCGGCGACAGCACCGACAACAGCGTCGACACCCGCCACACGCTGTGGCGTAGGTGCAGGGGCGGATGCGGGCGACGCGCGCTCAACGGATGCCGCACGCACCGGCGTGTGGCGTGACACCGCGCTCACTCCTGACGAGATACGCGTTTCACGCTGACGCTCCACGGGCTTGCGCTCGACCACTGCGTCAAGCGTCAACGGAAAGCGCCGGTCTCGCGGGCGTTCAGACATGAGCCACCGTGACGATCATGGCGTCTGCCAGCGGCGCACGGTGCGCAGTTGGGCCGTATCGGTCAGATCGAGCTGCAGCGGTGTCAGCGAAACGAAGCCATGCGCGACGGCATGGAAATCGGTGCCCTCGCTGGCGTCTTTCGCATCGCCGGCGGCACCGACCCAGAAGATCGGCTCGCCGCGCGGATTGGCCTGGCGGATCACCGGCTGCGATTGGTGCCGCTTGCCCAGACGCGTCGCGCGCCAACCGGCCAGCTCGCCGTAGGGCAGATTCGGGATATTGACGTTGAGCAGGACCGGGCCGTCCAGCGGATCGGACAGATAGCGCTCGACAACTTCGCGGGCGACGCGCTCGGCAGCGTCGAGGTGCGTCCAGCCCTTGTCGGCCTGCGAGAACGCAATCGACGGAATACCGAACAGATAGCCCTCGATGGCTGCGGCGACGGTACCGGAATACAACACGTCTTCGCCCATGTTCTGACCCTGGTTGATACCGGAGACGACCAGGTCGGGCTTCTCTTCGATCATGCCGGTAAGCGCGATGTGCACGCAGTCCGTCGGCGTGCCGTTGACGAAGCGAAAACCCTTCTGGGCACCGTCGGTCGCTTCGAACACCGAAAGCGGACGCTGCAGCGTGAGCGAGTTCGACGCGCCGCTGTGGTTCTGCTCCGGTGCGACCACCGTCACGCGGCCCAGAGGGCTCAGCGCGCGATGCAGCGCCGCGAGCCCGGGCGCGAGGTATCCGTCGTCGTTGGCAATGAGAATATGCATGGCGCGGATTGTAACCGAGCAACGTTCGCGAATCGTGCTCGCGCACACGTTCTACACGCTTACAAAAAATGCATCGACAAGCCGCACGATTTATCGCCGCCGGTTAAATCGAACGACCGTGCTTTTATTCGGTTACACTGCCGGACGAGATCGCGTGCAATGCATGCGAGATGGCGAACAATCCAACGCAAAACTGTTGAGGAGACACTGATGAAAGCCGTCGTCTGCAAGACCTGGGGCCCGCCCGAATCGCTGGTGATCGAAACGCTGCCGGACCTGTCGCCCGGTGCTGGTGAAGTGGTTATCGACGTCAAGGCTGCGGGGGTGAATTTCCCTGACGTGCTGATCATCCAGAACAAATACCAGTTCAAGCCGGAGTTGCCGTTTACGCCCGGCTCGGAAGTGGCGGGCGTTGTTAACGCCGTCGGCGAAGGCGTGTCACACCTCAAGGCCGGCGACCATGTGATCGCCTTCCTCGGTCAGGGCGCCTTTGCTTCACAGGTCAAGGCGTCGGCCAAGGTGGTGATGCCGATGCCGCCGGGCATGGCGTTCGACACCGCAGCAGCATTCACACTCACGTATGGCACGTCACACCACGCGGTAGTCGATCGCGGGCAACTGAAGGCCGGTGAGACGATGCTGGTGCTCGGCGCGGCCGGCGGCGTTGGGCTGGCGGCCATCGAGATCGGCAAGGCGATTGGCGCACGCGTCATCGCGGCGGCGTCGAGCGACGAGAAGCTCGCGGTTTGCAAGGACCACGGCGCCGATGCGCTCATCAACTATTCGACCGAAGACCTGCGCGAGCGCATCAAGGAATTGACCGACGGCAAGGGACCGGACGTGATCTATGACCCGGTCGGCGGCATCTACGCGGAACCGGCATTCCGTTCGATTGCCTGGCGTGGCCGCTACCTCGTGGTCGGATTTGCCAACGGCGAAATCCCGAAGATGCCACTGAACTTGGCGCTGCTAAAAGGCGCGTCGCTGGTCGGCGTGTTCTGGGGCGAATTCGCGCGTCGCGAGCCGAAGGCGAATCTGGCGAACATGATGCAGATGCTCGGCTGGATGCAGGAAGGCAAGATTCGTCCGCATATCTCGGCGCGCTATCCGTTGGAGCAGACGACGCAAGCGCTGCTGGATATGGCGGCGCGCAAGGTGACGGGCAAGGTGGTGATCCAGCCTTAAAAAACGCAGGCGCTGGAGACAAAAAAGCCGCGCAGGTTGATCGCCTGCGCGGCTTTCTTTTTTATGCAACCGCTTATCAGGCCGCTTCTTCCAGGGTCGGATAGTCGGTGTAGCCCTTTTCCTGCCCACCGTAGAACGTTGCGCGATCCGGCTGGTTGAGCGATGCGCCGGCACGGAAGCGCGCCACCAGATCGGGGTTCGCGATGAACGGACGACCGAACGCAACGGCATCAGCCAGACCGGAGGCAATCATCTGCTCGCCCTCTTCCGCCGTGTATTGGCCGCACACGATGAGCGTGCCCTTGAAGGCGTCACGGAGTTGGCGGCGGAAATCGTTGGTCAGCTCGGGACCGCCGGCCCAATCCGGCTCTGCGATGTGCAAATAGGCGATGCCACGCTTGGTCAGCTCGCGGGCCAAGTACAACGCGCTTTCTTCGGCTTGTGCGTCTGCAATGTCATGCGCGACGAAGTGCGGCGACAGGCGGATGCCGACGCGGTCTGCGCCAATCTCGGCGATGGCGGTATCGACCACTTCGAGAATCAGTCGGGCGCGATTTTCCAGGGAGCCGCCGTACTGGTCGGTGCGCTGGTTGCTGTTGGTCGACAGAAATTGGTGCAGCAGGTAACCGTTGGCGGCATGGATTTCAACGAAATCGAAACCAGCGCGGCGTGCACGCAGCACGGCTTGACGATATTGCGCGATCACGCCAGGGATTTCTTCCGTGGCGAGCGCGCGCGGTTCGCTGGTCGGCACATTGGCGGGCGTGCCGTCGGGCTGCACGACAAAGCTCTGTGCACCCTTGGCGACGATGGCCGACGGCGCGACAGGTGCCTGGCCGTTTTCCTGCAGCAACGTATTGGAAATACGACCCACGTGCCAGAGCTGTTGCGAGATGCGGCCGCCCTTTGCGTGTACAGCATCCACCACCGCCTTCCAGCCAGCTTCCTGTTCGTCGGTGTACATGCCCGGCGTCCAGGCGTAGCCCTGGCCCTGGCGGGAAATTTGCGTCGCTTCCGTCACGATCAGGCCAGCGGTTGCACGCTGCGCGTAATAGGTCACGTTCAGTTCGGTCGGCACGTCACCGGGCTGGCCAGCGCGCGAGCGCGTGAGCGGCGCCATGACGACACGGTTGGCGAGGGTGGTACGGCCGGTCTGAACCGGGGACAGCAGTTGTTGGGTCATATCAGCTCCTGAAAGAGGCACTATTCGACCGGTCATCTAGAACCGGAATCAAAGAAAAAGCGAGGAACATGCCTCGCCGGCAATGGTTTGGTTGCAATCAATGCTTGGGCTTGGCCAGCAGGATTTCCGTTTGCGCCACGCAGCTCTTGAACGCGGCCACAGTGCGATGCGACTTGGCCAACAGCGCGCCGCCCATCCACATGGCGTACAGCCCTTCGGCCAGCTGGTGCGCATCCTCCACACGCGCCAACGAACCGTCGGCGACGCCCGCCTCGATTGCCGTGGCGATGCGCTCGACCATGCGCGTCATCCCCGTCGACAGCACCTTGCGCATCGGCTCGGACAAATCCGAAACCTCGCCCGACAGCTTCACCGCCAGACAGGTGACTTCGCACGCGCTGCGCTCATGCAGATCGATCCAGGCCATGAAATAGCGCAGCAGCCGCTCGCGGGCGGTAATGCGCGTGTCGTTGAACAGGCTGACAACGCCCGCGTCGTAGTCCTGGAAATAGCGCTCCAGCATGGCAACGCCAAAGTCTTCCTTCGACCCGAAGTAGTAATAAAACGAGCCTTTGGGTACCTGAGCGCGGCCGAGGATTTCCGCCAAGCCGACAGCCGAGAAACCACGCCCGAGGATCAACTCGGCACCGGCGTCCAGAATGCGGTCGCGGGTGTCGTGCCGGGCTTCGGCGCCTTCAGCGGTGACGGGTTCGGGATGCTTGCTCATGATGGATCGCATTGTAGTAGACCGACCGTCTAGTTGCATGACCCTGCTATGTGCAGGGCCAATGTGACGTTCGCGTCGTTAAGGCGCTCGCTCAGAGCTTCTCTGTTTCGCCGCTCTTCGGTTGCCAGCGCATCAGGCGTTTTTCCATCAAGCCGACGAGCCAGTCGAGCACCAGCGCAAATACCGTCAGCACGACGATGCCCGCGAACACGGTGTTGATGTCGAAGGTCCCTTCGGCCTGGAGGATCAAGTAACCAACACCGCGCGCCGAGCCGAGATACTCCCCCACCACCGCCCCCACGAAGGCCAGACCGACCGACGTATGCAGCGATGAGAACACCCAGCTCGTCGCGCTCGGCAGGTAGACAAAGCGCAGCAGTTGCCGCTGCGATGCGCCCAGCATGCGCGCATTGGCCAGCACGACCGGGCTCACTTCCTTCACGCCCTGATAGACGTTGAAGAAGACGATGAAGAACACCAGCGTCACCGCCAGCGCCACCTTCGACCAGATTCCCAGCCCGAACCACACGCCAAAGATTGGCGCCAGGATCACGCGCGGCATCGAGTTGGCAGCCTTGATGTACGGATCAAGCACCGCCGATGCGGCCGGGCTCAGCGCCAGCCACAGCCCTGCGCCCAGGCCACTGGCCGTGCCGATGGCAAATGCCAGCACCGTCTCGGCCAACGTCACGCCAAGGTGTTGATAGATATCGCCTTCGGTGACGAACCACGCCCAGATGCGCTGGGCAACGATGAGTGGTTCACCAAAGAAGAACGCAACTTCCTGCGAGCGCGTGGCGAAGTGCCACACGCCCAACGTGACGACCAGCAGGCCAAGCTGCCAGGTGCGCAGCGCGAATAGAGAAAGCGGACGGTTAGCCATGGATGCAATCGATCAGATTCAGGTCAAGCCACGCGGCGATGCTGCGCATAGCCCTTGAGCACTTCTTCGCGCAGCACATCCCAGATGCGCGAATGCAGGTCGACAAAGCCGGCCTGATCGCGAATCTCGGCCACATCGCGCGGGCGCGGCAGGTCGATCGTGAATTCACCGATCGGGTGCGTGCCGGGGCCGGCGGCCAGCACGACCACCCGGTCGCTCATGGCAATCGCTTCGTCCAGATCGTGCGTGATGAACAGCACCGCCTTGCGCTTGGCGGCCCACAGATCGAGCACCTCGTTTTCCATCAGCTGGCGCGTCTGAATGTCGAGCGCCGAGAACGGCTCGTCCATGAGGATGATGTCTGGGTCGAGCACCAGCGTTTGCGCCAGGCTCACACGCTTGCGCATGCCGCCGGAAAGCTGATGCGGATAGCGGTCTTCAAACCCAGACAAACCCACGCGCGCGAGCCACGACATGGCAAGGTCACGCGCTTCCTTGTCGGACATGCCCCGAAACTCCAGCCCGGCCATCACGTTGTCGAGCGCGCTGCGCCACGGCATCAACGCCTCTGCCTGGAACATGTAACCGGCGCGACGATTGATGCCGAGCAGCGGCTCGCCAAAGACCCGCACCTGTCCGGAAGACGGCTGCAGCAGGCCCGCAGCCAGATTCAGCAACGTAGATTTGCCGCAGCCAGTCGGGCCGACCACGGAGACGAACTCGCCGGCCTGCACCTCCAGCGAGGTGTTTTGCACGGCGGTGTAGCGCTGGCCCGGCGTGTCGGGTGAGATGAACGTACAGGTGATCTGATCGAACGAAAGCGCGGGATGCGGCATGGTCTGCGGTCCAAAAGCAATGCGCCCGGGCGGAACCGGGCGCGTTGCTGAAAGCCTGTCGAAATTACTTGTACTTGGCGTTGGCCTTCTGGACGAAGGCGTTGGTGAAGGTCTGGTCGAGCTTGATCTGCTTGCCCTTCACTTCCGCATCAAACTCCGACAGCGTGCGCAGTGCCGTGGCGGGGCCGTCGGTGGGCATCGTGCCATCCGGCGAGATGGCCTCGCGCACCTTGTCCCACGCCGCCAGATACAGCGCACGGTCGCCCAGCAGATAGGCTTCCGGCACCGTCTTGACGATGTCCGACGGGCCTGCCTTCTGCAGCCACTTGAGCGCGCGCACCATGGCGTTGGTCATCGCCTGCGTCGTGTTCGGATTCTTCTGGATGAACGCGGTCGATGCATACAGGCAGCCGGCCGGCATGTTGCCGCCGAATACCGCCTTGGTATCGGCCAACGTGCGGGTATCCGAGACCACGCGCACTTCATTCTTCTGCGTGAGCATCGACATCACTGGGTCCAGGTTGGCCAGGGCATCGATTTGGCCCGCACGCACGGCGGCAATCGCTCCACTGCTCGGACCCACGCCAATGATCGACACTTCATTCGGCTTGATGCCGGCGCGCGCCAGCACGTAGTTGACCATGATGTTGGTCGACGAACCCGGAGCCGTCACGCCGATCTTCTTGCCTTTCAAATCGGCAATCGACTTGTAGTTGGGCATCGTCTTGTTGTTGACCGCCAGCACGATCTGCGGGGCACGCCCTTGCAGCACGAACTCCTGGTACATCTGGCCCTTGGCCTGCATTACCAGCGTGTGCTCATACGCGCCGCTTACCACGTCGGCGCTGCCGCCAACCACGGCCTGCAGGGCTTTCGCGCCACCGGCAAAGTCGACGATTTCAACGTCCAGGCCTTCGTCCTTGAAGTAGCCCAGGCGCTCGGCAATTGTCAGCGGCAGGTAGTAGAACAGCGCCTTGCCGCCCACCGCGATGGTGATCTTGCTCTTTTCAGGTTTGCCCTGTGCCAGAACGGCGGGGCTGGCAGCCACCAGGCTCGTCGCGCACAGTGCTGCGCCCATCCATTTTGCCCAGCGCCCAACGACTCGTGTCCCCATGCCTGTCTCCTGTTTTGTGGCGTTCACTGCCTCGGCGGCGATATTACCGCAACGATTTGCAACACAACATGCGGGATCGTCCTAGCTGTTTAGCTCTTGGCTTCGGCAATGATGCCTTGCGACACCAGCGCGTCGATCTGCTCGTCCGTCAGGCCGTGGCCGCGCAGCACGTCGCGCGTATGCTGGCCCAGGCGCGGCGCGCTCGCCTGCACAGCGCCCGGCGTGGCGGAAAGCTTGGGCACCACGCCCGGCATCTCTACATCAATGCCAGACTGCGCGCGCACCGTTTCGATCACGCCGCGCGCCCGGTAGTGAGGGTCTGCGGCAATGTCGGCGATGGTGTAGATGGGGCCGCTGGGCACCTCGGCCGCATGCAGCGCTGCCAGAACATCGGCGATGGGCAGCGTGCCTGTCCAGGCGTTGATGGCGGCATCGATTTCGTCCGCCCGGGCGGCGCGGCCGTCGTTGCGGGCCAAATCGGGATCGTCGGCCAGATCTTGCCGGCCCATGTGTTGCATCAGGCGGCGGAAGATGTTGTCACCGTTGGCGGCAATTAGCACGTATTCGCCACCGGCACAGCGGTAGGCGTTCGACGGTGCAATGCCCGGGAGCGCCCCGCCTGCCGGCTGGCGGATTGCCCCGAACACCGAGTATTCGGGCAGCAGGCTCTCCGTCAGGTTGAACACGGATTCATACAGCGCCACGTCGATCACCTGCCCCTTGCCGCCGCGTGCATCCCGCTCGTACAAGGCCAGCAACACGCCTAGCGCGCCATGCAAGCCAGCGATCGTGTCGCCAAGTGACAGCCCGGCGCGGGCAGGCGGCCGCCCCGGCTCGCCGGTCAAATAGCGCAGGCCGGCCATGGCTTCAGCAATGGCGGCAAAGCCGGGTTCATCACGTTTGGGGCCCGTCTGGCCATAGCCCGACACGCGCAGCATGATCAGCTTCGGATTGATGGCGGAAAGCGCCTCGTACGACAGTCCCCACTTTTCCATCGTGCCGGGGCGGAAATTCTCGATCAAGACATCAGCTTCGGCGGCCAGCTTGCGTACGACCTCCTGCCCGTCCGGCACACGCAGGTCGACACAGACCGACTGCTTGTTGCGCGACTGCGCCTCCCACCAGACTGACGTGCCCTCATGCAGCATCCGCCATTTGCGCAGCGGATCGCCCTGCCCCGGCGGCTCGATCTTGATGACCTGCGCGCCAAAGTCGGCGAGCGTCTTGGCGGCAAACGGCCCGGCAATCAGTTGCCCGAGTTCGAGCACGCGGATGTCCTGCAAAACCTGTGTCGGCATGGTTGTGTAGAAAGCGTTGAATTCAGAGTGCAGCGGGGTTGCCAAGCAGATGCGTCATCAACAGGCGCGCGGAGCTGGTCAGCGCATCGGGATCGCGCACGCCCACCAACAGGCGGCGATGCGCCCATTCGTCTTGCAGTGCCACGAGCGCCAGACCCGCACCCGGCAGGCTCGATACATGCCCTTGCGCCGCGATGCGCGGCAATATGCCCACGCCCAGGCCGGAGGCCACCATGCGGCAGACGGCTTCAAAGCTGCGCACCTGGATACGCAAACGCAGCGGCTTGCCCAGGCGGACACTCTCGTCGACCAGTTGCGCAGCCAGCGAGGTGCCCGGCGGCAGGCTGACGAAATCGAAATCCACAGCGTCGGCGAAGTGGACCTGCTTGCGCCCGGCCAATGGATGCCCGCGCGGCGTCACCAAGGCGAGATCATCCTCGCGGTAGTCGAACGATTGCAGCCCGTCGCACGGCGTACCGGCCGCGAAGATGCCAAGGTCTGCGCGGTTCTCGCGCAGCGCCGCAACAATATCGCCGCTGTCCTGCTCTTCCAGCGCAATGCGGATGGCCGGATTGGCCAACATGAACGCGGCCAGATCGTCGGCCAGGAATTGCGTAATCGATGAGGTGTTGGCCCACACGCGCACCAGCCCGCGCGTGCCTGCGGCAAAGTCAGACAGCGCACCGGCCATGCGCTCGACGTCCTGCAGGATGCCCACAGCATGGCGGAAGCACGCCTGGCCGGCCTCGGTCAGTTCCACGCCGGCGGCATGCCGATAGAGCAACGGCGCGCCCACGGCCGCTTCCAAATCGGAAATCCGCTTGCTTGCCGCAGCCACAGCCAGGTGTGATTGGCGCGCTCCGGCCGAGATGCTGCCCAGCCGGGCCACCGCCACAAACAAGCCGAGGGTGACAAGATCGAAGCGGGCGAGATTCATCGTGGAAAGCTGAAGGTGGGAAATACACAACATCGGATGTGACATCGTGGCACGTTCCGTGCGTGTTTCATCCGGCCGTCACCCGCCCACGTTTAACATGGCGGACTTTTGCCGTTCCCGGATCCGAAAGAGGGATTCTAACGGCGTTCTCCCTGCTTGCTGCCATGTTGCTTCCGTTCCGTCTTGCCCGCTTGACCGCCCTGTGCGCCCTCTCCTTGAGCGCCGGCCATGCCTTGGCAACCCAAAGCAGCACCGGCGACACCGCCAGTTGGGCGATCAACGATCCCGATCGCTTTGCCGTGCACGGTCAGGCCACTTACGTATGGCAGCACGACCTGTCGTTCCACTCGCCGTACAGCGGGCCGAACAGCCTGTCAGGCAAATCGACCACAAGCTATTCGGTTACGACGACGCTCGATCTGGGTATGCGCCTGTGGCAAGGCGCCGAAGTGCACTTCAATCCGGAAATGGCGTTCGGCCAGCCCTTCTCGGGTCTGCACGGCCTGGCCGGATTTACCAATGGCGAGCTTGCCAAGACCGCCGGCCCAAACCCAACGCTCTACCGCGCACGCGCCTTCTTCCGCCAGACGGTCGGCCTGGGTGGCGGCACTGAGGATCGGGAAGCCGAGATGAACCAGTTTGCCGGCCAGGTCGACAAGCGTCGCCTGGTTTTCACGGCAGGCAACTTCTCGGTGCTGGACGTATTCGACGGCGTGACCTATGCGCATGACCCGCGCACCCAGTTCCTGAACTGGTCGTTCCTCACGCACGGCGCATTCGACTACGCTGCCGATGCGCGCGGCTACACCTGGGGCGCTGCGCTGGAGTACTACGACGGCGACTGGGCCTACCGCATTGGCCGCTTCATCCAGCCGGAAGAGTCCAACGGCCTGCCGCTGGACACGCGTATCGGCCGCTACTATGGCGACGTGTTTGAAGTGGAACGCAGTCATACGCTTGCCGGGCAGCCGGGCAAGCTGCGCGTGATGCTCTTCCGTAACAGGACCGACATGGCCCGCTACGACGATGCCCTCGCCCTCGGACAGTCGACGGGCAGCGCGCCGGACATCAGCCTCGCGCGACGCGATAACACCAAGGTGGGGATCGGCCTTGGCGGCGAACAGCAGATCAACGATGACATTGGCGTCTTCGCACGCGCGTCGTGGGCGGACGGCAAGACGGAAACCTACGCTTTTACGGAAATCGATCGCTCCGTGTCGTTCGGCACGCTGGTCAAGGGCAGCAAGTGGGACCGCTCGGACGACACGGTCGGGCTCGCGGCCGCCATCAACATGCTGTCGCCGGATCACCGCCGCTACCTGCAGCAAGGCGGCCTGGGCGTATTCCTGGGAGACGGCAAGCTGAACTATGCGCCCGAGCAGATCGTCGAGGCGTTCTATAGCTTCCAGGCGACCAAGCACCTGTGGATCAGCGCCGACGCGCAATGGATCCGCAACCCCGGCTACAACGCGGATCGCGGCCCTGCGGTGTTCTTCGGTACGCGACTGCATACCGAATTCTGAGGTTCAGGCGCGCCCGCTCAGAGCTGGCGCCGATCCAGGACCGCGCGGGAAATGGTGCCCGCGTCCACGTATTCCAGTTCACCGCCCACCGGCACACCACGCGCCAGACGTGTCGCCTTGATACCGCGCGCCTTCAACATCTCGCCGATGTAGTGGGCGGTCGCCTCGCCTTCACTGGTGAAATTGGTGGCAAGGATGACTTCGGCGCACGGCCCACCCAGCGCAGGGTCGGTCGCGCGAGCAAGCAAGCGTTCGAGGTGGATCTCTTTCGGGCCGATGTTGTCCAGCGGCGAGAGCCGCCCCATCAGCACAAAATATTGGCCGCGATAGGTGAGCGTCTGCTCGATCATCATCTGGTCGGCCGGCGTTTCCACCACACACAGCACCGACGCATCGCGACGCGTATCCAGGCAGGTTTCGCAGATTTCCTGCTCAGTGAAGGTATTGCAACGGCTGCAATGCTGGATCGATTCCGTCGCCTCGGACAGCGCCTGCGCCAGTTGTGCAGCGCCTTCGCGATCATGCTGCATCAGGTGATACGCCATCCGTTGGGCAGACTTGGGACCCACGCCCGGCAGTACGCGCAAGGCTTCAACCAGCATCTGCAGCGCCGACGGCGTGCCTGGAGCGTTACGCATCACGCATGCTCCAGAACCGTCGTGTGGTGCAGCACTTCCGGCATCGGATCATAGAAATGATGCAGCAGCGCGCGCCAGCGCTGGTACTCGGGCGACTGCCGAAAGCCGATGGTGTGGTCTTCCAGCGTCTGCCACTGCACCAGCAGCAGATAATCGCTCGCCTTCTCCATGCAGCGCGACAGCGACAGCGAAACAAAGCCCCGCATCGCACCGATGATGTGGCGAGCCTCGCCGAAGGCCGCTTCGAAGGCAGCTTCCTGGCCGGGCCTGACGTGCAGCAGCGCAGATTCCAGCACCATGGCGCGATCCTGACGAGCGTCGTTTAGAACGGCAGCTTGAAGCCGGGCGGCAGCATGCTCGCCATGCCACCCAGGCCGGAGGTGAGCGAGCCCATCTTCTCTTGCGCGGTAGCCTCGGCCTTGCGCACGGCGTCATTGAACGCAGCAGCGATGAGGTCTTCCAGCAGATCCTTGTCTTCGCCTTCGGCCAGCAGGCTGGGGTCGATCGACACACGCTTCACGTCGTTCTTGCAGGTCATCACCACCTTCACGAGGCCCGCGCCAGACACGCCTTCCACCTCGATCAGGGCAAGTTGCTCCTGCGCTTTCTTCATGTTTTCCTGCATCTGCTGGGCCTGCTTCATCAGCCCGGCGATCTGGCCTTTCATCATGGTCGTTGCTCCTTGAAATGGGTCATGCAAGACGCGCCGCTCAACGGTGCGCGCCGGTGTTCAATGTTCAGTCTTGGAATGCGATTCAGTGCGTGTGCGGTTGGATCGAACCAGGGACGACCTGCGCGGCAAAGTCCCGGACCAGCGCCTGCACAAACGGGTTGGCAGCAATGGCATCTTCGGCACTGCGCTGACGCTCGGCGCGCTGCTCGGCATCCAGAGCCGCAGCGGTGGCGCGTGCAGGGCCGATGTCGCACGCCACGCGAACGGGCGTGCCGAAGTGTTCCGTCAACGCCGCTTCCAGACGCTCGACGACGTTGGCGTCAGTCAGCGGAGGCAAAGGTACGCGCAGGCGCATCGTGACGCCTTCGACGGCCGCCAACTCGCTCTGGTAAGCCAGCTGTTGGGCCAGACCGCGGATCGGCAGGCACGCTGCCAGCGCCGGCCAATTGCCGTCGAACGTGGTGAGGCCGCTGGCACTCAGGTCAGGCGGCGTGGCAGCGGCCACCGGCTCCGGTGCGACCGTCTTCGCCAGCACGGGTGCAGTTGCGGGCGCCTCGATCTTTGCTGGACGTGTTGCCGGTTCAGCCGCGCCGGGGCGCACGCTCGAAGCGGAATCCCAACCGGCAAAGGCCACGTCCATCTCTTCAAGCGAAGGCGAAGCAAGTTCGCCGGGCATTTCATCCCAGGGCGGCGGACCGTCATCGGCGGGAGCGGCAACTGCTAACGGCTGTTCGCGACGCTGCGGCGGGGAGACCTGCGCAGCAGCCGGATTCGGGCGTGGGCCCGCAACGGGAGCAGCAGGACGAGCCACAGGCGCAGGCGCGGCCACCGGTGTAGCGGCAGGCGCGGAAGCACCACCACGGCCACGGCTTGACGCCTGACGCGCAGCGGCCAACGCTTCCATTGCCGGCGAGCGACGCGCTGGGGCCGCAGCCGGCGTCTGCACAGCCTCTTCAACGGGCGCTGGCGCCGGCGGAGTCGCCTGATAAGTCGCACGCGGCGCCTCGACCACCGGCTCCGGACGCACCGCCACTGGCGCGACCTGGGCAACCGGCGTCGCCACCGGCGCAGTCGCCGTAACGGCCGGACGCGTCGATGCGGCCGGCGTTGCAGCCAGCGGCATCGCCCGTTTCCCGCCACCACCGCCCGAAGGCGGCGGCGCTTCTCCACCCGACTGTCCGGGCTGGAACGCAAGCATGCGCAGCAGCGTCATCGTGAAGCCGGCGTATTCATCCGGCGCGAGCGCCAATTCGTTCCGGCCCAGGTTGGCAAACTGGTAGAACAGTTGCACCGACTGCGCGTCGAACCGCTCGGCAAGGCGGCGCACATCGTCGGCCTCGGGCCAGTCGTCCTGCACAGCGGCGGGAACGACCTGCGCCAGCGCAATCTTCTGCAGCAAGGATGCAAGATCCTGCAGCGCGCCCGAGAAGCTCAGACTGCGCCCGGCCATCTCATCGGCGATCTCGACAAGCGCCGCGCCGTTCTCGTCGGCAAGCGCATCGAGCAACCGCACAAGGTAGCTTTGATCAATCGCGCCGAGCATGCCCCGTACGGCAGCCTCGCTCACCTCGCCAGCGCTGTACGCGATGGCCTGGTCGGTGAGCGAAAGCGCATCGCGCATCGAACCCTGAGCAGCGGCCGCCAGCAGACGCAGCGCATTCGGCTCGTGGGCGATGCCCTCTTCGCCAAGAATGCGGTCCAGGTGAGACACGATGTGCCCCGGCGGCATCTGCTTGAGGTTGAACTGCAGGCAACGCGACAGCACCGTCACCGGAATCTTCTGCGGGTCGGTGGTCGCAAGAATGAACTTGACGTGCTCGGGCGGTTCTTCCAGCGTCTTCAGCATCGCGTTGAAGGCGTGGTTGGTCAGCATGTGCACTTCGTCGATCATGTAGACCTTGAAGCGACCGCTGGTTGGTGCATAGACCGCGCGATCCAGCAACTGGGCCATCTCGTCGACGCCGCGGTTGGAGGCGGCATCCATCTCGATGTAATCGACAAAGCGCCCGGCATCGATCTCGGTACAGGCGCGGCACACGCCGCACGGCTGCGCGGTGATGCCGCCCTGCCCGTCCGCGCCGATGCAATTGAGCGATTTGGCAAGGATGCGCGACAGCGTCGTCTTGCCGACACCGCGCGTGCCCGTAAACAGGTATGCGTGGTGCAGGCGCCGCTGTTCGAGCGCATGCGTGAGCGCTTTCACCACGTGTTCCTGACCGACCAGCGTGGTGAAATCGCGAGGGCGCCACTTGCGGGCGAGCACTTGATAACTCATGCGGCGGATTGTAGCAAAGCGAGGTGGATTTCCGACGCGGTTTCGGAGGGGTCAACCGCCATGCGCGCCGAGCGAATTGCAAGGATATTCAGGTGGGGACGTGGGAGTCGGTTACAATGGCGGTCGGACGGGCCTCCTCGCATGGTGGCGCGGTCAACCTGGTCAGGTCGGGAACGAAGCAGCCACAGCCGTTTTCCGCCAGTGCCGAGGGTCAGGCTCGTCCCCTTCTCTTTTCCCCTTCCGCATCACCCCTCCCCTTTTTGTTTGTGCCGCCCGCATCAGAACAGCGCGCCTTGGCTGTCGTCGTGTGATGCCTGGACGGGCTTCGGCAACGATTCCAGATCGATCCATTCTTCCTGTGCGGTAGCCACGCCTGCGCGCACGGTGCGCCCTGGATACATCGGCGTGACGGCAGCCACATAGCCGCGCAGCTGATCGGCATAGGCGGCACGCTCGACAGGCAGCAAGCGCAGCTTGTAGTCGACCACGAGGACGTCGTTGCCGCGTTCGATCAGGCGATCGATGCGCAACAGCGCACCGTCTGGGCCGAAAAGTTCGATCTCGTTATGCGCGACGTCGAAGCGCGCGGGGTCGAAGACATGCGCCAGCGTCTCCGCTGAAAGCATCCGACGCACGGCATCGGCGGTGCGTGTGGCGTCGGCTTGCGTGACGCCGGTGGCGCTGAACCAGCGCGCGATCGTCTCGGCGTCAGGTGCCTGTTCGGGCAAGCCCCGGCGAGTCAGGCGCTCCAGCACCGCGTGCAGCAGTTCGCCCTGCGCGACAGCGCCTTGGTCAAAAACGATATCGGCAGCCCCCTCGGCGACAGCGCCGGCAGCGCCAACACGCACCGTCACAGTCAGCGGCGCGCGGAAATCGTGATACGAGACCGCCTCCTGCCCTGCTGCACCGACAGCCGAATCGGCTACGCCATCAAGCACCGGAGCGGGTGACGCTACGCCTGCCGCGGCGAGCAGCGTGTACCAGCTCGCCGTGCCGTCCACTTCAGGCGCATCACCTTCATCGACAGATTGGGCCGCCGTGGCATCGCGCTTGTTCGCCACGCCGGAAACGATCAGCGCTTGCCGTGCACGCGTCATCGCCACGTAGAGCAAGTTCCAGTTCTCGCGCTCGGCAAGCTCGTTTTCTTGCTTGAAGAGAGGCTCGCGCGCGAGGCCTCGCTCGGACGTTTTGCCGAAGGCGGAAAAATGCGCAGGCGCCTGCGCGCCGGGCGGCCAGTCGATCAGGATGCCGGCCGTATCGACACGCGCGCCGCTGTGGTGGCTGTCGAGCAGCGCAACGAACGGCGCCTCAAGCCCCTTCGACGCATGCACGGTCAGTATCTGTACGGCGTCGAGACCTTCGCTGGCGACTTCGGCGTCGATTGCATCCGGCGCCTCGGTGTCGCCCTGCGTGCCTTCGTCAGGGCTTTCATCCTCATCGCCCTGGCGGATGGCGCGCAGCTCGGCCATGAACTTAGGCAGGCTCGGGTAGCGGCCACCGTCCAGATCGAGCGCGAGCTTCAAAAACGCATCCAGGTTGGCGAGCACTTGGTCGCGGTTTGCGGCCGGTGCGCGCTCGGCATAGCGGCGCTTGAGTTCGCCGGTGTAGACGATGTGATCGAGCAGGTCGTGCACCGGCAGCGTGGGCGCCACCGCCAGCCAGCGCGAGAGCATGCGATGCGCGTGGCGCAAGGTGTCCGCCGCATCGGCCTGGCCGGCCAGCGCGGTGAGGCGCTCCCACCATGTCAATGCGACCGCGCCTTCGCCAAACTGCGCCAGTGCGATGAGGTGGTCGTCCGTGGCGGCGAAGATGGGGCTGCGTAGCACATGCGCGAGCGACAAGTCGGCCTGCGGCGTCATCAGAAAATCAAGCAGCGCGCACAGATCAAGCGCTTCGAGCGTAGCCAGCAGACCGCCACGGCGCGGGCTCAGATACGGCACGCCGGCGTCGCGCAGCGCACGTTCGTAATCGGCGAGATAGCGTTTGCGGCGGACGAGCAGCTGGAAATCGCTCCACCGCACAGGGCGCTCGACGCCGCCTTCGCGAATGCGCTCATTGGCGTGCAATGCGCGCAGGCAAGCGGCCACCTGGCGGCCCTCTTCATATCGCTGCGAATCGCCGGTCTCTTCGCGCGGTTCGGTGAGCGTATCCCGGGGTGCGGCTTCGTCGGCCTGCTCGGCTTCGGACACCGGCACCAGCGGCAACAACAACGCCTGCCCGATGGGTGCATCCACGGCGGTGCTCTGCTCGGCGTAGATGGGATAGTCGCCGCGCGCCCGCGCTTGCAGGAACACGGCGTTGACCCACTCCAGAACGGCCGGCGCGTTGCGACGCGTGCGATTGGTACGCAGCACGGTCGCGTTGAATTCCGCAACGAGCATTTCACGCGCAGCGTCGAACAACCGTGCATCGGCGCGGCGGAAACGGTAGATCGACTGCTTCGGATCGCCCACCAGAAACACGCTCGGCTGCGTGCCGGTGCCGGCATAACCGGCCAGCCAGCCTTGCAGGATGCGCCACTGCATCGGGTTCGTATCTTGAAACTCGTCCAGCAGCAGATGTTTGTAGCGCGCGTCGAGCCGCACCTGAAGGTAAGCGGCAGTGTCGTCTTGCTGCATCAGGCGCGCGGCTTCCCATTCGAGATCGGTGAAATCCATCGCGCGCGCCTGGCGCTTGTAAGCCTGATAGCGATCGATCAATGCGTCGCCCAGAGCGAACAATGCAGCGTTGACGGCGCGCACGTGGGCTTCCTGGCGGCGGGCTTGAATCGTCGTCAGCGTTTCGCAGAGCGTGGTGTGCAAGGTCACCAGCGTTTGCGCGTGCTCGTCGCCGATGGCTTTGATGAGCGCCTTGGTCGGTTTGCAGGCGCGTGCCTTGCCGGCCTGCGTATGGAAGGCGGCGAAGAGCGCATCGAATGCTTGCGCGCGCGCGACCTCGTCCGACACGTCCATTCCGCGCGCAGCAGTCACCGCCGATTCGATGGCCACGGCGCGCTTGCCCTCGGCCGCACCGCCCTGCCCAAGCCAGCCGGACACGCGCAGCATGTCGGCCAACAACGCCGCATCCTGCAACGCTTCAATCAACGGATCGATCGTCGCATCGTCGCCAAGCAGTGCGTCCAATGCATCCAGCGGACGCTCGCCTGCCTGCGTCTTGTACGCCCACCAGTCGCTGCGCTGGTGGAACATGGCATCGAGCAGGCGACCGGCCTGGAAATCGCCGACCAGATCGGCAAGCGTTTCATACGCGGCGCGCAAGTCAGCGTGATCTTCAGCGAGCAAGCCGCGCCAGAAAGGCGCCCAGGCTTCGCGCCGCAGCCGCCCTGCATCTTCACGCAACGACGCGCCTTGCTGCACGCCAGACGACAGCGGCGCCCCGCGCAGCAATGACCCAAACCAGCCGTGGAACGTATCGATAGCCATGCGCGATGGCGATTCCAGCACGCGCGCATACAGCCCCCGAGCGGCTTCAATCAGCGCCGGCGCATCGCGCTCGTCCACCGTGCGCGCGATCAGTTCGCGCACGACGCCTTCATCGTCGGCGCTGGCCAGTTGCGCGAGGATGTCGAGCAAACGCTGCCGCATCTCTTCGGCGGCCTTGCGAGTAAACGTGATGGCGAGAACGTCCGACGGTGCCGCGCCTGCCAGCAGCAAGCGCAGCATGCGCGTGACCAGCAACCACGTCTTGCCGCTGCCCGCGCACGCTTCCACCACGACCGAGCGCTGCGGATCGCACGCGGCGCGCGAAAAATCTTCAGGCGAGACGGCTGCGCCGTCGCGTTCGTAAGCGTAATCGCTCATGCCGCGCCCTCCGGCTCGCGGGGCGTACCTTCGGTCCAATACCCCTTGCGGCACAGGCCACGCGCCGCGCAGTAGCGGCACGCCGATTCATCACCGAAGGCCGGCAGCGGCGCACCGGCTGCGAGAGCGGTCATGTCCTTTTGCATCTGTTCGATCAACCAGTCGACGACTTGCGTGAAGTCGGGCAATGCAACGTCGCGCTTGTCCCCGCGCGCCTCGCCGTCGAGCGAAACCCAGCCGCCCGAATCAGCACGCGCATCGAGCACGCCGTAAAACGGGAGCTGGCAATCCTCAAACGGCGTCTTGGCGCGACGCACCAGCACCATTTGCGATTGCGTCTTGTAGTCGAGCACCGCCACACCGTGTTCGTCGTGCACGTCGATGCGGTCGATACGGCCGCGCAACCGCAGCGGGCGCTCGTCCGGCAACGTGATGGACGTATCGACATCGACCTCACCCGCTTCAAAGCGCCAGCCGTCAGCCTCACGCGCAGCCTGCCACGCCAAGTACGACGGCATCACGCCGAGCCAGCGCCGATAGAAGCGCAACGCGTTGCCGTCCTCTGCCAACAGCGGGCTGAACTGTTCGTCGGTGATGGTCTGCAGCAGCCCCTGACGATCGGCCGGATCGTGCATTGGCGCTTCCAACAACTGCCGGTGAAAGCGATGCAGGATCGCGTGCAGGATCTCGCCGATGTCGCGTTTCTCCAGCTCGTCGGAAACCTCTTCCAACTCGCCCAGCCGCAACATGCGACCGACGAAAAACTGGTACGGGCAGCGGCGCAGGCTGTTGTACGCGGCCGCACTCAGCGTGGACGGCACCAGCGCCGGCGCGGCGGGCGCCGGCATATCGGTTGGCTGGCTCGTCGTCTGCAAACTGGGCAACGAAACCGACGTATCGATACGCACGCCGCTCACCGCCAACCGGCGTTGCAAGCGTTCAAGCCAACCGGAAAGGCGATGCGGCTCGCCGCGTCCGCCGTGGCGTTGCCAGGTCAACACCACCTCGGGCTGATTGAGCAGCACTTCGGCCAAGTCGCGCGCCTGCTGCGCGAAGCGCTGGGCGCGGTCGGGCAAACCGAGTTCACGTCGCACGTCGTTGGAGAAAAACAGCCACTCCGGCTGCGCCGACGGCAACTGCGCATCGTCGCAACCGACCACCACGACGCCATCAAAGCGCCGCATGCGCGCGCCATTCAACGGCAGGATGACAACACGCCGGTCCGCTGGCGGTGAAGGCTCGCTGAAGACGGCGGACTCAAGCAGCATCGAGAGCAACGCGCGCCACTCCGTGAGCGAAAAACGCGCGCCCGCATCGGTGCTGCCATGTATGGAGGTCCGCAGGCGGTCAATCCAATCCAGCAATTGGCGACCTGCATCGTCGTTCTGCAAACCGGTGCGCATATGCAGACGATCGAGCGTGCCTGCCAATAGCGCTACCCACGCGTCGAGCGTGCCGCTGCCGGCACGGCGCCACAGCGCCGCTTCGTCAGCCAGCACGCCCAGACGATCGGCCAGGCGGCTGACCTTTGCTACGCCCTCGGCATCTTCGGCGGGACGATCTGCCACCAGCCGGCGCAGCCGCCCCCAGCCACCAGAAACGTTGTGCCGGCGCACCCGGCGCTCCAATTCTGCAACCCATGCGGGCGTGGCAGTGCCGGCGTCGGCATCGCGCAAACAGAACGGGCTTTTGATGAGATCGAGCAGCGCCGCGGTATCGCCATCCCCCTGCACCACGTCGACCCAGCGCATGAGTGCCGCAGCGGCGCGCGTCGTGGAGAGCTTCCAGCCGGTCTCGTCGCGCACCGGCACGTTCACACGCGCCAGCAACGCGCGAACTCGCCGCGCAACGATGCGATCCTGCGCCACCAATGCCAACGAGCGGCGTCCGTCGTTCAACCAATCGACCAGCGTATGCGCGGCAAAGGCCGCCTCGTCCTCAAAGCGGGCGGCGCCGGCAATGCGCAGGATTGGCGCGGGAATCTGGGCATCGGCAGCATCGTCCGCCGCCTGGGCGGGCGTGGCGCATTCGGCCCAGGAGTGCAGCAGCAGATCGCGGAAATCTGCGTGCGTGGCGGGTGCCGCAGACGCGCCGGTTTCAGGGGCATTCCAGTCGTAGCCGATATTGAGCACCGGCACGCGCTCGGCGGCGCGCTGCAGGAAATCCAGATCGACTGTCTCGGGATCGGTTGGGCTCATCCACACGATCGGCCCGTGCAGCTCGTCCAGCAGGCGCCGCATGGCCCGCAGGCGCATTGGAATCGGGTCCGCCGCGCCCGAAAGCAACCGCCAGAACGTCAGCACGATGCGCGATTCGGTACCGAGAAAACGGTCAGACAATTGTGCGTAGGTGCGCTCCAACGCCTCAGCCAATGCCGACTCCAGCTCGTCGGGCCGCCCATCGGCGCCACTGTGCGCCGCATCTAGCGTCAGCCAACGTTGCGACAACTCATCCGACACCGTCACGAGCACCTGCGCCACGCCCCACAGGGCGGCATCGTCCTGTGCGCCAAGCGCTTCACGCAGCCATGCCTGCGTCTTGAGGGCCTGCTGCACGGCGAGCAGTCGCGACAGCGGCGTGCGCGCAAGGGGCACGCCCGCTTCAGGCGGCAAATCGAGCAGCCAGTGCCCCAGCGTCAGGATGCGAGGGAGCAAGCGCGGCGTGCCGGCCGCTTGCGCACTGGCGTGCAGGGCACTGCGCACCCCCGGAATCTGCGCGGCTGTCGGCACAACGATCGTGGCGGTACCCGAGGATTGGGCATGCGCATCCAGAAAGCGCCATGCAGCGTCGGCGGCACGAGAAAGGAATGCTGGGCCAGGCGCGAAGGCAAGCGTCTGCATGCGAGGGAATATGGCGATATACCGGGAAGCGAAGACCTGCGGCTATCGGCCTGATAGGCAGAATCAACGACTGAATCGGTTGAAAATGAGGGCGTCGGTACTATATCAGCAGCATCCGCGCCGACAGTGGTCCCAATACACGCCGGTTCGTGTAATCGTGTAATGTATGGGTTCGGCGCACGTCGCCAGCTTTTACGAAATAACAGAGGTTCCCGCCATGAGCGAACAGATCAAGTATGTGAGCGACGCGTCCTTCGAGGCAGACGTGCTCAAGTCCGACAAACCCGTGCTGGTCGATTTCTGGGCCGAATGGTGCGGTCCCTGCAAAATGATCGCCCCGATCCTGGACGAAGTTTCCAAGGACTACGGCGAGAAGGTGCAGATCGCCAAGATCAACGTCGATGAAAACCAAGGCGTGCCGGCCAAGTTCGGTATTCGCGGCATCCCGACGCTGATTCTGTTCAAGAATGGCGCTGTGGCGGCGCAAAAGGTGGGCGCACTATCCAAGTCGCAGCTGACCGCATTCCTGGACAGCCACCTGTAAGCCCTTTTTCGGCTGCGGGCGACCCTTCGCGTTGCCCCTCGCCCACGCTGGCGCACTTCCGCCTGGAAGCTCGCCAGCGTTGTGCTAAGATTGCAGCTAATCTGTTTCTCCGAGCGTTCGCTCGACCTTTTCCCCCTCCCCCCGTTTCTCGTTTCGCCGCCCGTTCGGGCCCTTCCCTCATCTTTCGTCTATGCATCTGACAGAACTGAAATCCTTGCACGTGTCCCAATTGCTGGAAATGGCGGGGCAGCTGGAGATCGATAACGCCCAACGCATGCGCAAACAGGAATTGATGTTTGCCATCCTGAAAAAGAAGGCGAAACAGGGGGAAACGATTTTCGGTGACGGCACACTTGAAGTGCTGCCCGATGGCTTCGGTTTTCTGCGCTCGCCGGAAACCTCGTATCTGGCCAGCACCGACGACATCTATATCAGCCCGTCGCAGATCCGCCGATTCAATCTGCACACCGGCGACACGATCGAAGGTGAAGTCCGCACGCCCAAGGATGGCGAGCGCTACTTCGCGCTGGTGAAGGTCGACAAGGTCAACACGCAGCCTCCTGAAGCGGTCAAGAACCGCATCATGTTCGAGAACCTGACGCCGCTGCACCCGAACAAGCCGCTCACGCTCGAACGCGACATCAAGGCCGAAGAGAACATCACCGGCCGCATCATCGACATGATTGCCCCGATCGGTCGCGGCCAGCGCGCGCTGCTGGTGGCAAGCCCGAAGTCCGGCAAAACCGTGATGCTGCAGCACATTGCGCACGCCATCGCGACCAACCATCCGGAAGCCGAGCTGTTCGTTCTGCTGATCGACGAGCGCCCGGAAGAAGTGACCGAAATGCAGCGCACCGTGCGCGGCGAAGTGGTGGCCTCGACGTTTGACGAGCCTGCCGTTCGTCACGTGCAAGTGGCCGAAATGGTCATCGAAAAGGCCAAGCGCCTGGTCGAACTGAAGAAAGACGTGGTGATCGTGCTGGATTCGATCACGCGTCTGGCCCGCGCCTACAACACCGTGGTGCCGACCTCGGGCAAGGTACTGACCGGCGGTGTCGACGCCAACGCGCTGCAGCGTCCGAAGCGTTTCTTCGGTGCTGCACGTAACCTGGAAGAAGGTGGCTCGCTCACCATCATCGGCACGGCGCTGATCGAAACCGGCAGCCGCATGGATGACGTGATCTACGAAGAATTCAAGGGCACCGGCAACATGGAAGTGCACCTGGAACGCCGTCTAGCCGAGAAGCGCGTCTACCCCGCCATCAACCTGAACAAGTCGGGCACCCGCCGCGAAGAACTGCTGATCAAGCCGGACATCCTGCAGAAGGTGTGGATTCTGCGTAAGTTCATCCATGACATGGACGAAGTCGAGGCGATGGAATTCCTGCTCGACAAACTCAAGACGACAAAGAACAACGCCGAGTTCTTCGACATGATGCGACGCGGCGGCTAAGTCTCCTGCCTGCATAGCGAAAAGCGCACCCATTGTGGTGCGCTTTTTTATTGCTGCGTCAACTGCCTGTTTTTCCAGCGGATTTCCTCGTCAAAGCGGTGAAATTCGCTAGTTCATTTGCATTACAGGGCGGGCGCGCAAGCGTTTGCCACTATCGTCCTTAAACGTCATCGCAAAAGAGAAACCCGGCAACCATACTGCAAGCCTGCCCTGGCTGAGCCGCCTCGGCAAAGAACGAACCACACCAAGAATCGAACGGGGGAAACCATGCGCGAAGAGTCGCTGGAATGTACTGCTGCGTGCCGAACCGTCATAGTGGCGTCGCGCGCAGGGATGGGGGAGATCGACGAGACAATTCTGGGTGCAGAGTGGCACGTGCGGCGCGTAACGTCGATGCGTGAACTGGGTTGCGCCATTCGCGACGGCGTTCCCATGGCGGGGTTGGTCGATTTCAGCGGCGCGTTCTCCGCTGCGGAGTTGGATTTACTCGAGCGCTGCATGCAGGTCTCGCATGTAGGCTGGGTGGCCGCCCTACCGCCGGCCATGCTGAACCACGAACGCGTACGCCAACTCGTGCGCGATTACTGCGTGGACTACGTGCAGATGCCGCTGCGTATGGATGAGGCTGCGTATTCGCTGCGTCACGCCTGGGGCATGGCCTCGCTCGCACAACAACTCACGCCGGCGCCCAAGGCGAATCATGCTCGCATGCTGGGCGAGTGCCCCGTCATGCACAGCCTGTTCCGCGCCATCCGCAAGGTCGCGCAGAATAGTGCGCCAGCCTTCATTGCGGGCGAGTCCGGCACCGGCAAAGAGTTGACTGCGCAGGCCATTCACGAAGCGTCCTCTCGCGCAGGCGGGCCGTTCATCGCCATCAACTGCGGGGCGATTCCGCCGCACCTGATCCAGTCTGAATTGTTCGGCTACGAAAAAGGCGCATTTACCGGCGCGCATCAACGTCATATCGGCTGGGTCGAGCATGCCAATGGCGGAACGCTGTTCCTCGATGAAATCGGCGACCTGCCGCTCGAGAGCCAGGTCAGCCTGCTGCGTTTCTTGCAGCAAGGCACGATCACTCGGCTCGGCGGGCATCAGGCGATTCCGCTGGACCTCCGCATCATCTCGGCAACGCACGTGGATCTGGAAGCGGCCCAACATCACGGCGGATTCCGCACCGACCTGTTTCATCGACTGTGCGTGCTGACCTTGTCGGTGCCACCGCTGCGCGAGCGCGGCAGCGACATCGTGCTGCTGGCAGAACACATCCTCGCCCAGCACGCCAGCGAGGCGTCGCACCGCATCCGCGGGTTCACGCCCTGCGCGTTGCACGCGATGATGCATTACCCGTGGCCGGGCAACGTGCGCGAACTCATCAACCGCGTGCGCCGTGCGTTGGTGATGACCGACAACCGCAAGATCTCCGCCGCTGACCTGCATCTCGAAGGCTACGCATCCGTGTCGGGCCAGACGCTGGAAGAAGCGCGCGAAGGCGCCGAGTCGGATGCCATCCGCACGGCCATCGCGCGCAACGGCTTCCACATGGGCATGACGGCACGCGAATTGGCGGTGTCTCGCGTCACGCTGTATCGGCTGATGCAGAAGCACGGCATTCGCGCAGAACATCCTCTGCATACGGCCTGAGCGTCATCCGTCTCATCGGTTTCATGCGATCGGGGGCGTAGCGCTTGCGCTGCGCTCCTTAGGGGCATTGGGAGCAAGGACGAAAATGGCCGACCTGCCCTGCCTGCTTCCCCCAATCGGATTCATCCAGCATTTGGTTCAGTGCATTCAATTCAGCTGCCGGCGCAGGAATAAATCGGCGGTGCGAGCGCCGCAAACGCGGTCAGGTTGGCTTGCATCGGGATCCCGCTCCAGGATGGCTATTAAGAAAAGAGTGCCCGCCGGGGGACGGAGCACGAAACCGTTGAACAGCCGCTACGCCGGCCTGTTCGGCGCACGTTGCGAACGCGCCACATTTTGGTGCACCCAAGGCCGCGCAACCACCGACAGCCTTTGCCAAGAGAGTGTTGCGGCGCCGGCAATCTGACACGGTGAGTGGCACATACCGGAAAGCACCCCACTTCCGGGGGGATTGCGCAAGCCACGTCGCCGTTGGATTGTTAAGCCACGCATGCGACGTACTCAGTTCGCCGTCCGTGAGTGCGGACACGACAGAACCGGTGGATGGATCGAATGCGCGGGTGGGAATGAGACCGAATGCGAGTCGCGCCGGCAACGTATCGGCGAGAACGCTTCGAAGGGCGATCAGCAGCGTGATTGCACGCTGCACGACGAAATCGCCGTCTACTGCGAGCGCAGGCATCATGACGATCATGGCCGTGCGATTTGCGACCACTCCCGTCTTCTCGACCGTCCACCCAAACGGCAAACGTCGAGCACAGCGCTGCGCGATTGTCGGCATGGCTCGCTCCTCCCCGACGGATATAGAGCGACATCCATGCCATGATGGCTAACACCTTGTTTTAACGGGATATTTTCCACGCGGAGAACCGCGCGACCCAGCATGGCATGCGATTTTTGTGTCGCGACTGAAACAGCCGTCGCCACAAAAACCGCGGTTATCGGGCGCAGGCGCTGCGGTGGTCGAATTGCGCGCCCTGGCAAACGCTGGGCTACAGTACCAAGGACGCCGCATCGAGGGTCCCGAGGCATGGCCGTGGCGGCTGTCATTTTTGACTTCCGCCACTAAAATGATTCGGAACGGGGGTCTGCTCCGGCCTGCATCTCGCCTGGGCGACAAGGATGTTCGCAAGATCGGTAACAGGTCGAGAACAACGATGAACACTGTTTTGATCGAAGCCCATCCGTTGGTGCGTACAGGCATTGCGCACCTGCTACGGACGCTCAAGGGCGTCACTGGCGTCACGGTTGTCGAACCGGACGAAGGGATGTTCGACGCCATCGAAACCAATGCCGACGCCGGTCTCCTTGTGATCGGCCTGCCGCTGCCACATCTCGACGAGTTGTCGGCCATCGGCGAGATCATGCATCGGCCGCATGCGCGCCACGTGGTCGTGCTGGCCGAATCCGAATCGCCCGACATCATCCGCACGCTCATGCAGATGGGCTTGTCAGGCTACACGCTCAAGCATTCGCCGGGCGAAGTCATCGCGGCTTCGCTGGAGCTCGTTCTGGTGGGCGGTCAATACATTCCGGCCAGCGCGCTGCTGCCGGAATCACGCCTGGACGGCGCGCCCAACCCGGCGCTCGCAGGCGACCCGCAGACCGATCCGAAGCTGCTCGGCATTACGCCGCGCCAGTACGAGATTCTGGTGCTCCTCTCACGCGGGCATCCGGTCAAGACCATCAGCCGCATGCTGAACATCTCCGAGGCAACAGCCAAGGCGCATATCAGCACGCTGTATCGGCGCCTGAAAGTCCGCAGCCGCACCGAGGCCGTGTACGTCGCTAATCAGCGCGGTGCACGACTCCTCTCAGTCGCCTGATCCCCGACAAGGGCGCAAGCGAGCGTCGCAAAGCTGCTGGCGCCGGCCGATATACTGGACGCATGCTTTCGTCCGTCTTCCAGTGGTTCTCCGGCCGCGCACGCACACGGCGCCTGACCCGTTACGCCATCTCAGACGCGCTGTGGTCACGTGCGCTCGATGGTCTGCCCTTCCTGCTCGACTGGTCCGACGCAGACCTCGCACGCCTGCGTGAAACGGCCACGCTCTTCATCGCCGAAAAGGAATTCACCACCGCGCACGATTTGCCGCTCGCCGACGACATGGTGATCAGCGTTGCCGTGCAAGCCAGTGTGCCGATCCTGGAGCTGGGCATGTCGTGGTACGGCGGATGGCACGGCGTGGTCATCTACCCCGGCGAGTTCGTCATCCGCAAAGAAGTCATGGATGAAGACGGCGTTGTGCACAACGTGCGTGAAGAAGCTGCCGGCGAGGCATGGGAGCACGGCCCCGTCATCCTCTCGTGGCAGGACATCGAACTCGGGGGCGCACTGGCCAAGCCAGGCGCGCAGCCGTACAACGTGGTCGTACACGAGTTCGCGCACAAGCTCGATATGCTCAACGGCGAGTCGGATGGTATCCCGGCGTTTTCATCGCGCCTGCATGCCAATGTTGACCGCGAGCAATGGGCCGATGACCTCTACGCTGAATACGACGCCTTTGCTAATCGTTGCGAGCAGATTCCAGAGCATCGGTGGGGCGACGATCCGATCCTTTCGTTGCTCGACCCTTATGGCGCACAGCATCCGGCCGAGTTCTTTGCGGTAGCGTCGGAAGTGTTCTTCGTCGAACCGGTGGCCTTGCTTGAGACGCTTCCATCGTTGTACGCACTCCTGCAAGCCTTCTACCTGCAAGACCCGGCACGGCGCGTGCTGGACGCTGAGCAACGCCAGGAGGGATTCCTGCCATGACGATTCACCAAGCGCTTCGCACAACGCTGCTCGGTTGTTGTCTCGCTGCCGGCACAGCGTGGGCACAGCCAGCCGTGCCCGTGATCCTCAGCCTCACTGCCCAATTCGATGGGCAATCCGAAACCAAGCGCGTCACGCTTTCGGCCGACACATCCACCACAGGCCAGCACGTCGCACTGCTCGAACGTACCCATACATACGACGTGGGCGGCTCGATGCCTCGCAAAGAATGGGAGGCGCGCTTCGCCGCCGGCCTGCCCGACGACACGATCCCGCTCGTCTGCGACACCACCACCTGCCAATTCATGCGCCACCGGTGGGCCAAGACCGGCGTGGACGTCACCCTGCGGCCGATGGTCGTGTCGGGCGAGTTCCAGTCGCTGTCGGTCGGCGTAACGCTGCATCGGTTCCAGCCGTCGCCCGACGTCGAGGCCCCAGCCCGGGTCGACACCTGGACGCGCAATCTCGACACCTCGTTGCGCGTCGGCGACACCAAGATCATGGATCTGGACGGCCACGGCGTGCTCACGATCGAACGCTTGGCCAAACCTTGATCTAAACGGGCTTCTCGAGTCACTTTTCGATGCGCCGGCACGACGGATTTTGCGGCAAGCGCGTTGCCCAAGCCATTGTTTCTCTGGCATAATCCTCGTTTCTCCACCCGGCAAGTGATTCGAGGGCTGGTCGCACGGTGGCTCCTACCATGTGAGCACCTGAAGCGCGCCGCGAATTGGCTACCTCTACCCCAGGGCTCATCATGAAAGAAGGCATTCACCCGAATTACCGCGAAGTCGTGTTCCAAGACATGTCCAGCGACTTCAAGTTCATCACCCGCTCGACCATCCAGACCAAGGAAATGATCACGCTGGACGGCAAGGAATATCCGCTGGCCAAGATCGAAGTCTCGTCCGAATCGCACCCGTTCTACACGGGCCAGCAAAAGGTTCTGGACACGGCAGGCCGCGTCGAAAAGTTCCGCAACAAGTTCGGCAGCAAGATCGGCAAGGCTGCCAAGTAATATCGGCGCCGGAGACGGCTCACCAGATGTGGCCCGTCTCACTGGTCAGAAAAAGGCAGCTCCGGCTGCCTTTTTTGTTTCTCGGCACATGGTTAGGCCGTTGGTTCGGCCCCTCTTTACGATCAGCACGTCGCTCTGCAACCCCGACCGGGCTCGCCTGGTCTGACACTCGATGAACACCACCCGCGTCTCGCGCATCCGCCTGACTGCCGCCGCCACCCGCGAGTTGCCGCGTTGGCTGCTGCTCGCCATCTGCGTGATCTACGGCCTGTCGGGCCTGTTTTCGCGCGACCCGTGGAAGAACGAAGACGCCGCCGGCTTCGGCGCGATGTGGACGCTGGCCACCGGCAACGCGCAGGACTGGCTGATGCCGAACATCGTCGGGCGCCCCATCGTGCAATCGGGGCCGCTGGTGTTCTGGATCGGCGGCGCGTTCATTCGCCTCTTCGGACAATGGCTCGGGCCGGCGGATGCGTCGCGCCTGGCTACCGCCCTCTTCTTCTTCGTCACCAGCGCATGCATCTGGTATGGCGCCTACCTCCTGGGCCGCCGCGCGGAAGTTCAACCGTTTGAATTCGTCTTTGGTGGCCAGCCCAACACGCGCGACTACGGCCGTACGCTGGCAGATGGCGCGCTGCTGATCTTCCTCGCCTGCGTGGGCCTGGCACAGCGCGGTCACGAAACAACACCGCTGGTCGGGGCGCTGTGCTTCGTGGCGGTCGCTGTGTACGGCTTGATCCGGGCGCTCGACAAGCCGGTACACGGCAGCCTCATCTATGGCATCGGCATCGGCTGCCTGTCACTGGCGGGCGGCCCAATCCTGCCACTGACAATCATGGTGGCCGTGCTGATCGCAGCACATGCCACGCGTGTGCTGCCGCTACGTCCGCTTCTGACAGTTGCGCTGCCCGTGTCGCTCGCACTGGGTTGCTCATGGCCGGCGATGGCGTACTTGCTGGCAAATAATCCGACTGACGCGGTGACGTACGTCCGCGAATGGGCGCGCTTCGATCGCCACCAATACGCTGGCCCGACGGCTCATTCGCTCGGCTTTGTCGCTCGCAACCTGCCACTATTCGCATGGCCAGTCTGGCCGTTGGCAGCATGGGCGTGGAAGAGCTGGGGCGGCATGCGCACCGCTCCGCATATCACGTTACCGTTGGCCGTCCTACTGCCGCAGTTGGTGCTGCTTCTCATGCAGCCACACCCGGGCGACGACGGCTTCCTGCTGCTGATTCCACCGATGGCCGTGATGGCCACGTTCGCGCTGCCGACGCTCAAACGAGGCGCCATCAGCGCGATCGACTGGTTTGCGTTGCTGGCCTTCACCATCCTGGGCGGGACGCTATGGCTGCTGTGGATCGCCAAGATGACGGGCTTTCCGCCTCAGCTCGCGCGCAACGTGTATCGCATCGTGCCAGGCTATCGACCCGAGTTCAGTTGGACAGCGCTGATCAGCGCGCTGCTCGTGACCGCGGCGTGGGTGCTCATCGTCGTCTGGCGCACATCGCGGGCGCCCAAGGCCATCTGGCGTGCAGTGGTGATCTCGGCCGCCGGCACCACACTAATGTGGGTGCTGATGATGACGCTGTGGCTGCCCACCATCAACTACGCCAAGACATATCGCGACGTCGCGCAGTCGGCCGCCCTTGCGCTGCCGCGTACCTACACGTGCGTGCAGCCGATCCGTATGGGCGATGCGCAGCTTGCCTCGTTTGCGTACTTCGGCCACATCCGTTTTGGTAGCGCCGAAGACAACTGCGACATCCTGCTGCGCCACGACCCGTACGACTACGGCGCACCGACGAGCGTCTCCAACTACGAGTGGCGCCTGATCTGGGAAGGCCGCCGTCCCGCCGACCGCGACGAGCACTTCCGCATGTACCGCCTGACCGAGGCCGCTGCCGCCACACATCCGCCGCCGACACCGGCAACTACGCGCCGGCGCAAGCTGCGCCAGTAACGGTTCCGTAGCACCCACATGTTTGTCGCCGACGTCCGCCGCATTACCGAACTGGCTTGGCCAGTACTGATCGGCCAGTTGGCGGTCATCGCCTTCGGCGTACTCGATACGGCGATGGCCGGCCGCGCCTCTGCGACAGACCTCGCGGCCATCGGGCTCGGCGGGTCGATCTACGTGACGGTGTTCATCAGCTTGATGGGCGTGCTGCAAGCGCTCTCGCCTATCGCCGGACAACTCTACGGCGCGCAAAGATACAGCGAAATCGGCGAAGAAGTGCGGCAGGCCGTCTGGCTCGGTCTGGTACTCGCGGCAATCGGCATGCTGCTCCTCTGGTTCCCCGCCCCACTGCTGCACCTGGCAGACGCCACGCCAGAACTCACTGAGAAAGCCACCGCCTATTTGCGGTATGAAGCGCTGGCGTTGCCTGCGGCACTCGGCTTCCGGATTTACTCTGCGTTGAACAACGCGCTGTCGCGCCCGGTGATGGTGACGGTACTGCAGCTTGCAGGCCTCGCCATCAAGTTTCCGCTCAACGCACTGTTTCTGTATGGCGGCATGGGCGTCCCGGCGATGGGCGGCCCGGGCTGCGCACTCGCCTCGATGATCATCAGCTGGCTGTGGTTCGTCGCAGCGGCCGCCATTTTGATGCGCAATCCGGCTTACAAGCCGTTCGCGATTTTCACGCACTACTCACCACCCAACCGTGCGCGGCTGTGGGTACTGGTACGTCTGGGTGTGCCGATGGGCTTCACCTACCTGATCGAGATCACGTCGTTCACGTTGATGGCGATCTTCATCGCGCGCCTTGGCACGGTGGCGCTGGCCGGGCATCAGATTGCCGCCAACCTTGGAGCGGTTGCCTACATGGTGCCGCTGTCGCTATCGATCGCGACGTCCACGCTGGCTGCGCAATCAATCGGGGCCCGCGATCGCGTAGCGGCTCGGCGCATCTCGCTGAACGGCATCAAGTTGGCGGTGATGTGTGCGGTCATCGTCGGCGCGGCCGTGCTGTTCTTGCGGCGCGAGTTGGTCACCCTCTACACGCACGATGCCGCTGTCCTGGCGATTGCGGTGCCGCTGCTGCCTTTCATCGCCTTCTATCAGATGTTCGATGCGCTGCAAGTCATGACAGCGTTCATCCTGCGCGCATACAAGATCGCTCTCATCCCAACCGTCATCTATGCGCTATCGCTGTGGGGTGTGGGCCTTGGCGGCGGATATGTGCTCGGATTTGGACTGCTGGGCGACACTGCCATGGCACTACGTGGTGCTGCCGGTTTCTGGGCCGCCAATGGACTCAGTTTGATGGTGGCTGGCGCGTTGTTGGTCAGCTATTTCAATCGCGTAAGCCGCGCTGCCGATTAAAGCGAGACATTCCACTCACTTTAAAGCAGTATCAAACTTGATTTGCGTGGCTTGAATTGAAAGCCCAAAAGAAAAAACCCGCTGCAAGCAGCGGGTTTTGATTTGGCGGAGCGGACGGGACTCGAACCCGCGACCCCCGGCGTGACAGGCCGGTATTCTAACCGACTGAACTACCGCTCCGTGTCGGTTGCAAAATCAGCTAGAGACTGATTTTGCTAATGAGCTTCTGGTTAAGCTCTTGTTTTGGCGTCCCCTAGGGGATTCGAACCCCTGTACTCACCGTGAAAGGGTGATGTCCTAGGCCTCTAGACGAAGGGGACAGAAACTGTTTTGCAACGCTTTCTGTCTTACGCTGCGAAGTCCGCTACTATAACGAACTTCTTTGCGTTTTGGAAGCCTCTTTTCAAATTATTTTTTTGAATCGAATCTTCCGGCATTTTGGTGGAGCTAAGCGGGATCGAACCGCTGACCTCTTGCATGCCATGCAAGCGCTCTCCCAGCTGAGCTATAGCCCCGAGGCACTGCCTTTTACTGCTTGCTTCTTACTGCATTTCGCTTCGTGTTGCAGCGAAAACAAGAGTATAGGGGAAGTATTTAGCGCTTGGCAATACCCTTCCGCAAAATTTTTTGCGTCGCACACATCACGCCGCCAGACGACGCAGAACAACGTCGCGGCCGAACAGTTCCAGCACCGCATCAATCGACGGCGTTTGCAGTTGTCCTGCCACCAGCAGGCGCACCGGCATCGCCAGCTTCGGCATCTTCCAGCCGTGTGCCGCGAGCACTTCCTTGAAGGCGGCACCAATGGCCTCGCGCTTCCACTCGGGCAGCGCCCCGAGCTTCTCGGCCAGTGTGGCAATGCCCGGACGCACATCGTCGGTGAGGTGCTGCGCAGCCAGTTCCGGATCGACAGCCAGATCCGTGCGATAGAACAGCAGCGCCGTTTGGGCGACTTCACGAAGCGTGTTGGCGCGATCCTTCACCAAGGCGATCACATCGGCCAGCACGGGGCCGCCATCCACCTTGCCACCCAACTCCTCGATGAACGGCTTCACCAGACCAGCCAAGCGCGCGTTGTCGGCCTGCTTGATGTAGTGGTTGTTCAGCCAGGCGAGCTTCTCAGGGTTGTATTGCGCGGGCGACTTGCCCAGGTGCTCGAGGTCGAACCATTCGATGAACTGCTCGCGCGAGAAGATCTCGGCATCGCCGTGCGCCCAGCCCAGGCGAGCGAGGTAATTGACGATGGCTTCGGGCAGATAGCCAGCATCACGATAGCCCGTAACAGCCATGGCACCGTGGCGCTTGCTCATCTTCTCGCCCTGCTCGTTGAGCACGGTCGGCAGGTGAGCATAGACCGGCGGCGTACCGCCCAGCGCGCGCAGGATGTTGATCTGGCGGGGCGTGTTGTTGACGTGGTCGTCGCCGCGGATCACATGGGTGATCTGCATGTCCATGTCATCCACGACCACACAGAAGTTATATGTGGGCGTGCCGTCGGGGCGCGCGATCACCAGGTCATCGAGTTCGTCGTTGGAGATCTCGATGCGGCCCTTCACTGCGTCGTCCCACACGACACTGCCCCCGATGGGGTTCTTGAAGCGAATCACCGGCTGCACGCCCACCGGCGGCGTCGGCAAAACCTTGCCCGGCGCCGGGCGCCAAGTCCCGTCGTACCGGGGCTTTTCGCCGCGCTCGCGTTGCGCTTCGCGCAGGGCGTCGAGTTCTTCGGTGCTCATGTAGCACGGGTAAGCCAGTTCCTGCTGAACCATCTGCGCGACCACGGCGCGGTAACGGTCCATGCGCTGCATCTGGTAGAACGGGCCCTCATCGATATCCATGTCCAGCCAGTCCATCGCCTCGAGGATCACGTCGACAGCTTCCTGGCTGGAACGCTCCACATCGGTGTCTTCGATGCGCAGGATGAAGTCTCCCTTCATCTTGCGTGCGAAGGCCCACGGATAGAGTGCCGAGCGGATGTTGCCGAGGTGGATGAAGCCGGTAGGGCTGGGAGCGAAACGAGTGCGGACGCGCTGTGTCATAGGAATGGCTGAACGAATAAGGCCGCGTGGTCGGACCGCGAGCGCGGATCCTGAGCGGCCTCTATCAAAACCGAAATTATAGCAACCGCGCTACGCATATCCGGCCGACCCGTCGCTGAACTTTGGCACAATGGCGGCCAGCCGCAGTGCGCTCGGTTACGACTGAACATCACTGCGCGGCATACCAAACCGCCCTAACCTCCTCATGCAACGCCGCCTCTTTCTGGGCGCCGCCGGCGCCTCCGTCCTCTCCGCCTGTACCGTGACGGGTTTCTCCTCCGGCAAAACCGAAACGCCCCTCACCCCGGCCACGGCCGTGCTGCCGCCCACGGCGCAGCCGGCCACACAGCCCGTGCGGATCGGGTTGGCACTGGGCGGCGGTGCCGCGCGCGGTTTTGCGCACATCGGCGTCATCAAGATGCTGGAAGCCCAAGGCATCCAGATCGACTTCATCACCGGCACGAGCGCGGGTAGCGTAGTGGCGGCGATCTACGCGTCGGGCATGTCAGGGCTGGAAATGAACCGCATGGCGCTCAAGATGGACGAGGCCATGATCGCCGACTGGGCTCTGCCGTTCGGCACGCGCTTCGGCGGCTGGCTCAAGGGCGAGGCGCTGGAGAAGTACATCAACCGACTGGTCAAGCAGAAGAGCATCGAACAGATGCACATTCCGCTGGGCATCGTGGCGACGGACCTGGCGAGCGGCAAGCCGATCCTGTTCCGGCGCGGCAATACCGGCCAGGCGGTGCGTGCGTCGTGCAGCATCCCAGGCGTGTTTCAACCGGTAACGATCAGCGGCCGCCAATACGTGGACGGCGGGCTGGTAGCGCCCGTGCCAGTGACGTACGTCAAGCAGATGGGCGCAACGTTCGTGATTGCAGTGAATATCTCGGCAGACCCGTCCAACCAGGCGGTATCGGGGCAAGCGAGCATGCTGCTGCAGACGACGGCCATCATGGGTCAGAGCATCAACAAGACCGAGTTGGCCCAGGCGGACGTTGTAATCACCCCGTCGCTACCGTTCGTAAAGGGCAGCGACTTCACCGCGCGCAACGAAGCGATTCTGGCGGGCGAGCAGGCCGCCCAGGCCGCCATGCCGCTGCTGCGGGAGAAGCTGCATCTGACGCAGACCATCGTCGGCACCCCGCTGCCGCCGCACTGATATTCCTTCAGCAGGCAACAAAAAAGACCGCCGTGGCGGTCTTTTTTCTATTGCCTGATAGCGAGTCGGAGCGAATCAACCGCCGTACATTGCGAGCGGCTTGCCGGCGGCGTTTGGGTCGACGCGCTTGAGTTGCTCGACGAAGTTGTCGGCGCCGTCCTTGATGGCGGCACCGGAGTTGCCTTCGATACGGCGGGCGCCGTTGTAGCGCGTCACCCAGTACGAGGCGGTCATGTCATCCACGCGAATCTTGCTGCCCGTGGACGGCGCATGCACAAACTTGTTATCGCCGATATAGATACCGACGTGCGAAAAGGTGTGGCGCATAGTGTTGAAGAATACCAAGTCGCCGGGACGCAGTTCAGCTGTTTCTACGCTGGTGCCGACACGGCTCATTTCCACAGCGCGGCGCGGCAGCAGGAAACCGAAGGTGTCGTTGAAGACGTAGCGGACGAAGCCGCTGCAGTCGAGGCCCGATTCCGGCGTGTTGCCGCCGAAACGGTAGCGCAGGCCGATCATGCCCAGTGCGTTCATGACCACGTCGCCGGTCTTGCTCATCACGTTGGAGATGAGGCCCGATTTGGCTTCGGGCTTGACGTCGGCGCGGACTTCCGTGTCCTTGAAGACCGTATCAGCATGCACTGCATTCGACACGATCACGCCGCAGCCGATCACAACCCCTACCGCCAGACGCGCCATGGAATGAAGTACGAAATGCTGCATTGGTTCTCCCTCGGAAACTTGTAATGATGCGGCCAAGATATGGCACCGCAAATGAGAACAGTCCGAATCTTGTTAAAACAATCTCGCAGGATGATAAAAGTGACACTTTGACTTGTCAAAGGTCGTTACAAATTCCCCGAAATCCACAGGCAAATCAGGCACTTAGACATGACTTTCGATGCGCATTCTTACAAAAACAGCGCCTCAGAAGCGCACTGATTCGGGGCAAAAGCGGTGGGTTTTACGGGTTATCCCGCGCAGGGATGAGTGAGGCAGCCGCCATCAGCTTGCAGGTGTAGGGGTGTGAGGGGGACGCCAACACCGCTTCAGTGTCGCCCTCTTCCACCACTTTTCCATCCTTCATCACCACCACGCGATGTGACATCGCGCGGATGACAGCAAGGTCGTGGCTGATGAATAGATACGACAGGTTGTACTTTTTCTGAAGGGCTGACAGCAGCGAAAGCACCTGCTGCTGGATCGACACATCAAGTGCGGAAGTCGGCTCATCGAGCACCAGCAACTGCGGCTTGAGGATCAGCACACGGGCAATGGCGACGCGCTGGCGCTGCCCGCCCGAGAATTCATGCGGATAGCGCCCCAGCGCCGTGCGATCCAAGCCGACTTCGCGCAGGGCTTCGATCACGCGGTGACGGCGCTCTGCAGGGTTTATGTGCGGTTGGTGCAGCGCCAGCCCTTCGCCGACGATCTCCTCGATCGTCATACGCGGCGACAGCGAGCCGTATGGGTCTTGAAACACCACCTGCATGCGCGCCCGCACAGCGCGGCGCTCGTCGCGCGAAATACGCAGCAGCGAGTTGCCCAGGAAACGCAGGTCGCCGCTCTTTGCCGCTTGCAGCCCCAGCAACGTCTGCGCGAGCGTGGTCTTGCCAGAGCCCGATTCGCCCACGATGCCGAGCGTCTCGCCTTCGCGCAGTTGCAGCGACACGGAATCGACCGCGGTAAACGGATCGGTTCTGAACCAGCCGGCAAACCCGGGACGATGGCGTTCGTAGGTAACTGTCAGCTTGTCGGCTTCGAGCAGCAAGGGCGCAAGCGGCACCAGCGGCAGGACGTCGCGCTGCGGGCGGCTCTCAAGCAGGCGCACTGTGTACGGATGTTGGGGCGCGGCAAATACGTCGGCCGTGTTGCCGGTTTCCACCAGGACGCCCCGCTCCATCACGCCAACGCGCTCGGCAAAGGCGCGCACCATGTTGAGGTCGTGCGTGATCAGCATGATGGCCATGCCGAACTCGGCCTGTAGCTCGCGCAGCAATTGCAGGATCTGCATGCGCACCGTCACGTCCAGCGCGGTGGTCGGCTCGTCGGCCAGCAGCAACTTCGGCGAGCACGCCAGCGCCATGGCGATCATTGCGCGCTGGCGCTGCCCGCCTGACAGTTGGTGCGGGAACGCGTCGAATCGGCGCGGCGCCTCGGCGATGCCGGTGCGCTCCAGCAGAGCAATCGCACGGGCCTTGGCGGCGCGCTTGTCCAGGCCTTCGTGCAGCTCCAGCGTTTCGACGATTTGGTTGCCGATCGTGTACAGCGGATTGAGCGCCGTCATCGGTTCCTGGAACACCATGGCGACATCGGCCCCACGCAGGCCGCGCATCTCCCGCTCGCTTGCGGAAAGCAGGTCACGGCCTTCGAGCAGGATGCGGCCGCTATATTGCGCATCAGCCAGCAATCGCATGATCGATAGCGCGGTCACTGACTTGCCGGAGCCAGATTCGCCCACCAATGCGAAGCGCTCGCCCGCGTGCAAATCGAGCGAGACGTGCTTGACGGCTTCCGTCACCTCGCCGTGCTCGGATTCGAAATGCACGCATAGATCATCCAGGCGCAGCAGCGGGCCGTCGTATTTCGGCGCGGGGGAACGCAAGTCAACGCGGCTCATTTCACCCCCGCCAGTTTCTGGCGCGTGCGCAGTTGAGCAAACGACAGGCGCGTGTCGAAGGCATCGCGCAGCGCGTCGCCCATGAAGGTCAGCAGCACGAGGGTCAGCACGAGCACCACGAAAGTCGACAGCGAGATCCACCAGGCATCCAGGTTGGCCTTGCCCTGTGCGAGAAGTTCACCAAGGCTCGGCGTGGATGGCGGTACGCCCAGGCCTAGGAAATCCAGGCTGGTGAGCGCAAGAATGGCTGCGCTCATGCGAAACGGCAGGAAGGTGATCACGGGCGTCAGGCTGTTGGGCATGATGTGGCGCCACATGATCTGCCAACTGGACAAGCCCATCGCCCGCGCGGCCTTCACATAGTCGAGCGAGCGGTTGCGGTAGAACTCGGCGCGAACGTAATCCGACAGGCTCATCCACCCGAACAGCGACAGCAGGATGATCAGCAGCCCGAGGCTGGGGGTGAAGATCGACGCGAAGATGATCAGCAGGTACAACTCTGGCATCGAACTCCAGATTTCAATCAGCCGCTGCGACACCATGTCGAAGCGCCCGCCGAAGAAGCCCATCAGCGCGCCGGTCAGCGTGCCGACCAGCACGCCCAGCACCGTGAGCGCCAGCCCGAACAGCACCGAGACACGGAAGCCGTACAGCAGCCGCGCAAACACGTCGCGACCACGGTCATCAGTACCGAGCCAGTTCTCGGCCGAGGGCGGCGCCGGGTTGGGCTCTTTCGAAAAATAGTTCAGCGTCTCGTACGAATACGGATTGGGCGGGAAAATCGCAATATTTCCCGGCTCCTTGAACTTGTCTCGGATGAACGGATCGAGGTAATCCGTCGGGGTCGGAAAATCTCCGCCGAAGGTCGTCTCGGGGTACGCCTTTACGATCGGGAAATACCAGTGACCGTGGTACTTGACCACCAGCGGCCGGTCATTGGAGATGCATTCGGCGCCCAGACTGAGCACGAACAGCACCACGAAGATGATCAGGCTCCAATAGCCAAGCCGATGCTGCTTGAAGCGGCGCCACGCACGCTTGAGGGGCGACGGCGAATGCCGCACCGGGTGCGGCGTTGCCGTATTGGATGGATGCGTGGAAGTGCGCGAATACTGGGTCATGGTTGCCGACCCGCCTATCGCCCGACCGAGCCGAAATGGATACGCGGATCAACCAGCACGTAGCACACGTCGGAAATCAACCGCGCGGCCAGCCCGATCAACGTGAACAGGTACAGCGTGCCGAGCACTACGGGATAATCGCGCCGCATCACCGCCTCATACGACAGCAGGCCCATGCCATCGAGCGAAAACAGTTGCTCGATCAGCAGCGACCCCGTGAAGAATGCCCCAATGAAGGCCGACGGGAAGCCTGTCACCAAAGGCAGCAGCGCGTTGCGGAAGATGTGCTTCCACAGTACGCGCCGCTCCGACAGCCCCTTGCTGCGCGCCGTCAGCACGTACTGCTTGCGAATTTCCTCCAGGAACGCGTTCTTCGTCAGCATGGTGATGACGGCAAAGCTTCCCACCACCGACGCCATGACGGGCAGCGTGATGTGCCAAAGGTAATCCGTGATCTTGCCGAGCAGGCTGAGCTGATCCCAGTTGTCGGATGTGATGCCCCGGATGGGGAACCACTGGAAGAACGTGCCGCCGCCAAACAGCACAAGCAGCAGCACCCCGAGCACGAACCCCGGGATGGCGTAGCCGACCAACACGATGATGCTGGTCACCAGATCAAACCGGCTGCCCGCCCGCACGGCCTTCGCAATGCCGAGCGGCACCGCTATCAGGTACGTGAGAAAGAACGTCCATAACCCGATCGAAATCGATACCGGCAATTTCGACTTGATGAGGTCCCACACGCTACGGTGCTGAAAATAGCTCTCTCCCAGGTCGAAGCGCGCAAAACGGCCGAGCATCAGGAAGTAGCGCTCGACAGGGCTCTTGTCGAAACCATACAGCGCGCGGATTTCCTTGATCTTCTCGGGATCGACGCCGCGGCGGCCCCGATAGTCAAACGCGCCGCCGCCACTGGCCTCGCCGCCTGCGGCACGCCCTTTCATCTCCATCATCATCTGTTCGACCGGGCCACCAGGTACGAACTGGATCACGATAAACGTCAGCGTGATCACGCCGATCAGCGTCGGGATCAGAAGCAGCAACCGTTTGATCAGGTACGCGAACATGGTGTCACCGATGCGGTCATTTGGCAGCCGATTGGGCGGATTCCGGCGTCCGCCACCACGCCGTCAGCACCCAGGCCTCGGCCGAGTAGTAATACGGGAGACGATCCGGGTACATCAGGTTCTTGTTGTAGGCCACGCGGTGCGAAGCCGAATACCAGTGCGGAATCACATAGCAGCCTTGCATTAGTACGCGGTCGAGCGCGCGTGAAGCGATGACCAGCTCGTCGCGGCTGTCAGCGCGCAGCACATCATCGATCAGTGCATCGACGGCCGGCGATTTCAGGCCGATCACGTTGTCCGAGCCAGCCTCGTCAGCCGCAGCAGAGCCGAAGCGATCCTTCAGCTCGTTACCAGGGCTTTGCGAATCGGGGAAGCGCAGCGAAATCATGTCGAAATCGAACTCTTCCAACCGCTTCTGGTAGAGCGCGAAATCGGTCACGCGCTGGTTGACCTGGATCCCGAGCTTCTCAAGGTTGCGCGCATACGCCGCCATGACGCGGCTCATGGCCCCGCCGTCGTCGAGCATCTCGAAGACGAACGGCTCGCCCTTGCTGTTGCGCAGCGCCCCGTCGGCGTACGTCCAACCAGCCTGGGCCAACAGGCGACGCGCCTGCCGCAGATTGTCACGCAGTGAGCTGGGAGGTTCTGTCGAAGGCGGTGCGGGCAGCACGCCAAACACCTCCGGATCGAGCTTGCTGCGCAGCGGCTCCAGCAATGCCAACTCGCCCTTGCTAGGCATGCCCGTGAGCGAATCCGACGCGGCCAGCTCGCTATTGGCGAAGTAGCTATCGAGCCGGCGATAGGCGCCATAGAAGAGCTGGCGATTGAGCCATTCGAAATCAAGCGCCAGCGCCAGCGCCTTGCGCACCCGAAGGTCCTGGAACAGCGGGCGCCGCAGGTTCATCACAAAGCCCTGCATGCCCGCGCCGTTGCGATGCGGGAATTCGCTCTTGATCAGTTCACCGCTGCGGAACTTCACGCCGACGTAGCTCTTCGCCCAGTTCTTGGCGCGGTATTCGACCATGGCGTCGTACTCACCAGCCTTGAAGGCTTCGAGACGGGCGGTTTCGTCCTTGTAGAGCTTGTACTGGATGCGCTCGAAATTGAACGAGCCACGGCGCACGTTCAGGTCACGGCCCCAATAGTCGGGATTGCGCCGGAAGGTAATGCCGCGCGACGGATCAAAGCGCTCGATCACATACGGGCCGCTGGCAATCGGGTCCTGGAAGGTCAGCTTGTCGAACGCGACATCCTTGCCGCCGTCGGGATCATCGGGCTTGCCGCTGCCCTTGCCCCACTTTGGCGAGAACACCGGCAGCCCGCCGACGATGAGCGGCAGCTCCTTGTTCTTGCGCTTGAACTCGTAGCGGATGGTGCTCGCGTCCACCACTGTCACCTTGGCCACATCCGCTGTCATGCTGCGGTAGGCGGGGCTCGCGCCCTTGCCCATCAGCATGTCGTAGGAGTATTTGACGTCCGACGCACGCACGCGATCGCCGTTGGAGAATCGCGCGCGCGGGTTGATGTGGAACGTGACCGAAAGCTCGTCGGGCGCGACCGTCACGTCGTCCGCAAGCAGCCCATAGCCGCTGGCGGTTTCGTCCCAACTCGTAATGAGCAGGCTTTCGAAGACAAGCTGATTGAGGCCCGGCGCCGACGTGCCCTTGATCGTGAACGGATTGAACTTGTCGAAGCTCGTGCGCCGGTCGGGGTTGCCGAGCAGCAGCATGCCGCCGATGGGCGCCTTCGGGTTCAGATAGCCGAAGTTCGAGAAACCGGCCGGATACTTGAGGTCGCCATATTCAGCGTAGCCATGGGCCGCCCAGGCGGGTGTCACGCAGATCGCCGCCAACAGGCTGACCAGCGCCATGGCTCGCTTGTGTGTCGCAACGCGCACGCTCATTGCGCCCCTTGCCCCCAATGTCCTTGCATGCGTTGATCCGATTGATCGCTGTCTGAAAAACTGTTTTGGACGATTCTAACGCCCTCACACCGCAATCCCACCAATTCCGGCCCGGGGATCGTCCCGCATTGACAAGGCTGGCAGGGGTTGTGCGGCACTGCGCAAATGCGGAGCCGCCCCTCGCTTTCCGGTATGATCGCGCCCACCTAATTGCCTCGTGCCCCGGATACCGCCGCTGCGTCACCGCAGTGACGAGTGACCACAGCCACATACGGGCGCGACGTTGCCCCACATTTGTACGGAGAAAACATGGGATTCCTCGCTGGCAAGCGCATTCTGATTACCGGCCTTCTGTCCAACCGCTCGATCGCCTACGGCATCGCCAGCGCGTGCAAGCGCGAAGGCGCAGAACTGGCCTTCACTTACGTCGGCGAACGCTTTAAAGACCGCATTACTGAATTCGCCACCGAGTTCGACAGCAAGCTGGTGTTTGATTGCGACGTCGGCAGCGATGAGCAGATCGCCAAGGTCTTCGAAGATCTCGGCCAGCACTGGGACCACTTCGACGGCCTCGTGCACTCGATCGGCTTTGCGCCGCGCGAAGCGATTGCCGGCAACTTCATGGACGGCCTGTCGCGCGAATCATTCCGCATCGCGCACGACATCTCGGCGTATAGCTTCCCCGCGCTGGCGAAGGCCGCGCTGCCGATGCTCTCGCCCAATGCTTCGCTCCTCGCCCTGACGTACCTGGGTGCTGAACGCGTGGTCCCGAACTACAACACGATGGGCCTGGCCAAGGCGTCGCTCGAAGCGAGCGTGCGTTACTTGGCAAGCGCGCTGGGTCCGAAGGGCATCCGCGCCAACGGCATCTCGGCGGGTCCGATCAAGACGCTTGCCGCATCCGGCATCAAGGATTTCGGCAAGCTGCTCAAGTACATGGAAGACGTGGCACCACTGCGCCGCAACGTCACCATCGAGGAGGTTGGCAACGTGGCGGCGTTCCTGCTGTCGGATCTGGCCAGCGGTATGACTGGCGAGATCACGTACGTGGACTGTGGCTTCAACGTGACCGCCGGTGTGCCGGACGTCGTCGGCCAAGGCTGATGCGTTAATGCTCTAACGCATGCGCGCGCCATCTTCGGAAGGCGCACGCTTGCGGAGCAGACAAAGAAAAAGCCCGCATGGCGCAAACCATGCGGGCTTTTTGACGTGCAGTGCAATGCGAGCCGTCACGTCAGCTCAACTCGCATCCGCCTGTTGTGTGCGCTTCCCGCGAGAAGCGCCAAACTGGCGGAGACGGAGGGATTCGAACCCTCGATCCAGGTTTTGGCCCGGATGCTCCCTTAGCAGGGGAGTGCCTTCGACCTCTCGGCCACGTCTCCCAAACTTGCGTCGCACGAAGGAGCCCGTGCAACGAAGCGCGTATTCTAGCCACTTCACCCCACCCGGTCAACGACAACTGCATGACACGCGGTGAGAATCTGTGGCCCCGGGGGTCGCCACCCCGGCCATCCGGCGCCAGTTCAGTCGATTACGCCTGATCCAGCTCGAACGCCTTGTGGAGCGCGCGCACGGCCAGCTCCATGTACTTCTCATCGATCAGCACCGAGATCTTGATTTCCGAGGTGGAGATCATCTGGATGTTGATGCCCTCTTCCGACAGCGTGCGGAACATCTTGCTGGCGATGCCCACGTGCGAGCGCATGCCCACACCCACCACCGAAACCTTCGACACCTTCGGATCGCCCGACACGCTGGCCGCACCGATATGCGCCTTCACGCTGTCGTTCAGGATCGCGAGTGCGCGCTGGTATTCGCCACGCGGCACGGTGAAGGTGAAGTCCGTCTTACCTTCCACCGACTGATTCTGGATGATCATGTCGACGTCGATATTGGCGTCGGCGACCGGGCCCAGGATCTGATACGCGATGCCAGGCTTGTCCGGCACACCGATCACGGTGATCTTGGCTTCGTCGCGGGCAAAGGCGATGCCGGAAATGGCGGCGGCTTCCATGTTCGAATCTTCCTCAAAAGTAATCAGCGTGCCCGAGTTCATCTCGACGTCGAGCGGCATCAGCGGGTCGGTCAGCGACGACAGCACGCGGGTCTTCACGCGGTACTTGCCGGCAAACTCCACCGAGCGAATCTGCAGCACCTTGGAACCAAGGCTGGCCATTTCCAGCATCTCTTCGAAGGTGATCTTGTCCAGGCGACGGGCGTCGTCCACCACGCGCGGGTCGGTCGTGTAAACGCCGTCGACGTCGGTGTAGATCAAGCATTCGTCGGCCTCGAGCGCCGCGGCAACCGCCACGGCCGAGGTATCCGAACCGCCACGGCCCAGCGTGGTGATGTGGCCTTCGCTGTCGATGCCCTGAAAGCCGGTGATGACGACCACGCGACCAGCATCCAAATCAGCGCGTACGCGTTCATCGTCGATCGACTGGATGCGCGCCTTGGTGTAGGCCGAATCGGTCTTCACCGGCACTTGCCAGCCCGTGTAGCTGCGGGCATCGATGCCTTCGGCGTGCAACGCAATAGCCAGCAGACCCACGCTCACCTGCTCGCCGGTCGAGGCAATCATGTCGAGTTCACGCGGGTCGGGTTGGGCCGAAATCTCTTTGGCCATACCCAGCAGTCGGTTGGTTTCGCCAGACATGGCCGACGGAACGACCACGATCTGGTGACCTGCACGGTGCCACTTGGCAACGCGCTTGGCGACATTCTTGATGCGTTCAACCGAACCCATCGAGGTGCCACCGTATTTGTGAACGATGAGAGCCATCTTGGAAAGATCAGGAGGAGGCGGAGCGGTGCAAAAGCTTTTGAAAATACAGCAATTTGCATCGATCGGCAAGCAATTCACTGCTGGCGATGTATATCAGGGCGCACCCTCGGTGGCCGCAGACCATGTGACCTGCCAGCCAGCGCCGCTGTGGATGGCCGCTCGGTTCATTCCCAACCCCGCTGCAAACACCAGCACGTTGCCCGCGTATAGCAGCGGCAAGCGCTGGCGCCCCCAGGCAGGAATGCCGGCCTCTTGGTACGCCTGCTTGAGCGCGCGGGACGGTCCTCCCGGGCGCAGCACGATGCGCTCACCACCGCGGCGTGGCGACAGCAACAGCGGCGCTTGTAAGGTTTGCACAGCAACGCCATCGCGTGCCACGGGTGCAAACAACAGCGCCCCGCCCCATGCGGCCACATTCACGCGTTGCTCAGCTGGATGCGTCGGTTCAAATTGCGTCGTCTCAATGGCTAACGCAACCGGATCCGACGCGTCGCCGGCGCCAGCGTCGACTCGCGCAACGCCGCGATAGCGCCTAACTTGTCCCGCAGGCAGTTCAATGCACAGCGCCCCATCGTCTCGCGCGTCGACCAGTTGCGTGCGCAGATCCTCAAGGCGACGCGTGGACAGCGCGCGCACCCCCGCATCGGCCAACCAGGCACGCAGCACCGCGCGCTGACGGGGCGCGGATAGCGCGATCAACGCCCCCACATCCAACCCATCCTCTGAGGCGATCTGCATCAAATCGGCCCGCGCGATCTCGTTGATCAGCGCAGCTGCATCCGCCAGGTGCCCAGCGCTGCGCGACAAGGCTTCCCGATACGCCGGGAAATGATCCGCCATGCCCACGAGCAGCGGGCGCAGCGCATTCCGTGCGTAACGTGCGTCGGCGTTGGACGGATCCTCGACCCAGCTGAGCGCGTGCGCATGTGCGTACAGCTCGATCTCGCTGCGCGGCGCATCGATCCAAGGACGCAGCAATGTGACAGTGCCCGCCCGAGCCATCGGCATGGCTGCGAGGCCGTCGAGGCCAGCGCCGCGCATCAATTGCAGCAGCACCGTTTCAGCTTGGTCATCCTGATGATGCGCCGTCAACAAAATGGAGGCGCCTGTCTGGGCGCAAAGCGCTTCGAGCGCGGCGTATCTGGCTTCGCGTGCCGCTTCCTCAACCCCCTGCCCGGCATCGATCGCTACATGGACGCGACGCGCATGAAACGCAACGCCGGCTGCTTCTGCCATGCGTTGACTGGCGCATTCCCAGACATCGGCCTCGGCCTGCAAGCCGTGGTGAATATGCAGGGCAACGAGCCGCACGTGGGCACCCGCATCACGCCACGCCGCACACGCGTGCAGCAGAGCGACAGAATCACGCCCGCCCGACAGGGCAATCGCCACAATCGGTGTTTCGGCCACGCCAGAAGCAACAAAGGCCGCACACGCGGCAACGCGTTGTGCGACCTTGTTGACGAGATCAGCCGACGAATCAGCGGACTTCGGTTTCCTTGAACTTGCCATAAGCCATCAGGCGCTCGTGACGGCGCGTCTGGAGTTCCGATGTCTTCATGCCCTGGAACTGGCGCAGCGACTCAGCCAGCGCACGCTTGAGCATCGTCGCCATTCCCTTCGGATCACGGTGTGCGCCACCCAGCGGCTCGTTGACGATCTTGTCGATCAGGCCAAGCGCCTTCAGACGATGCGCGGTCAGACCCAATGCCTCAGCGGCTTCAGGTGCCTTCTCTGCGGTCTTCCACAGGATCGACGCGCAGCCTTCCGGCGAGATCACGGCGTACGTCGCGAACTGCAGCATGATCACGGAATCGCCCATGGCGATGGCCAGTGCACCGCCCGAACCGCCTTCACCGATGATGGTGGCGATCAGGGGCACCTTCAAACCGGCCATCACAAACAGGTTGTGACCGATGGCTTCGGATTGACCGCGCTCTTCTGCGTCAATGCCGGGGAATGCGCCCGGCGTATCGACGAACGTGAAGATGGGCAGGCCGAACTTGTCCGCCAGTTCCATCAGGCGCTTGGCCTTGCGGTAACCCTCGGGCTTGGACATGCCGAAGTTGCGCAGCGCGCGTTCCTTCGTGTCACGGCCCTTCTGGTGACCGATCACCATGCAAGCTTGGCCGTTAAAGCGCGCCAGACCGCCCACGATCGACAAGTCATCGGCGAAAGTGCGGTCGCCGTGCAGTTCGTGGAAGTCGGTGAAGATCTCGCGGACGTAGTCGAGCGTGTACGGACGCTGCGGGTGTCGCGCGATCTGCGCGACCTGCCATGGCGTCAGGTTGGCGTACAGATCTTTGGTGAGCTGCTGGCTCTTGGAAGCCAGGCGGGAAATTTCTTCAGAAATGTCGACAGCGGAATCGTCTTGTACGAAGCGAAGTTCTTCGATCTTCGCCTCAAGTTCTGCGATCGGCTGCTCGAACTCCAGGAAGGTTGTTTTCATGGATCTTCTGAAAGGCTCTTGAAGGCGCGCATTCTACCGGATTTTGACCGCCCGGCGACGCGCTCCGTTTCATCGAAATGAACAGCTCAATAGGTGGTTGCCGTATCGAGGCTGCGCCACATATACCAAGTCGCCACGGTGCGCCAAGGCTCCCAGTTGGCGGCAACTTCCCGCGCTTCGCTGCGAGTGACGGGTTCGCCACTGAAATAATTCTGTGAAATCGCGTTGATGAGCCCGATGTCGTCCAGCGGCAGCACATTCGGACGCATCAGGTTGAACATCAGGAACATCTCTGCCGTCCATCTGCCGATGCCGCGAATCTGCGTCAGTTCGGCGATCACATCCTCATCGTCCATTTCGGCCCACTTGGCAACGTGCACCGTGCCGTTGCGAAAGTGATCGGCGAGGTCAAGGATGTACTCCGCTTTCCGCTTGGACAGACCGCAACCCGCCAGCTTCTCCTGGCCGGCGCGCAAAAACTGGGCAGGCACGAGCTTCGGGCACACAGCCACCACCCGCTCCCACACCGACTGCGCAGCCTTAACGGAAATCTGCTGACCAACGACCGACCGCGCCAGCGTGACGAACGGGTCACCGCGGGAAGCCAAGTGCGCCGGACCATACGTCGGGATGATCTTGCGCAGGATACGGTCACGCTTCATCAGGTCCGCGCAAGCTTCTTGCCAGTACTCGGGCGGGCCCGAAAGCACCACTTCCGCCGGCACAGGCAGCGCCTCGTTGGTGGCGAGCGTTTCAGGCAGCGGTACCTTGCTCGCAGGCGCGCGTTTGGCCGGCGCCTTGGCGGCCTTGATCGGCGCGCTCCTGCCGGCGGCCGTCTTGCTCGCCACACCGTCGACTTTCTTGGCGGCCACCTTCTTGGCAGCCGGCACCTTCACCGCCGGCGTTTTCTTGGCAGCGGTGCTGCGCACTACGTTGGCTTTCTTGGCCACCGCGTTCATGCGCGTCTCCATTCGGTCAGGCCACCCGGCTTGTCTTCCAGAACGATGCCAGCGGCCAGCAACTCGGCACGGATGGCGTCCGCACGGGCGAAGTCGCGGGCAGCCTTGGCCGCGCGGCGCTCTTCGATACGCGCTTCCACTTCTGCGGCGTCCAGGCCATCGGCCGACACACCGCTCTGCAGGAACGCATGCGGATCGCGGCCCAGCAGGCCCAGCACACCTGCCAGCGCAGCGAGCTGGTTGGCCAGCTCGAGCGAGCGCGTCTTGTTGACTTCGCTTGCCAGCTCAAACAGCACCGACACGGCGACCGGCGTATTGAAGTCGTCGTTCATCGCTTCGAGGAAGCGCTTGCCGTGCGACTCGCTCCAGTCGGGCTTTGCACCGGCCGCGGCGGGTACATCCTTCAGCGCGGTGTACAGACGTGTGAGGGCATGGCGCGCATCGTCAAGGTGCGCATCGCTGTAGTTCAGGTCGCTGCGATAGTGCGAGCGCAGGATGAAGAAACGCACGACCTCCGCGTCGTACACCTTCAGCACGTCACGGATGGTGAAGAAGTTGCCGAGCGATTTCGACATCTTTTCGTCATTCACACGCACGAAACCGTTGTGCATCCACGTGTTGACGAACGTTTTGCCGGTCGCGCCTTCGGACTGGGCGATCTCGTTTTCGTGGTGCGGGAACTGCAGATCGGCGCCACCACCGTGCAGGTCGAAATGTTCGCCCAGCAGTTCGCAGCTCATTGCCGAGCACTCGATGTGCCAGCCTGGGCGGCCCTCGCCCCACGGCGAGGCCCAGCGCGACTCGGCAGGCTCGTCAGCCTTGGCGGATTTCCACAGCACGAAGTCGAGCGGATCCTGCTTGGCATCGTTGGCTGCCACACGCTCGCCGGCACGCAGGTCTTCGAGCGACTTGCCCGAGAGTTTGCCGTAACCGGGGAACTTGCGCACGGCGTAGTTCACGTCGCCGTCGGTCGCCTGATAGGCGAGGCCGTTCGTCTGCAGCTTGCCGATCATGCTCAGCATCTGCGGCACGTATTCGGTGGCGCGGGGCTCGTGGTCGGGGCGCTGCACGCCAAGCGCATCGGCGTCTTCGTGCATGGCAGCGATGAAGCGGCCAGTGAGCGCACTCATCGTCTCGCCGTTCTCGACCGCACGCTTGATGATCTTGTCATCGATGTCGGTGATGTTGCGCACGTAGGTCACGTCGTAACCTGCCGCGCGCAGCCAACGCTGCACCATGTCGAACACCACCATGACCCGCGCATGCCCGACGTGACAGTAGTCGTACACCGTCATCCCGCACACGTACATACGCACGCGGCCGGGCTCGATGGGGACGAACGTCTGTTTCTCACGCGCGAGCGTGTTGTAGATCTTGAGTGATTCCATGAAGCGGTGTCGGGAGACTCAGCGCGCCGCGCATGCGATGTACAACGTTGCGGGCGGACCAAATTGGAGGCAATTGGCGCCAGTGCGGCGCCTGCAAAACTAGCGGCATATCTTACCGGAACTGCGCTGACGGGGCGGCCTGCCTGTGCGTCTGGCATGCTCCCCGTCAAGAACCTTTCCTGGCACGCACGGCCGCGGCTGCGCACAAAGACGGTTTGTTAGAATGCGGCGGAGTATAACGGAACCGATTCTCATGAACAGACCGCTGCGTCAGACCGCTGCCACCCTGGCTTGCCTGCTTGCCATGTCGGCGGCACCGGCCTTCGCCCAGACCGCCGGCTTTGCCTTGCCGGCCGATTTGATGCCCAGCACGCAGCAAGCGCCGCAGGTTGCGCGCCAAAAGCGCATCGACGACGCGTTGGCCAAGAAGCAATACGCCGAGGCACTGGCCGAGCTGGACAAGGACGTCGCCTCCCAGCCGCGCAACGCGCAGGCACGCTTCCAGCGCGGCGTGGCACTTGCCGGCGTGGGCCGCGCCGATGATGCCATCGTCGCCTTTAGTCAGATGACACAGGATTTCCCGGAACTGCCCGAGCCGTACATCAACTTGGCCGCGCTGTATGCAGAGCGAGGCGAACTGCTCCGCGCCCGCGACAACCTGATCATGGCGAACCGCGTGGCGCCGGAAAATGCGCTGGCGCAATCCAACCTCGGTGACGTCTACGTCCGCCTGGCCGCGCAGTCGTATCAGAGCGCGATCAAGCTGAACCCGAAGAACGCCGCCGCGCGCGCGCGTCTGGATGCCCTGCCCGATCTGCCGGGCGTGCACCCTGCGTCCAAACCCACCACGACCACGCTGCCCGCAGCCAGCGGCGTGAGCGCCAAGCCGGCGAAGCGTCAGTAAGAAGAAGACGCGGCCGATCCTGCTTTTCCCACCCCAAGCTCTCTCTTTCTGACCATGCTCCGTATTCGCTCCCTCTTTGCCGGGCTCGTGTGTGCACTGGCCGTAACCGCCACTGCAGCCACGGCAGCCACCGCGTCCGCGCCACGCGTCCAGTTCAAGACGTCGATGGGTAACTTCACCGTTGAGGTGTATCCGGACAAGGCGCCCAAGACGGTCGCCAACTTTCTGCAGTACGTGAAGGACGGCTTCTACAAGGGCACGATCTTCCACCGTGTGATGGACGGCTTCATGATCCAGGGCGGCGGTTTCACGGCCGACATGAAACAGAAGGACACCCGCCCGCCGGTCGAAATCGAATCGAAGAACGGCCTGAAGAACGACAAGTACACGATCGCCATGGCCCGCACCATGGACCCGAACTCCGCCACCGCGCAGTTCTACGTGAACGTGGTGGACAACAACATGCTCAACTACCCTGGTCAGGACGGTTACGGCTATACCGTCTTCGGCAAGGTGGTCGATGGCACCGACACCATCGACAAGATCAAGGCGGTGGAAACCACCACGAAATTCCCGCACCAGAATGTGCCTGTGAAGCCGATCGTGATTGAATCGGCCACCGTCGTCTCCAAGTAACGCTTTTTTGCCCCACCCAAGGAATTCACCATGACCCAAGTCAAGCTGCACACCAACCACGGCGACATCACCCTGGCCCTGGACGCTGAGAAGGCACCCAAGTCAGTTGCCAACTTCGTCGCCTATGTGAAGGATGGCCACTACAACGGCACGGTGTTCCACCGCGTCATCAAGGGCTTCATGATCCAGGGCGGCGGCTTTGAGCCGGGCGAGAAGATGAACCAGAAGCCCACCAAGGCGCCGATCGACAACGAAGCCAACAACGGCCTGAAGAACGAACGCGGCGCCATTGCCATGGCACGCACCAACGATCCGCACTCGGCCACCGCTCAGTTCTTCATCAACACGGTCGACAACGACTTCCTGAACCACACGTCGCCGACGCCGCAAGGCTGGGGCTACGCCGTCTTCGGCAAAGTCACCGAAGGCATGGATGTGGTCGACAAGATCCGCTCTGTTCGCACGGGCAACCGCGGCTTCCACCAGGACGTGCCGATGGAAGACGTGATCATCGAAAGCGCTGAAGTGATCGAATGACCGACGCAGCGCACGCCTCACAGGCATCCGCGCTGAAGACACCGGTCCGGGTTTCCGGGCCGGTGTTTTTTATTTCGGATCTGCACCTGACGGCCAGCATGCCGGCCACCGCCACCGCGTTCGAGCGCTTCCTGCGCACGCGCGCCCGCGAGGCACGCACGCTCGTCATCCTGGGTGACTTCTTCGAATACTGGGTCGGCGATGAAGAATTGGCTGATCCGTTCCACCGGCACATCGCCAACCTGCTCGCTGACGTGGCAGCGGGCGACACGCGCGTGCTGTTCATGCATGGCAATCGCGACTTCCTGCTCGGCAAGCGTTTTTTGAAGGCCGCGCACGCTACGCTGCTACCTGATCCCACCGTGCTGGAAGCGGATGATGGCCAGCGCATCGTGCTTGCCCACGGCGACGCCCTCTGCACGCGCGACACGGCCTACATGCGTTTTCGCCACTGGACGCGCAAGCGCTGGGTGCAGCGGATATTCCTGATGATGCCGCTTCGCTGGCGGCTGAAGATCGCGCAGAAGATGCGCGCAGAGAGCGAAGCCGGCCGTGCCGTGTCCGCCAATGTCGCCGGCGAACCCCGCGCCGCCGCGATGATGGGCGACGTCGCACCCGATGCGGTGGACGCGCTGCTCAAGGCATCCAATACGTCCACGCTCATCCACGGCCACACGCACCGCCCGCAATTGCATCACGAGCCGAGCGGCAGCCGCTGGGTACTTTCCGACTGGGATTTCGATCAAGCACACCCGCGCGGCAGTTTCCTCAAACTGCAAGATGGCACGCTGACGGTCGAGCAAGTGACGACATAAGCTGTCGCCACCGGCCCTTTGCTTACTTGAGCATCCGCTTCAGTTCGCTGGCATCGAACGGATCGTTCGGCGAGTTTTCCAGGTGCGCACCCAGGCGATCGAGCGCAGAAAGAATCGACTCGATGCGCTCCTGTTGAAGCTCGCTGTGGTCGATCATCCGCTTGAGCGCCAGCGACACCGGATCGTCCGCATCCGGCGTGATGCCATAAGCGGAAAACTCCTGCTTGAGCGCAGACCGGGCCTCGGTAGCGACATCGCGTTCGATGATGCGCGCCGGAATGCCAACCGCCGTGGCACCCGGCGGCACCGGCTTGAGCACAACCGCGTTGGACCCAACCCGCGCCCCATCCCCGATGACAAAGCCGCCGAGCACCTTGGCACCCGCGCTCACCACCACGCCCTTACCGAGCGTCGGATGCCGCTTGGCGCCCTTGTAGAGCGACGTGCCGCCCAGCGTGACGCCCTGGTAGATCGTGCAGTCGTCACCAATTTCGGCCGTCTCGCCAATCACGACGCCCATGCCGTGGTCGATGAACACGCGCCGGCCAATTGTCGCGCCGGGGTGGATCTCGATGCCGGTGAGGAAGCGGCCGAGGTGAGAGAACCACCGCCCCAGCAACCGGAAGCCCCCGTGCCAACACGCGTGCGCGACCCGATGGACGATGATGGCGTGCAGACCCGGGTAGCAGGTCAGCACTTCCCAGCGGCTGCGCGCGGCCGGGTCTCGCTCCATGATGGCGCCGATATCTTCGCGAATGCGTGTGAACATCTTCAGGTGTGTGGATCGTTATATCTATATGCGCGATGCGCTGAGGGCAGTGTAAGGCATTGCCTTACCGCGCTGCGGCAAGGGTTTTAACCAGACATGCAGGGGATGCCGCCCTGCTTGCTCAACAACGGGCGGCTTTCAGGGCGGTCAGCGACAGTCGTCGGCTGCGCCGGTGGGCGGCGTGGCTGCTTCGGCGTGGCGGCCCAGCATGCGCTTGGCAATCCCGCGCAGGATGTTGACCTCTTCGGCCTCCAACTGCGTGCGGGCAAACAGACGTCGCAGGCGCGGCATCAGCTTTTTCGGCTGGGCGGGGTCGAGAAAGCCAATCTCAACCAGACCCTGCTCCAGATGTTCAAACATCCCGTCGATCTGCTCGGCCGTGGCCGGCTCACCGACAAAGCCGACGCCTTCCATGCGGGTGTCCCCCGTGCCGGTATCGGCCAGCAGCGCCATACGCACTTCGTACGCAATCAACTGCACCGCCTGCGACAGGTTCAACGAGGCATACGCGGGGTTGGCTGGAATGTGCGTGACCACGTGGCAGCGCTCCACCACCTCGTTGGGCAAACCGAACCGCTCATTGCCGAAGACGAAGGCGATGGTGGTGCCCGGCGCGGCCAGCAATGCGGCCACTTCTTCTGCAGCGGCACGCGGGCCAATGCGGCGCGGGCCGAATTCACGCGGGCGGGCGGTGAGCGCAATGGTGAGCGAGGCACCGACCAGCGCCTCGCCAATGCCGTCGACCACGCGGGCGGCGGCCAGCACATCATCGGCGCCGCTTGCCATGGCAACGGCATCGGCGTGGCATTGGGCGTCGGCCTCGCGCGGGCGTACGAGCACGAAGCTGCCGGGCTCGCCGAACCCCATCGTCTTGAGCGCACGTGCTGTGGAGCCGACATTGCCGGGATGGCTGGTCTCGACCAGCACGAAACGACACCGCGCGGCGCGCTGGCGCAGCGTTTCCGGGTCGGCAGGAGTTGTGTTCGACGTGCTCATTGGCGCAATTCGCGGGGCGCCTGGGGCGGGGTTCATATACAATACGGCCACTCTTTTGACGGCGGGCAGGATCGCGAGATTGGCCCGCCGCTCGTTCTTCTACAATTCGTTGTGTTGTTTCGCCTGCGGCCGCTTTCGAAAACCGGCGCGCCAGGCGCGGAGATCCCACATGCATCCGATGCTCAATATCGCCGTCCGGGCTGCTCGCAAGGCCGGCACCGTCATCAACCGCGCGTCCTTCGACGTCGATAGCCTGCGCACCGAGCGCAAACAACACAACGATTTCGTCACCGAAGTCGACCGCGCAGCTGAAGCGGCGATCATCGAAGTCATCAAGACTGCCTACCCCGATCACGCGATTCTAGCGGAAGAGTCCGGCCAATCCTGGGCCGACGGCGAAACCGCCAGCGAAAACGTCTGGGTGATCGACCCGCTGGACGGCACCACCAACTTCATTCACGGCTTCCCGCAATATGGCGTCTCGATCGCGCTGATGCAGCGTGGCGTCGTCACCCAAGCTGTGGTGTACGACCCGACGCGCGACGAACTCTTCACCGCCTCCAAGGGCGCCGGCGCGTTCCTGAACAACCGCCGCATTCGCGTTACGCGTCGCGACAAGCTGGCCGACTGCCTGATCGGCACCGGTTTCCCCTACCGCGATCTGGAAGGCCTGTACGACTACACCCGCCTGTTTGCGACCATGACGGAAAACTGCGCCGGCCTGCGTCGCCCAGGCGCCGCCGCGCTTGACCTCGCCTACGTCGCTTGCGGCCGCCTCGACGGTTTCTTCGAGCAGGGCCTGAGCAAGTGGGACATGGCCGCCGGCTCGCTGCTCGTAACGGAATCGGGCGGTCTGGTGGGCAACTACACCGGCGAATCGGGCTACCTTGACCAGGGTGAAATCCTGGCCGGCAACCCGAAGGCCTTCGTGCAGATGATCAAGATCACCTCGCCGTTCTCGCGGTCGAAGGCTGAGGCTTGATCGCCACGTTGCTCGCCAATAGCCGCCAATAAAAAAGCCCGCTTCGTGCGGGCTTTTTTTCACCTTCCGGCTTACTTCTTGGCAACCGGCGGCTGGTTGGGCGCAAAGCTCAACGACGGCAGTTCGGCCTGCGCCTTTTCCGGCGTTTCAAGCTCCGGCACCACGCGGCCGACAATCAGACCCAGCGATGGCGACGTGCGCACGTACTTTGTCTCGCCGGCGTCCAGTGCGAAGCTCAGCGTCTTCTCGGTTTCGGTAGCCGTTGACACGACATACTTGCCAGCCGGGCGGTCAACGAAGAAGAAGCCTCCCGGTTTGGATTGCCCCACCACTTCGCTGTTCAGCTTGATGTCCGGCTGCAGGGCCGCACCGATCAGCGACGACGAGCGGAAGAAGTACACGCGCCCTTGATCTTGCTTGAGCGTCGGAATCGACGAAGCCATCTCGGAATACTTCACGCCCGACGCGCAACCCGCCATCAGAACGGTGATACCGATGGCCGAAGCCAATGCGCGCAAAACTCCCTTCATTGTGATTCTCCTGTTGTGATGGATACAGCTGTGGAAAGCGGGGAGTACGCCTGCTCGCCGGGCAGGTAAAACCCGACCAGGCGTTGACCGGCGATAACGAGATAGGCTTCGTGAACCTGACGGCCTTCAATCGTGAAGATCGTGCCGACCGGGCGATAGACAGCACCTTGCGGCAACGTACCCACGCGCTGCCAGTTGGAGCCGGCCGCAAGCGTGCGCGTATAACCCGTCTCCAAGCGGATTTCCGTTGCCGATTTCAGTTGAATCCGCGACGGCCCCGTCGCGTTGTCAGTGGCCAGCGTGGCTGGCGCGGTAGATACCATCGGCGCGCACGCGCCCAGGCAAGCCACGGCAACGCACGCCACGGCCCAATACAGCATTGGCTTTCGCACAACTCCCTCCAGAATTTTCTTATCGGTACCGAGGCGGCACTCTGTGGGGAGCGATCTTAATAAGATGACGCGAGACTGGCATCCCCTCGAAACGGGTTTTTCGTGGGGGTTGCAATGCACGTTGCTAACAACCGATATAAGCAACACTTAGTGGGCATGTCAAAGCCGTGTCGCCGAGGCCTTTCGCGTTGCGTGCAGAGCAGTCCGCCACCGTGGCATCGCCAAGCGTGTGCCTCAAGGCGCCAATGTCGCGCGACAAACCCTCGCCAGCCGCACGGCTTTTGCGAGCCGCGCCCCTCATTCACAATGTGCTTCGCCTCTAACAGTCATCACCTGCCATGAAAACCGCCCTCGCCCTGCGCCACGTTCCGTTCGAGCATCTCGGCATCCTGCAGCCGCTGCTGGAAGCGCGCGGCTACACCGTACGCACCGCGGACGTGGGCGTGCAGCCTGTGCCTACCGATGACATGGCGGCGGCCGATTTGCTGATCGTGCTGGGCGGGCCAATCGGCGCATACGACGATGCAACGTATCCGTTCGTGCGAGACGAAGCCGCCGCCATCGCGCAGCGACTGGCCGCACGCAAGCCGTTGCTTGGTATCTGCCTGGGGGCGCAGTTGATGGCACGGGCGCTGGGAGCGGCGGTCAAGCCGATGGGCGTGAAGGAGATCGGCTTTGCGCCCATCACGCTCACGGCCGAAGGCGCAGACTCGCCGCTTGCGCCGCTGGCCGACGGCACGCCGGTGCTGCACTGGCACGGCGACCGGTACGACTTGCCGCCGGGCGCGCAACGGCTGGCATTCACGGCAGGCTGCGCAGAGCAAGCCTTCGCCATTGGCACCCACGCCTTGGGCTTGCAATTCCATCTGGAGGCAAATCTGGATGAGCTGGAAGCGTGGTTGATCGGGCACGCGGCGGAGCTCGGTGCCGCAGGCATCGACCTACGCGTGCTGCGTGCGCAGGTGCCGGCGATTGCGGAACGCCTGTCGCAACGCGCGCGCGAGGTCTTCACCGCCTGGCTGGATCGCGCGGAGGCTGCATGACGCTGCCCGGCCCCATTCGCATCGATGCCCTCCTCACCGGGCGCGCTGTCGACTACACACGCCCTGGCTCGCGCAGCGCCATCGATAAGCGCCCCGTTAGCGACGTAGTGAAGGTCGACATCAACGGCTTCGTCGGTGATGAGCAAGGCGATCTGCGTGTGCACGGCGGCCCCGACAAGGCGATTCACCACTACCCGTTCGACCACTACGCGGCTTGGCAAGCAGACATTGGCGCGCAGCCCGTACTCGCACGGCCCGGCGCTTTCGGCGAGAACCTGAGCACGACGGGCATCACCGAAGCGGACATCTGCGTGGGTGACCGCCTGCGTGCGGGCAGCGTGGTGCTGGAGGTGTCGCAACTGCGTCAGCCGTGCTGGAAGCTCAACGACCGGTTCAATGCGCGCGACATGGCACGCCGGGTGCAAAACACCGGACGCACGGGTTGGTACTACCGGGTGTTGGAAGGCGGCACACTGCGCGCGGGCGATGCGCTCGAATGGCTCGAGCGCCCATGGCCGCAATGGCCGCTGGCGCGTGTGCTGGACGTGCTTTACCGCAACATGCTCGATCGTGCGGCGCTGGCCGACATGCTGGCGCTGCCGCTTACGCCGTCATGGCGCAAGCTCGTGGAGGGCCGCCTCGCACGCGGCGAGGTGGAAAGCTGGGCCAAACGCATCGATGGCCCAGCGCTCGATGCCTGAATTCTCAACCGATCAGAACGTTTCCCAATCGGCGTCGGAACCGCCACCGGCCACGGCCAGAGGCTGCTTGCGGGCGGGAGCGGCAGCAGAAGCAGCTGCGGCAGGTGCAACCGGCGCAGACGCCGCCGGCTGAGCAGCGATCTTCGGTTCACGCTTGCGCAAAGCCGCGCGGGCGGGCTTGGCCGCGCTGACCGGCTTTGCTGCGACCTTGGCCACAGGCTTGGCAGCCTTCTCAGGTTTGGCCGCAGCAATGGCGGCGGTCTCTGCCCCATCCAGCCGGAACTGCGACACCACCTGCGTGAGATTCTGCGCCTGCTCTTCCAGCGACTGTGCGGCGGCGGCGGCCTGTTCGACCAGCGCGGCGTTTTGCTGCGTCACCTGCTCCATTTCCGTCACGGCCTGGCCGATCTGCAGGATGCCCTGCGTCTGCTCGGCCGATGCGGAAGCAATGTCTTCAACGATATTGGCGACGCGGCGTACAGCTTCCACCGTCTCGGTGATGGTCTCGCCGGCCTGCGCGACTTGCGTGTGGCCTGCTTGCACGCGCGATACTGAATCGTCGATCAGCGTCTTGATTTCCTTGGCAGCGGCAGCACTGCGCTGAGCCAGCGCGCGCACTTCGCCAGCCACCACGGCAAAGCCGCGGCCCTGCTCGCCGGCGCGAGCGGCTTCCACGGCAGCGTTGAGCGCCAGGATGTTGGTCTGGAAGGCAATGCCGTCAATCACGCCGATGATGTCGGCCATCTTGCGCGAGCCCGCGCTGATGTCATCCATGGTGGCCACCACGCCGCGCACCACATCGCCGCCGCGCGAAGCCAGGTCTGCAGCGTTTGACGCCAGCGCGCTGGCCTGACGGGCATTCTCGGAATTGTTGGTCACGGTGGAGGTCATCTGCTCCATGCTCGCGGCAGTCTTCTCCAGCGAGGCCGACTGCTGCTCGGTGCGCGTAGACAGATCGAGGTTGCCGCTGGCGATTTCGTGCGCGCCGGTGTTGACCGAATCCGAGCTGTTGCGCACCTGACGCACGGTGTTCACCAGGCTCTCGCGCATGCGGCCCACGGCGGCCAGCAGGCGGCCGAGTTCATTGCGACCACCCGTTTTGACATGAACGGCCAGATCGCCTTCCGCCACACGGCTCAGCACAGTCACGGCTTCGTTGAGCGGCGTGATCACGAAAGCCTTGAGCCCGTAGAACACCGCCACGATCAATGCGAGCGCCATGGCAATACCGAGCGCCACAAACTTGAGGATCGTTTCATAGCGCGCGCGGCCATTGTCGGCCTCGTCCTTGGCCAGCTTCTTGACGAGCTTCTGGAAATTCTCGATCTGCACCGACCACGCCGCACCGGTATCGGTCACGTCCTTGTAGTTGATCGGGGCATAGGCTGCCGCATCACCGGCACGCAAGGCGGCCAGGGCGCGCTGCACAGCTTCGATGTGCGTCTGTGCCGCCTGGACGATCGCCTGGTGCTGCGACTCGTCAACACCTTCGATGGGTGGCGCATTCTTGAACGCCTCCACCTGTTCGATGGACTTCTTCAGACCTTTCTCTGAGCTGGCAAGCGCTGCCGCCTTGGCGGCGTCATCCATGTTCTCACGCAGCACGCTGTACAGGCGCGACATGCCGGTGCGCGCACGCTGCATGTCCTTGTAGGCGTCGTTCAACAGCATGCTGCGGTCGGAAATCTCATGCACGCGTTCCGTGGCAGTGTTGGTCGTGCGCAGGGCCAGCACACCCACCGCCGCCCCGACCACGATCATCAGTGCAAAGGTGATCAGAATCGCCAGCAGGCCAGCGCGCACGCTGGTGTTCTTCAAAATGCGGTCCATCTTGTCTCCGGAATCCGGGCAGGCAAGCACGCGATTGCGTGCGTCAAATCAACGAGGTGAAAGTCGGTCGCGGGTCAAAACGTTTCCCAATCCGAATCGTCTCCGGCGGCCACCAGCGGCTTCGCTTTGGTCAGGCTTGCCGGTATCACCGCCGGTGCGGGCACACTCTTCTCGGCTCGATCGACCGGCTTGGCCGCCGCCTTGCGCAGTACAGGCGGCTTGCGCGACGTCAGCCTGGGCTTGGCGGAATCGGTGCTCGGCTTGGCGGCATCGCGGCGCGGCGCTTCGTCCTTGGGTGCTACCGGCGCTGCAATTGCGACCGGCTTGACCGGCGCAACAACCGGCTCAACCTTGGCCACCATGGTCGGAGCGCGCAGCGCGTGCGCATCGAGGCGGAATTGCGCCACCACCTGCGTCAGGCTCACCGCCTGCTCTTCGAGCGATTGCGCGGCTGCAGCAGCTTCTTCCACCAGCGCGGCGTTCTGCTGCGTGGCGTCGTCAAGCTGCGTGACGGCGTGGCTGACTTCTTCGATCCCCGAGCGCTGTTCCTGGCTAGCCGACGAAATCTCGCCAACGATGTCGGTCACGCGCTTCACGCTCGCAACGATCTCGCGCATCGTCGTGCCGGCCTCTTCCACCAGCGCGCTGCCCGCATCCACGTTGACGACGGAATCGTCGATGAGCGCCTTGATTTCCTTGGCAGCAGCAGCACTGCGCTGCGCAAGGCTACGCACTTCACCAGCCACCACGGCAAAACCGCGGCCCTGCTCACCGGCGCGGGCGGCTTCCACCGCGGCATTCAGCGCGAGGATGTTCGTCTGGAAAGCGATGCCGTCGATCACGCCGATGATGTCGACAATCTTGCGCGACGATGCGTTGATCGAGCCCATGGTCTCCACCACGCGCGTCACCACATCGCCGCCACGCACGGCCACATCCGAGGCGGACGCGGCCAGTTGGTTGGCCTGCTGGGCGTTGTCGGCGTTCTGCTGCACGGTCGACATCAGCTCTTCCATGGCCGAAGCCGTTTCTTCCAGCGAGCTGGCCTGCTGTTCGGTGCGCGACGACAGGTCGAGGTTACCGCTGGCGATCTCGCGCGTGGCGGTGCCGATGGTTTCCGAAGCGCCCTTGATGCGGCCGATGGTCTGCACCAGCGCGCCGCGCATGCGGCTCATCGCGTAGAGCAGGCTGTGATTGTCATCGGCACGGGTAGCGATCTCGACCGTCAGGTCACCGCCGGCGATGCGGTTGGCCACATCGGCAGCATAGGCGGGGTCGCCGCCCAGCGTGCGCTGCAGGCCGCGGTTTGCGACGCCGCCCAGCAGCAACAGCAAACCACCCACCAGCACCAGCAGGCCGCCGGTCTGGTACAGCGAAGTCATGAACGCGGCGTTGATATCGTCCATGTAGACGCCGGTCGAGAAAACCCAGTCCCAGGGCTCATAGCGCATCGCGAAAGCCGTCTTAGGCACAGGATCCGTGCCGCCGACTTTCGGCCACACATAGCTGGTGAATCCGCCCTTCGGGTCTTTGGCGGCGTTGCTCAAGCCCACGTAGACGGCATTGCCCTGCGCATCCTTGAAGCCGGACTGATCCTTGCCGATGAACTCGGGCTTGATCGGGTGCATCACCACGACGTTGTTGGAGTTGGTGATGGTGAAGTAGCCGTCCTTGTCGTAGCGCAGGGCCTTGAAGCGGTCGAGCGCCTGCTGCTGCGCGGCGTCTTTGCTCAACGTGCCGTTCTTGGTCAGATCGTCGTACTGCTTGACCAGGTTCATAGCCATGGTCGTCACGCTGACAAGGTTGTTCTTGCGCTCCTCCACGCGGATCTCGCGCGCCTGATACGCGTTGAATACCGAGATCAAGGTCAGCGCGACAAGGCTGATGACCAGCGGCAGCCAAAGCTTTTGGCGAAAGCTGAGCTTGCTCATTCCAGAGTCTCCGGATGTGGAACCGCCAGGCGCCATTTGCGCAAATGCGTTCCCACTATGGTTTTAGGGGTCCGGATGGTCTATCGGCAGGCAGCGCACCAATCTTGAGGGCGGTGTGCCCGCGCTAACGGCTGCAGCCTTGGATTTGCGCCCGTGCAGGGCAGTTGAACCCAAGGGCGATCCTTGCAAAAATCGCCAAATTGAGCAGAATTCTTTTGATCTTTAATTGACAATCGACGATGAAAACCACGCTCGAAGAACTGCTCGCCTTTCGCACCGTGGTCGATACAGGCTCCGTCACGGCTGCCGCCGAGCAACTCGGCCAGACCGTGTCGGGTGTGAGCCGCGCGTTGCGCCGCCTGGAAGAGAAGCTGGACACCACCCTGCTCTCGCGCACAACGCGGCGGCTGTCGCTTACCGACGAGGGCGCGACATTTCTGGCGCAGGCGCGCAGCATCCTCGCCGCCGTCGACGAGGCCGAGGAGCAGATCGCCCTGCGCCGTCAGCAGCCCGCCGGACGCCTGCGCATCAACGCTGCCATGCCATTCATGCTGCATGTGGTGGCGCCGCTGGTGCCGGACTTCCGCGCGCGGTATCCGCAGATTGACCTGGAGCTGAACACCAACGACCTGATCATCGATCTGCTGGAAGAAGACACCGACGTGGCGATCCGCATCGGCCCGCTGCGCGATTCCACCCTGCGTGCGCGCCTGCTCGGCACGCGGCGGCTGCGCGTGCTGGCGAGCCCCGCCTATCTGAAAGCGCACGGCCGGCCCCGCGAAGTGGATGATTTGAAAAAGCACGCCCTGCTTGGCTTCGGGCAGCCTGAATCGCTGAATCTGTGGCCCTTGCGCGGCCCGCACGGCGACCGACTGCGTATCGAGCCCACGCTCAAGGCTTCAAGCGGTGAAACCCTGCGCCAGCTCGCACTGCAAGGCGCCGGCATCGTCTGCCTGGCCGATTTCATGAGCGCTGAAGACCGGCGCACCGGCGACCTTGTGCAGGTGCTGCCGGATGCCACCGTGGAGGTGCTGCAGCCGATTCACGCGGTGTACTACCGCAACACCCAGTTGGCTTCGCGGATTGCGTGCTTTCTCGACTTTCTGGAAGCCCGGCTCGCCGACGATGTGCGGTGATGCGGCACGGCGGGTGTGCAACAATTGCGCGATTCAACACCTTCCGCACACGACCCAATCAGACCTGAGCAGGTCGTGCGCCGCGCTTTAGTACTCATTGCACCGCATGGCTGAACACTCCGCCCCAGTTCTGGAGATCGACCCGAAATACGGCCCCTTCGACAAGCACACCCCGATGATGCAGCAATATTTACGGCTGAAATCGGGGCATCCGAACACGCTTGTCTTCTATCGCATGGGCGACTTCTACGAGCTCTTCTTCGAAGATGCCGAAAAAGCCTCGCGCCTGCTCGATATCACGCTCACCGCACGCGGCAGCTCCAACGGGCATCCGATCCGCATGGCGGGCATCCCGTTCCACGCTGCCGAGCAATACCTCGCCAAGCTGGTCAAGCTGGGCGAATCGGTTGCCATCTGCGAGCAGATCGGGGACCCGGCCACGACCAAGGGACCGGTCGAACGCAAGGTCGTACGCGTCGTTACGCCCGGCACATTGACGGATGCCGCGCTCCTGTCTGACAAAGTCAACAACCATCTGCTGGCCATCGCGCACCTGCCGGGCAAGCGTGGCACAGCACCGCTGATTGGTCTGGCCTGGCTCAACCTCGTCGGCGGCGAACTGCGCGTGATGGAATGCAGCCCCGACCAGCTCGACCGTGAACTCGAACGCATCCGCCCCGCCGAAGTGCTGGCCGACGATGCGACGCTCAACACCATCCAGGTGGATGTTGCCCGCACGCGCCTGCCCGATTGGCACTTCGACGTGGAAGCCGGCACCCGCCGCCTGCGCGAACAACTCGGCGTGGCAAGCCTCGTTGCCTTTGGTGCGGAAACGTTGACGGCCGCGCTGGCTGCTGCCGGGGCGCTGCTGAACTACGCCGCGGCCACGCAAGGCCAATCGCTGCGTCACGTGATCGGCCTGACCGTCGAGCATGAGAGCGAATTCATCGGCCTGGACACCGCCACGCGCCGCAACCTGGAGCTGACCGAGACGCTGCGGGGGCAGGAATCGCCGACGCTGTTCTCGCTGCTGGACACCTGCGCGACCAGCATGGGCAGCCGCCTGCTGCGCCACTGGCTGCATCACCCGCTGCGGGATCGCGCAGTGCCGCAAGCGCGGCAGCAGGCGATCGAAGTGCTGCTCGGCAGCGATTGGCAAACGTTGCGTGCGACGCTGCGCACACTGTCCGATGTGGAGCGCATTACCGGGCGACTGGCGCTGCTGTCGGCACGCCCGCGTGATCTGTCTTCGCTGCGCGACACGCTCGCACGCCTGCCCGAGATTCGCGAAGAGCTGCCGCAAAGCGATGCTGCACCGCTGCTAGCCGAGCTGTACGCCGCGCTCACCCTGCCCGAAGACGCTCACGCCCTGCTCCAGAGCGCGGTGATGGCAGAGCCGGCAGCGATGGTGCGCGACGGTGGCGTCATTGCCCGCGGCTACGACGCCGACCTCGATGAGTTGCGGGACATCTCCGAAAACTGCGGCCAATTCCTCGTCGATCTGGAAGCCCGCGAGCGTGAGCGCACCGGCATCGCCAATCTGCGAGTCGAGTACAACCGCGTGCACGGCTTCTACATCGAAGTCACCAATGGCCAGGCCGCCAAGGTGCCCGACGATTACCGCCGCCGCCAGACGCTGAAAAACGCTGAGCGCTACATCACGCCCGAGTTGAAGGCGTTTGAAGACAAGGCCTTGTCGGCGCAGGACCGCGCGCTGTCACGCGAAAAACTTCTCTACGAAGAATTGCTGCAAAAGCTGCTGCCGCATCTGGCCGAGTTCAAGCGCATTGCCGCCGCACTGGCGCAGGCCGATGTGCTCGCGACGCTGGCCGAGCGTGCGCATGCGCTGTCGTGGTCGCGTCCAATGCTGACGGATGCACCCGGCATTGAACTGACGCGCGCCCGCCATCCGGTGGTCGAGCAACAAGTCGAACAGTTTGTCGCCAACGACTGCGTGCTGCAGGAGGCGCGCAAGCTGCTGCTGATCACGGGCCCGAACATGGGTGGTAAATCGACCTTCATGCGGCAGACCGCACTGGTCGTGCTGCTCGCCTACGTGGGCGCATTTGTGCCGGCGGAAGCTGCGGTCATCGGACCGATCGACCGCATCTTCACGCGCATTGGCGCGGCCGACGACCTGGCGGGCGGGCGCTCCACCTTCATGGTCGAGATGACCGAAGCCGCTGCCATCCTGCACCGCGCCACACCCAACAGCCTCGTGCTGATGGACGAGATCGGGCGAGGCACGAGCACGTTTGATGGTCTGGCGCTTGCCTGGGCGATTGCGCGCCACCTGCTGTCGCACAACCGTAGCCACACGCTGTTCGCCACGCACTATTTCGAGCTGACGCAACTGCCGCAGGAGTTTGCTCAGGCTGCCAACGTGCACCTGTCCGCCGTCGAACATGGTGACGGCATCGTTTTCCTGCATGCCGTGCAGGAAGGTCCGGCAAGCCAGAGTTACGGCCTGCAGGTCGCGCAGTTGGCGGGGGTGCCGCAGCCGGTCATTCGCGCCGCACGCAAACGGCTCGCCTGGCTGGAGCAGCATTCCGCCGACACCGGCGCCACACCTCAGCTCGATCTGTTCGCACTCGCCGCCGATGCGCCCGTCGACGACGAAGACGATGCCAGCGATGAAGCGACCGACAACTCGCTGACGGACGCGCTCGCCGGGATCGACCCCGACGACATGACACCGCGTGAAGCGCTTGATGCGTTGTATCGCCTCAAGGCGCTGGCGAGCCCATCCGCCTGATCCGATGACCCGGCCCGGCTCAGTTTCCCGCACGCTCCAATGCATTGCCATGACCTTGGTGATGCTGCTGCCGACGGCTGTACCGGCGGCGGCCAAAAGCACGAAGCCTACGACTGATGGGCCGGCTACCTTCACCTTTACGGTGATCGGCAACGTGCCCGAGCGCGCCGAAGATGTCGCTCCCGCGCGCACGCTGCTGGACGCCATCGACGCCGAACACCCCGCCTTTGTCGTCCACTTGGGCAACCTCAAGGGCCGCGATGAATCGTGCTCCGACACGCTGCTTGAAGCGCGCCATGACCTGCTCGACAGCCTGATCGCCCCCGTCGTCTACATCCCGGGCGACCACGACTGGAGCGACTGCCAGCGCCCCGCCGCCGGCAGCTTCGACCCGGTGGAGCGCCTGTTGCGCCTGCGCGAGCTGTTCTACCCGGACGACAACACGCTCGGCCAGCGCACCATGACCGTCATGCGCCAGTCCGATCAGGCCAAGTTCCGCAGCTACCGCGAAAATACGCGTTGGGCGATGAACGACGTGCTGTTCGTCACCCTCAACGTGCCCGGCGACAACAACAACTACAAGATCGCAGGCGGACGCAACGGCGAATACGAAGATCGCCTCGAAGCCAATCGCCAATGGTTAGCACGCGCCTTTGCCGTCGCACGCCAACGCAAGATGGCCGGCGTGGTCATCATGATGCAGGCCGATCCGCTCTTTGAGGACGGATGGGAGCGGCGCCACGCGCCCAACCTGTTCGACGGCTTGCTGCGGCGGCGCTCCCATGACGGCTACCTGGCACTCAAGCGCCAGTTGCGAACGCTCACGCGCGAGTACGGCGGCGCCGTCCTACTCATCCACGGCGCCAGCCAGACTTTCATGCTCGACCGCCCGCTCAAGGACGAAAACGGCCGCCCGGACTCGCACGTCATGCGCGCCCGGACCTACGGTTCGCCAGTGCTTGATCGCTGGCTGGAAGTGTCCGTCACACCAGGCCACTCGCCGCTGTTTCATCTCCGCAGCCGTCGCCTCGACAACACCCCTGCCCCGGCGCCGGAAATCACGCCAGCGCCGGTGCAATAAAAAACGGGAGCCGAAGCTCCCGTTCTTGCATCTCGATGGACTTGCCGATCAGTGCAGCGTGTGCGGCTTGTCGTCTTCGTCCTCGTCCACCACTTCAAGGCCGTTTTCACCGTGCACGTGGCCGTGCTCGATTTCTTCAGCGGTGGCTTCACGAACTTCCGTGACCTTCAGGTCAAAGCGCAGCGCCATGCCGGCCAGCGGGTGGTTGCCATCCAGCACGACCTTGTCTTCCGCCACGTCGGTGACGGTGTAGACGATGGCGTCTTCCTCATCGCCATCTTCAGGCACTCCCTCGAACTGCATGCCAACTTCGAGCGGTTCCGGAAAGCGATCACGCGGCTCGATCTTGATCAGCTCTTGATCGTAGTCACCGAAAGCGTCGTCCGGCTCGAGCTGCAGTTTGGTCTCAAAGCCTTGCTCCTGGCCGTCCAGCGCTTCCTCGATTTTGGGGAACGTGCCATCATAGCCGCCGTGCAAATACACCATCGGCTCATCGGATTCCTCGATGACGTTGCCCTGCGCGTCGGACAGTTTGTAAGCCACCGACACCACCGTATTCTTCGCGATTTTCAATTGCGCACTCCATGAACGAAGTCCCATTATACGCTGCCGATGGCGGCGTCCAACCCGCTCTTCCGCTAGAGCGCCCAGCGCAACTCCTCGGCGGGCTGTCGCCGCGCGATTTCATGCGCACGCACTGGCAGAAAAAACCTCTGCTGATCCGGCAGGCACTATCCCCGGAAGAGATGCGTGCACTGCACTTTCCGCTATCGCCGGAACGTGTCCTTGCCCTGGCGGAGCGCCCCGATGTCGAGTCCCGCCTGATCGCGCAATCGCGCGGGCGCTGGTCGTTCAACCACGGCCCCTTCGACGAACGCCCGCTGCCTTCACGCAAGACGCGCAACTGGTCGGTGCTTGTGCAAGGCGCAAACCTCGTCGAGCCCGCGGTTGAAGCGCTCATGCAGCGCTTCCGGTTCATCCCCGACGCGCGGCTCGATGACGTGATGATCAGCTTCGCCACTGACGGCGGCGGCGTCGGCCCTCACTTCGATTCGTACGACGTGTTCCTGCTGCAGGCGCACGGCAAACGCCGCTGGCGCATTTCCGCCCAGGACGATCTCACGCTCGTCCCCGATCTGCCGCTCAAAATCCTGGCCAACTTCCAGCCTGAAGAGGAATTTGTGCTCGAGCCCGGCGACATGCTGTATCTGCCCCCCCACTACGCACACGATGGCGTGGCAGAGGGCGACTGCATGACGTACTCGATTGGTTTCCGCTCACCCTCGTACCGCGAGCTGGCCGGCCACTTCCTGGGCTTCCTGTCGCAAACGCTGGAAGACGACCCCAACTTCGAAGGCCGGTACGCCGATCCCGAACAAAAACCCACGGCCCGCCCCGGCGAACTACCGGCTGCCATGGTCAAGGCGCTTGCCCAGAAGCTCAACGCGCTGCGCTGGACACCCGAACTCGTCGGTGAATTCCTCGGCGCGTACCTTTCCGAGCCCAAGGATCACGTCGACTTCGTCACGCAGCCCCGTTTGCCGCTCGCCCGCTTCACAGCCCGGGCGCGCAAGGAAGGCATCGTGCTCGACGCGCGCACGCAGGCGCTGTATGACGCGCACCGATTCTGGATCAACGGCGATACGTTCGAGCCTTCGGGAACGTTGCTTGCGTGGCTTTCCGCGTTGGCGGACGCACGTCGTGCGAGCGCTGCTTCCGTCGATGCGGCGGCCGGCTTGCCGGATCTGATGGATACGCTGCATGCATGGTACGAAGAAGGCTGGCTGAGGCTGGCTGGACCGGGACAGCGATAATTCCGCGCTGAAACAGATCGTTACAAAAGCGCCTGAATCGCACGTGCGTCAGCCCCGACTCCGCTACACATGGTAGGTAAAGGTCGCTATAATCCGACGCTAGCTTGCAAGCCGAGCAGCCCTCGTGCGACTTGGCTGCCAGCATAGAAGAAGGTGTAGTACCTGAGCGATAATTACCGGTAATTATTCATCGCCTTTCTGTTGTCCGCTTTCCATATTCAGTTTAAGGATCGAAAAAATGAAAAAGTCTCTCCTGATCGCCTCGCTGATGGCTGCTGTGGCTCTGGCTGCTTGCGGTAAGAAGGAAGAAGCCGCTGCTCCGGCTGCTGCTCCGGAAGCTTCGGCTCCGGCCGCTGCTGCTCCGGCTGCTTCGGACGCTGCTGCTGCCCCGGCTGCTTCGGACGCCGCTGCCGCTCCGGCTGCTTCGGGCGCTGCTGCATCGGCTCCGGCTGCTGACGCTTCGGCCCCGGCTGCTAAGCAATAATCGCGTTTCTCGCGAGACAAAAAGGCCGACTCTCGAGTCGGCCTTTTTTTTATGGGCGCAATCTGGCGCTGGAGCATCCGGGCATCAATCGCGCTGCCCCTCTGCCATTCAAAGTTGTTTCTGAATCTTACAAGCCGCTTCGATCGGTCCTGTTGCACTTATACGGTGCGCCAGAGCAACCCCTCTTCCTGATCCGCAATCGGCACGTCTTCAACACTGGCCCCCAGCGGCACCGCGATCGCCTCAGCGGCCAATAGCGGCGTGTTGTTTTGCTTGGACAGATGCGCCGCCACGACCGTATGCAAGGCGTCGTGGCGCACGCGGGTAAGGATCGCGGCGGCAATGTCATTGGCCAGGTGGCCAAAATCCCCACCGATACGACGCTTCAATGACCAGGGATAGGCTGAGTTGGCCAGCATCTCCCGGTCGTGATTGCATTCGAGCACGAGGGCGTGCATGCCCGTCAGATGAGTGCAAAGGTATTCCGTCGACATGCCGGCATCGGTGAGCACACCCAGGCGCCGCGCACCGTCATCGAAAACAAACTGCAGCGGCTCGCGCGCGTCATGCGGTACGGTGTACGGCAAGATTTGCAGATCGCCAACACAGAACATATCGTCGGCGCGGCAGAAACGCACGGCCGCACGGTCAGCGCCGCGCAGGTTTTCCGTGGCGCGATACGTGCCGTGGCTGGTCCAGACGGGGATATTGAATTTGGCAGCAACCGCATAGGCGCTGCCAACGTGATCGCTATGCTCGTGCGTGACGAGGATGGCGTTGAGGGATTCCGGCGTACAGCCCAAGCGTTCGAGCCGCCTCACAGTCTCGCGGATACCGAATCCGCAATCCAGCAGAATGCGCGTGCACGTCGCTCCGCTCGCGGATTCGACGAGCAGCGCATTCCCTTCACTGCCGCTGCCAAGGCTGGCGAATCTCAGTGTCATCGCCCACCCAGGCAGCCGTACTGCATGATGCTGATTACCGCAGTTGCTCGTCGAGCAGCGACAGGATGCGCTTGCCGATGTCGCCGGTCTGCGCGGAGCCATCGTCGTTCTGCACAAGCACCGTCGACGACGTGCCTGCGTCCTTCACAACCACGCGGTAACGCTTGGCGCGCTTGAGGTCTTCGATCTTCGTGCCCGAGAACAGGCGCGAGAAGAAGCCCGGCGCGTTGGCTTCGGCACGCGTATCAGCGTAGCGGACAAAGTACACGCCTTGCGAGCGGTCGCGATCATCCACGGTGAAGTTCACACGGTCCAGCGCCAGGCCCACGGTACGCCAGGCGCGATCAAAGGGCTCCGGCACCTGCAGGACCGGCTGGCCATTCGATTGCGTCAGCAGCGACGGGCCGGTACGCGGGGCCGGTTCAGCCTTCGTGCCGTCTTGCACCGGATGCGCAGCCTGCGTTTGCGCAAGCTTCTGCTGCGCGGCTTCCTTGCTGGCGCCCAGACGCTGCATCAGGCGGGAGAGGAATTCGGCCTCGAGTTCGGGATCGGCCGGACGCGGCGTCCACACAGTCTGGTCCTTGGACGAACCGACCAGTTGTTCCTGGGCGCCGCGGTGCGAGATGTAGACCTCGACCGAACCATTCGGCCCCTTCTCGATGCGGGTGCGGAACTTGTCGCGCTCCGACGTCGAGTACAGGCCATCGAACACCTTGCCGACGGTGCGACGGATGATGTCCTGCGGAATCTTCGCGCGGTTCTCGGCCCAGTCGGTTTCCATGATGCCGGTCTCTGGCGAGTCGATCACCAGCAGGAAACCCAGTTCTTGCCAGAAGGTGCGCAATTGCGGCCACAGAGCATCCGGCGTGGTCTTGACGACCAGCCAGCGCTGATTGCCATCGCGCTCGATGCGCATGTCGGACACGGCCGGCAGCACGTTGTCGGTACCCGAGCCAGGCGTCGTAACCTTGGGCGCCGTCGACGTGTAGGCCGACAGCGTGGTGGTGCCCGTATCCGGCGCGGCATAGCGGCGGTCGGCTTGGATGCCGGTCAGGTCGGGCGGGACTTCAAGCGTCGGGCCCTTCTTGGCCTGCGATTTGTAATCGATGCGGTCCGGCTGCATCGCCTCATTGACGGTATCGCAACCGGAAATCAGGGCAACCGACAGAGCGGCCAGCAACAGTTGAGCGGACGTCGCCACAGCCCCGCGACGGGTTTGGTGCAGTTTCATTGACTTGCGATCCTTCAGATGAGAACGATGGCTTAAGGGCCCAGAAGCGTCTGGAGGGGCCTTGAAACAATCAGGAGAGCAGCCCGGCATCCTTCAGGGATGCGCGCACAACCTCGTGATACTGGGGTGCCAGCGGCGTCAACGGCAGGCGGATGCCGCCTTCCATCTTGCCCATGGCCTGGAGAGCCCACTTGACGGGAATCGGATTCGACTCGACGAACAGGTTCTTGTGCACCGACAGCAATTGCATGTGAATGCGGCGAGCCGTTTCCACGTCACCACGCATGGCAGCTGCGCACAGTTCGTGCATGGCACGCGGCGCCACGTTGGCTGTCACGGAAATATTGCCGTGGCCGCCCAGCAGCATCAGCGCGATGGCCGTCGGGTCATCCCCGCTATAAATCTTGAACGAGGCCGGTGCGCCCTTGATGAGGTGCGCAGCGCGGTCGATGTTGCCAGTGGCTTCCTTCACGCCGATGACGCCCGGCACTTCGGCCAGGCGCAGCATGGTTTCGACCGTCATATCGGCCACCGTGCGGCCCGGCACGTTGTACAGAATGACCGGCAGATCCACCGACTCGGCTACCTTGCGGAAGTGCAGGTACATCCCTTCCTGCGTCGGCTTGTTGTAGTACGGCACGACCTGCAGGGACGCATCAGCGCCCACCTGTTTGGCATAGGCCGTCAGCTCGACGGCCTCGGTGGTGGAGTTACCGCCGGTGCCGGCAATAATGGGGATGCGCTTATTGGCCTGTTCAACCGCCACGCGGATCAGCTCACGGTGCTCTTCCACCGACACGGTCGGCGATTCGCCGCTGGTGCCGACGATCACGATGCCGTCGGTGCCTTCGGCGATGTGCCAGTCGATGAGCTTGCGCAGGGACGGAAAATCAAGGCTGCCGTCCTCGTGCATGGGCGTGACGATGGCGACGAGACTGCCGGAAATCTGGATCATGGTTTCGAAAGCAGACAAAAGCGTGAACGTAAACAGTCGGATTGTACCGGATCGTCAGAACGGATTCGCCACATCTGAGACCCGCCAAGAGACGGGTAAGCCGCCGTCCTCAGCAACTTCAAAGTGCGTAGCGCGGCGCAACCGCCCCGGCCGGCTCGCGAACCGCGCAAACACGCTGCACATAAGCGTCTCGAGGCGACGCGAGAAAACCGTCTTCGTAGCCGATCACCCGCAGTTGGCCGCGCACGGCATCGAGCAATTCGCCCGGCGCCAGCAGGAATGCCGGATTGGACGGCTTCCCGACGGTTTCGTTTCCAACGGCGAAGGTTTCGTAGATCAGGCGGCCGCCCGGCGCGACGGACGCCAGCAAACGCGGCCAGAGCGGTCGGTACAAGTAATTCGTGACGACAACGGCATCGAAAGTGGCCCCGGCGGGCAACGGCCACGGGTTTCCTTCGATGTCAGCGACGATGGTTTGGACGATGCCCGCGAGGCCCGAAAGCGCTGCCGCGTCACGGTCGATGCCCGTCACCTGCAGGCCATGTGCAGCAAGCCAACGTGCGTGGCGGCCGCTGCCGCAAGCCACATCCAGCACGGAGGCGCCGGCCGGTAGTTCAGCCGCCCACCGCGCCACCCACGGTGACGGCGCAGCAAGCGTGTGCGGATCCAATGCGACAGCAGACATCAACGACTCATCAGCTATACGTCAGACCCATCGCCTCGCGCACCTCGCGCATGGTCTCTTGCGTGACCTTACGCGCGTTATCACAGCCATCTGCGATGATGGCGCGCAGCAATGACGGATCGTCCATGTATTTCTGGGCGCGTTCGAGCATCGGCTGTTGTTCGCGCAGAATGCCGTCGATCACGGGCTGCTTGCACTCCAGGCAGCCGATGCCGGCGCTGCGGCAGCCCTTTTGCACCCACTCTTTCGTGTCGGCGTCGGAGTAGACCTGGTGCAGTTGCCAGACCGGGCACTTGTCAGGATCGCCCGGATCGGTGCGGCGCACGCGAGCCGGGTCGGTCGGCATGGTGCGGACCTTTTTCTCCACGGTTTCCTTGTCCTCGCGCATGCGGATCGTGTTGCCGTACGACTTGGACATCTTCTGGCCGTCGAGACCCGGCATGCGCGATGCCTCGGTCAGCAGCACCTGCGGCTCGGGCAGGATGATCTTGCGGGCACCTTCCAGGTAGCCGAACAGGCGTTCGCGGTCGCCCATCGAGAGGCTCTGGGATTCGGCCAGCAGTGCGCGAGCCTGCTCCAGAGCCTCGTCTTCGCCACGCTCCTGATACGCGGTGCGCAGTTCCAGATACAGCTTGGCGCGCTTGCCGCCGAGCTTCTTGGCCGCTTCCAGCGCTTTCTCTTCGAAGCCCAGTTCGCGGCCATAGAGGTAGTTGAAGCGGCGGGCAACTTCGCGCGTCATCTCGACGTGTGGCACCTGGTCTTCGCCCACCGGGACGAAGCCGGCGCGGTAGATCAAGATGTCAGCGGCCTGCAGCAGCGGGTAGCCGAGGAAGCCGTAGGTGGAGAGATCCTTCTCCTTGAGCTTCTCGATCTGGTCCTTGTACGTCGGCACGCGTTCAAGCCAGCCCAGCGGCGTGCCCATCGAGAGCAACAGGAACAGCTCGGCGTGCTCGGGCACACGGCTCTGGATGAACAGCGTGGACTGCGTTGGATCGACGCCGGCAGCGAGCCAGTCGATCAACATTTCCCACACCGATTCCGCGATCACCTCGGGTGACTCGTAGTGCGTGGTCAGCGCATGCCAGTCGGCGACGAAGAAGAAGCACGGGTACTCGGCCTGCAGCCGGACCCAGTTTTTCAAGACGCCGTGGTAATGCCCCAGGTGCAGAGCACCGGTCGGACGCATGCCAGAGAGAACGCGGTCAGGAAACATGTGGGAAATGGAGTTGAAGACTCAGGAAAACAGCATCTGCAGCGGACTCAGAATCCACTGCAGCAGTTGAAACAGCAGCGCCATGATCGGGCGCATCCAGACATTGGTGATGACGTTGGAAATGATCAACGCCATCACGATGAAGAAGCCGAACGGTTCGATACGCGACAGACCGAGCGCCATCCGAGGTGGCAAGAGTGCTGCCAGCACGCGCCCGCCATCGAGCGGCGGCAGCGGAAACATGTTGAACGCCGCCATCACCATATTGACGAGAATGCCAGCGCGCGCCATGCCGATCAGGAACGGCTCGTTCACCCCGCCCATCGCGAACACAACCGCCAGCACGCCCCAGAAGATCGCCTGGCCAAAGTTGGTGGCCGGCCCTGCCAGCGCCACCCACATGCCATGCCAGCGCGGATCACGCAGACGGCCGAAGCGCACCGGCACCGGCTTGGCATAGCCGAACACGAAAGCGCCTTTGGTTGCGAAATACAGCAGCAGCGGCATTGCGATTGTGCCGATGGGATCGATGTGCCGCAGCGGATTGATGCTGACGCGGCCCATGACATAGGCTGTATCGTCGCCGAAATGCTTGGCGACATAGCCATGCGCCGCCTCATGCAGCGTGATGGCAAACAGGACGGGAATCGCGTAAACCGCGATGTTCTGGATCAATGTGGGGTCCATAGGCGGGCTATTGTAGCAAGCGCGCGCCACGGCACGGTGCCACCCGTAGCGCGCGCCAAGGGCTCGCCTACAGGCCCACGCGGGCCGGATCGCCCCGGCCGCGGCGCACGAGGTCGGGCTCGCCGCTCGTCAGGTCGATGACGGTGGTGGGTTCGGCCGGGGCCGGGCCGCCGTCGATGACGAGTTCGAGCTGCTTTTCGAGCCGATCGCGAATGGTCTCGGCCTCGTTGAGCGGCTCGTCGTCACCGGGCAGTTGCAGCGTGGCCGAGAGCAGCGGCTCACCCAACTCCGCCATCAGCGCCAGCGGAATCGCGTGCTCCGGCACGCGCAGACCGATGGTCTTGCGCGACGGGTGCGAAAGCCGGCGCGGCACTTCCTTGGTGGCCTCCAGCAGGAAGACGAACGGCCCCGGCGTCGCCGCCTTCAGCACGCGATACTGCTTGTTGTCGACGCGCGCAAACGTGGCCAGCTCGGAAAGGTCGCGGCACATCAGCGTGAGATGGTGCTTCTCATCGATGCCACGCACGCGGCGCAGGCGCTCGACTGCCGATTTGTCGTCCAGATGGCATGCGAGCGCGTAGCAGGAATCGGTGGGCAGCGCGACAAGGCCGCCAGCGCGGATGATCTCCACGGCCTGGCGAATCAAGCGCCCTTGCGGGGTGGTCGGGTGAATCTGGAAGAACTGGGACATGGCAGCCGCGCGCTCAGGACATCCACCGGCTCCACACCGGCGTCAGGTTATCGGGCAGCGGCGGCAGCGTGCCGAGTTCGACACGGCCCTCGCCCGGGCCATGGAAGTCTGAACCGCGCGACGCCAGCAGGCCGTAACGGCGGGCCACGTCGGCGTACAGTGCGTATTGGTCGGGCGTATGGCTGCCGGTGATGACCTCGACGCCCTCGCCGCCTAGCGCCTTGAATTCATCAAACAGCGCACCGCGCTCGACCAGCGACAGGGTGTAGCGCCCTGGATGCGCCATCACCGCGACCCCACCCGCGCCCTTGATCCAATTGATCGCATCGGCCAAGCGCGCCCAGCGATGCGGCACGTAGCCCGGCTTTCCGTCGCCCAGGTAGCGATCAAACACGTCGTGGATGTCGCGGCAGTGCCCGTGCTCGACCAGGAAGCGGGCGAAATGGGTGCGCGAAACCATGTCGGGATTGCCGGCGTAGCGCAACGCACCTTCGTAGGCGCCTTCGATGCCGAGCTTGGCCAGCGCGGCGCTGATGTCTTCAGCACGCGCGCCGCGGCCGGAACGTGTGCGTTCCAGCCCCTGTACCAGATCAGCGTTATCCGGATCGATGCCCAGGCCGACGATGTGCAGCGTGCGTCCCGCCCAGGTAACCGAAATCTCTACGCCCGAGAGGTAATCCATGCCCAGCGCCGCTGCGGCCTCGCGCGCGGCGGCCTGCCCGCCCACTTCGTCGTGGTCGGTCAACGCCCAGAGCGTCACGCCGTGAGCAGCAGCACGGGCGGCCACTTCGTGCGGCGCGAGCATGCCGTCCGACACCGTGGAATGGCAGTGCAGATCGGCATTTCTGGCGGAGGCGGCGGAGAGGTTTGGCATTCCGCCATTTTACTGCTGCGGCGCGCAACCGGGGGACCTCACCCCACTAAAGATCGGCATTCGGAAGACCCGACTGCCCGTGGCGGTGTTCGCGGCGCGGCGCTTGCTGCAGGCTATAGTGGCCGCATTGCTTCGTCCTCGACGCTTTGCCATGACTTCCGCCGCCACATCCCCCGCCGATATCCCTCAGCCCTTGCAGCAACGCATCGACGTGCTCATTGTGGGTGCGGGGCCAGTGGGCCTATTTGCAGCCTTTCAGGCCGGCGTGCTGGGCATGTCGTGTGTGCTGGTGGACGCATTGGACCGCCCGGGCGGCCAATGCACGGAGCTGTACCCGGAAAAACCGATCTACGACATCCCTGCGCTGGTTTCGTGTACGGCGCAGGAACTCGTCGACCGGCTGATGGCCCAGTGCGCGCCGTTCAACTACCCCATTCTCTGCGGTCGCCGCGCCGAAACCGTGGAAACGCTGGAAAGCGAGCACGGCCAGCGCTTTCGCGTCACCACCAGCGCCGGCGACGTGTTCGACTGCGCCGCCGTGCTCATCACGGCAGGCAACGGCGCGTTCACCCCACAACGTGTGGCTTTGCCTGAAGCGGCCGCGCTGGAAGGCCTCCATCTGCACTATGCTGTGCGCGACACCGCGCGCTTCGCGGGCAAACGCGTCATCATCGCCGGCGGCGGAGATTCCGCGCTTGACTGGGCGCTCGCGCTGCGCAAAGTGGCCGCACGCGTGACGCTGGTCCATCGGCGAGAGGGCTTCCGCGCAGCCGATGCAAGCGTCGCTGAAATGCGCGCCGCCGTCACCGCCGGCGAAATGGATTTTGTGCTCGGCATGCTTTCGCGCCTGGACAGCACGCCGGACGGCACACTCACCGGCGCGGCCATCCGCGGGCGCGATGGCGAAACCGTGCTGCCCTGCGATGAACTGATCGCGCTGTATGGCTTGGTCTCCGAGCCCGGCCCGATTGTCAACTGGGGCGTGGAGATGCGCGCGGGCCGCATCACGGTGGAAACAACGGCTTACGAGACCTCGCGCCCGGGTGTGTTCGCGGCCGGCGACATCGCGCTGTATCCGAACAAGCAGAAGCTGATTCTGTCGGGCTTCCATGAGGTGGCGATGGCGCTGCGCCGCGCGTACCGCTACGCGAATCCGGACAAGACGCTCGTGCATACGCATTCGAGCAACGACGCGGGGCTGCAGACGAAGCTGCATGTGGCTGCGGAGTAAGTCACCCGCATGCGCGCGCCATCGCTCTACGAAACCGTGCTCGGCACGCGATACGCGCAACTGGCGCCGGCGGTGCAGACGTTTCACCGAATGACCGGCGCAGTGACGCTGCACGGCGAAGTTGAAACAGAGCCGCCCGCCTCGCGCCTCGCACGCGGCCTTGCCTGGTGCATCCGCACGCCGCGCACATCGACACGTGGCCCGATCCGAATCACGCTCAACGCCGCAGCCACGGAAGAAACCTGGACGCGCCATTTCCCGCACCACACGATGCGCTCAACGTTGTCGCTGCATCAGGGTCGAATCACGGAGCGGCTCGGTGCGGTGCGTCTGTTCTTTGCGCTGGAAGCGGGGCACGGCGTATTGCGGATGCGCCTGGAAGGGTTGCGCTTCCTCGGTATCCCCTGCCCGGCATGGCTACGGCCGGCCGTGTTGGCAGAGGAATCCGGCGAGGGTGACCGCTTCCATTTCAACGTACGCGCCAGCTTGCCATTCTTGGGGGTAGTCGCGGCGTATCGAGGTTATCTAGACCTGACGACGATGGAGCACGAATGATCATTGTCTGCGATGCCATCTACCATGCGCTTAGTGCGAGACGGCCGTGCTTGGCGTGAAAGCGCCGCCGTCCCGCGCATCCTGCCGCCGCCCGGGGCGCAGCACAGCGGTTTCTTGATTGAGCCTGCCGCTCAGCGCTGCAAACAGAACTCTTCAATCAGCGCGGCCACCTGTTCCGGCTGGTCGTGATGCAGCATGTGCCCCGCGTCTGCAATCAGCACCTCTCGGAAATCAGGAAACGCAGCAAAGCGCGTCTTGAACTCGGCCAGCGGCACATCGCCTGCGATGGCCTTCAGCGTGGGTGAATCGACGGCCTCGACGTGCAGCACGGGCGCGGCAACACGGCGCCAGATTTCCATCACCTCATCCAGCCGGTAAAGCTGCGGATTGATGATTTTGTGCGCAGGATCGCCAAGAATCTCCCAGCGGCCCTCGGCATTCTGGCTCGACCAGTGCTGCGCCAGAAATGCCGCCTTGTCGGCCGGCAGACGCGGGTTGGTCTTCTGCAGGCGCGCGGCGACGTCTTCAACGGTGGCGTAGGTGTTCAGGCGCGGCTTGTCCTTCAGCTCGTCGAGCCAACGCGCATAACGGCGCGGAGCCTGCGATGCCTTCGACGCCGACATGCCGAAGCCCTCCAGATCCACCACGCGCCGCACGCGCTCGGGCCGGATACCCGCGTACAGGCAAACCACGTTGGCGCCCAGGCTGTGCCCGACCAGCGTCACCTGCCCTTCCGGCTGGTAGTGATCGATGATGGCTTCGAGGTCGGCCACGTAATCGGCAAACCAATAGCTCTCGACGCCGGGGCCCTCGGTGGGCCGGGCGGTCTGACCATACCCGCGCCAATCCGGCGCCACGATATGCCAGCGCTCGCGCAGCGCATCGACCAGAAACTGAAATGACGCCGACACATCCATCCACCCATGAAACAGGAACAGGATGGGCGCCCCGGGTTCGCCCCATTCGCGGATGTGATAGCGCAGGCCGCGCACGGGCAGATATGTCGAGCGGGAGGCCTCGCGCGCGGCAGGCTGTGTGGTGGAGTCCATGGTTTCCGTTAGCCAATAGAAATCGAACGATCGTTCTTTTTCCGAGGATTATAGCGGCGGATGGGCAACGCCGTGGCGCTTAGAACGAGGCTTCCAGCGCGGCAATTTCGTCGTCGTCGAAACCGGCCTGGCGGCGCGCCTCGAGGTTGAATGGCCCGCGCAAACGCGGTGCACCGTATTGCTCGGCCAGCTTGCGATACGTTGGCACGGGGTCCAGGCCGGCGCGCTCGCACAGCCAGCGGTACCAATGGTTGCCGACCGCCACGTGGCCGATCTCGTCACGCAGGATGATGTCGAGGATGCCAGCGGCCACCATATCGCCTGCCTGGGCCAGCTTGGCACGAATCGGCGGCGAGGCATCGAGCCCGCGCGCCTCCAGCGTGCGCGGCACCAGCGCCATGCGCGCGAGCGGATCGGCGGCGGTTTTCTCCGTCATCTGCCACAAACCGTCGTGGGCGGGGTGATCGCCGTAGCGGCAATCGAGCGTTGCCAGATGGGCGGCAAGCAGCGAAAAGTGCGTGGCCTCTTCAGCGGCCACGCGCGCCCAGTCCTGATAGAACGCCACGGGCATCCCCGCAAAACGCCACACGGCGTCGAGCGCAAGGTTGATGGCGTTGAATTCGATGTGCGCGAGCGCGTGCAGCAGCGCGCCCCGGCCACGTGGCGTATCGATCGCACGCCGCCGCGGAACCTCGGAAGGCGGCACGAGCACCGGCGCGTCTGGCCGGCCGGGGACACCGCTTTCCGGCGGCGCCATGGCTTCATCAATGCCCCAACTCGCGTCGTCGGCGCATTTGGCGCACTCGCCCAGACGCAGCGTGGCGTCCACCTTGCTGGCCGGATCAGTGAGACACAGCGCGGCCAAGGCAGCATGGCGCAGCGTGTCGGAGGGCGTTTTGGGGCAGGGCTGCGAAGCGGTCATCAGCGTACAATTTGGACTTTCCGCCATTTTAATTCGACGCATCGGCCTGCCTCGCCCGGCAAGCTTGAAGACGCGCCCATTTTCCCCATCTACACAGATTCTGGAGACCGATCGCATGGCCCTCTACCAACTCGGCGATGTTGCACCGACCATTGACGCAAACGCCTATGTGGCCCCGGAAGCCACCGTCATCGGCCGCGTGGAGCTGAAAGCACGCGCGAGCGTGTGGCCCGGCGCCGTCATCCGTGGCGACAACGAGCCGATTATCGTGGGCGAGGCCAGCAACGTGCAGGAAGGCTCGGTGCTGCACACCGACCCGGGCTGCCCGCTGAACATCGGCGACCGCGTGACGATCGGCCACCAGGCCATGCTGCACGGCTGCACGATCGGCGAAGGCTCGCTGATCGGCGTCCAGGCGGTGGTGCTCAATCGCGCGGTGATCGGCAAGAACTGCCTGGTGGGCGCGGGCGCGATCGTCACCGAAGGCAAGGTCTTCGAAGACGGCACGCTCATTCTGGGTGCGCCCGCCAAGGCTGTGCGCAAACTGACGGAAGACGACATCGCCAAGATGCACCTGAACACCGAAACGTATGCGGTGCGACAGGCGATGTACAAGCAGCAACTGAAACGGATCGATGGATGACTGACGAGCTGAAGAAATTTGTATTCGACGCCGCGCCCGTGCGCGGTGAACTGGTGCGCCTGGAAGGAACGTGGCAAGAGGTGCTGAGCCGCCGCCGCTACCCTGCCCCGGTCAGCACGCTGCTGGGCGAGATGATGGCCGCGGCCGCGCTGTTGTCTGCCAATCTGAAGTTCAACGGCGCGCTGGTTATGCAACTGCACGGCGACGGCCCGGTGCACATGATGGTCGTGGAGTGCAACTCCGACCTGTCGATGCGCGCCACCGCCAAGATTGCCGAAGGCATCGAGATTGCCGACGACGCCACGTTGGCCACCATGGTCAACGTGCACGGCAAGGGACGCTTCGCCATCACGCTTGATCCGCAAGACAAGTTGCCGGGCCAGCAGCCGTATCAAGGCATCGTGCCCCTGTCGGACGAAAACGGGCCGCTTGCCAGCATCACCGAAGTGCTTGAGCACTACATGCAAAGCTCCGAGCAGCTCGACACGCGCCTGTGGCTGGCCGCCGACGGCAAGGTCGCGTCGGGCATGTTGCTGCAACGCTTGCCTTCGTATGGCGGTGCCATGGAAGGCCGCACGACCAACGTGCCTCCGCAAGTTGGCGAGAGGGGCCAGCCGCTGCACCAGGACGTGCAGGAGCAAGACCTCGACACGTGGGAACGCGTTTGCCAGCTCGGCAAAACGCTGCGCCGCGACGAACTGCTCGAGCAGCCGATCGACACGCTCATCAAGCGCCTGTACTGGGAAGAAATGGAAGCGGCCGGCATTCGCATGTTCGAGCCGCAAACCCCGCGTTTCCGCTGCTCGTGCTCCCGACTGCGTGTGGGGTCCATGCTACGCACGCTGGGCCAACCCGAGGTCGACAGCATTCTGGAAGAACGCGGCAAGGTGGAAATCGATTGCGAATTCTGCGGCCAGCACTACAGCTTCGACACTGTGGATTGTGCTCAGCTCTTTGCACAGGAGACCGTCGCGCAAGGCATCCAGGGCGCGTCCGAACAGCGTCATTGAACACGGCGACATAGTATGAAGTGCGCGTGGCGCCCGGCACTTATCGGTGCCGCCCGCGCTCTAAGTCGTCAGTTTCTTCTTCTGCCGCTTGCTGCGGAGCGCATCATGTCTGAGCTCACATCCCTGTCCTTGCGATCGTTGAACTTCTCTCGCGCTGGCGCGCTGGCGTTGCCGATTGGCGCGGCGCTGCTGGCCTCGGCCTGCGTTGCCGTGCCGCGCGGCCCGGGCGGCACGCCCTACACCGCCCGGCTGTCGGACGATACGCAGGCCGCAGCACCGGCGCCGCTGTCGGCGGAAGACCGCAAAAAGCTGGATGCGCTGAATGCCAAGGCGCTGCGCGAATCGGATCAAGCCATCAGACGCGATGCCGAAGCGCGCGCCTATGCGGTCACGCCGTACTACGCGCCGTATCCGTACTACGGAGGCTATTCGGTGTACTACGGCAGCGGATGGCGGCACCGTGGCGGCTGGGGCGTCAGCTACGGGGCACCCGTCTGGGGCTATCCGTACTACTGGTAAATCCCGGAAATTGTCTTGAAGACGAGCGCATCTGCAGGATGCGTTCGCATAGCAGACTCAGTGATGCGCCTGCTGGCCCGCCGGAGGGGGCGGCGGCGGAGTTTCGCTGGTTTTCGGAGCCGGCGCGACAAACTGCACGAAGCCTTCGTCGTCCTTCACCATCCCCAGCTCATAGCGCGCGCGCTCTTCAATGGCGCCCGTGCCTTCCTTCAAATCCTTCACTTCGCCTTCGAGCTTGGTGTTGCGCTGCTTCAGTTCAGCGTTGCGCTGATTCTGCGCCGTCACCTGCTTCTGCATGTCCCACACGCGCAGCCAGCCGCCCTTGCCCAGCCAAAGCGGGTACTGGATAGCAAGCAGCAACAGCAGCAGGAACAGCGTAATCAGGCGCATAGAGACAAGCGTTGGCGGTACTCGGGCCCCAAATACCATGCGACCGCCAGAGCGGCGGTCGCACAGTCATGCGGAGCGAAACTGCGAGGGATTATCGCAGGTTATAGAACGCCGACTTGCCCGGGTAGCTGGCAATGTCACCAAGGTCTTCTTCGATACGCAGCAGCTGGTTGTACTTGGCCATGCGGTCCGAACGCGACAGCGAGCCGGTCTTGATCTGGCCAGCGTTCGTGCCAACGGCGATGTCGGCGATCGTGCTGTCTTCGGTTTCGCCCGAGCGGTGCGAAATCACAGCGGTGTAGCCGGCGCGCTTGGCCATCTCGATGGCTGCGAACGTCTCGGTCAGCGTACCGATCTGGTTGATCTTGATGAGGATCGAGTTGGCGATGCCCTTCTCGATGCCTTCCTTCAGGATCTTGGTGTTGGTGACGAACAAATCGTCGCCAACCAGTTGGACCTTCTTGCCGAGCTTCTCGGTCAGCGTCTTCCAACCGGCCCAGTCGCTTTCATGCATGCCATCTTCAATCGACACGATCGGGAACTTGTCAGCCAGATTTGCCAGGTAGTTGGCGAAATCTTCCGACGACAGCTGCAGGCCTTCGCCTTCGAGGTGGTATTTGCCGTCCTTGTAGAACTCGGAAGCGGCGCAGTCCAGCGCCAGCAGCACGTCTTCACCGGCCTTGTAGCCAGCTTGCTCGATGGCCGACAGGATCGTGTTCAGGCACTCTTCGTTGCTGGCGAAGTTCGGTGCGAAGCCGCCTTCGTCGCCCACGGCCGTGCTCATGCCCTTGTCAGCCAGGATCTTCTTCAGCGCGTGGAAGATCTCGGCGCCGCAGCGCAGGGCTTCGCGGAAGCTCGACTGGCCGACCGGCATCACCATGAATTCCTGGATGTCCAGGCTGTTGTTGGCGTGTGCGCCGCCGTTGACGATGTTCATCATCGGAACCGGCATCTGCATCGCACCCGAACCGCCGAAGTAGCGATACAGCGGCAGGCCGGCCTCTTCGGCTGCGGCCTTGGCCACGGCCATCGACACGGCCAGCATGGCGTTGGCGCCCAGGCGGCTCTTGTTCTCAGTACCGTCAAGATCGATCAGGGTGCGGTCCAGGAAAGCCTGTTCCGACGCGTCCAGGCCCATGATGGCCTCGGAGATTTCGGTGTTGATGTGCTCGACGGCCTTGAGCACGCCCTTGCCCAGGTAGCGCGACTTGTCGCCGTCACGCAGTTCGATGGCTTCGCGCGAGCCGGTGGATGCGCCCGACGGCACCGCGGCACGGCCCATTACGCCCGATTCCAGCAGCACGTCGCATTCGACAGTCGGATTGCCGCGCGAGTCCAGCACTTCGCGACCGATGATATCTACGATGGCACTCATGTAATCCCTCTTGGTTTTCTAAAGCAGGTAAGGCAGCGGTCGGCGGGCTCAGACGCCCTCGACCACGATCATGTTCATCTTGGCGGCCTTGGCGCGTGCATCACGCGCGGCACGATATTCTTCGCTGTCATGGAACGCTTTTGCTGCATCGTAGCTGGGGAATTTCAGTACGACGATACGTGTGGGGTTCCACTCGCCTTCCAGCGATTCGGTCTTGCCGCCGCGCACCAGCGGCTCCGCGCCATGAGCTTGCATGGCCTTGGTCGACAGCACTTTGTATTGTTCGTATTGCACGGGGTCTGTCACGTCCACGTACGCGAGGATGTAGCCAGCGGCCATGTGTCTCTCTCCAGAAGCTGCAACAAACGACGACGGCAGCATACGCTGCCGCCGGTCGGGTTGGGATCAGTCAATCAGTCGAACTGATTTTCCAGGAAACCGCTGCGCTTGGTGAGCACATCCAGTTCTTTCAGAACCGACAGCAAGTCTTTCATGCGACGTAGCGGCACGGCATTCGGGCCGTCTGATTTTGCGCATGCGGGATCAGGATGCGTTTCCATGAAAACGCCCGACACGCCCACGGCGATGGCCGCACGGGCCAGCACCGGCACGAACTCGCGCTGGCCGCCCGAGCTGGTGCCCTGGCCTCCCGGCAATTGCACCGAATGCGTAGCGTCGAACACCACCGGCGCCCCCGTCTCGCGCATGATCGCCAGCGAGCGCATATCCGACACGAGGTTGTTGTAACCAAACGAAGCGCCGCGCTCGCAGGCCATGAAGTTGTCTTCCGGCAGGCCGACCTCGCGGGCAGCGTGACGCGCCTTGTCGATGACATTCTTCATGTCGTGCGGCGCAAGGAATTGGCCCTTCTTGATATTGACCGGCTTGCCACTCTGCGCACAGGCACGGATGAAATCGGTCTGGCGGCACAGGAACGCCGGCGTCTGGAGCACGTCCACGACTTCGGCCACGGGCTTGATCTCGTCGATCTCGTGGATGTCGGTCAGCACCGGCACGCCCACCTGGCGGCGCACTTCCGCCAGAATGCGCAACCCCTCTTCCATGCCCAGACCGCGGAACGAGGCGTCCGACGAGCGATTCGCCTTGTCAAACGACGACTTGTAGACGAACGGAATGCCCAGTGCGCCCGTGATCTCCTTGAGCGTGCCGGCGGTGTCGATCGCCATCTGCTCGGACTCGATCACGCAGGTGCCGGCAATCAGGAAGAACGGTTTGTCGAGGCCGACTTCGAAATCGCAGAGTTTCATGATGTTCCCGTGTGCCGGCGCTTAGGCGACAGCGCGTTGCGTGTTCTGCTGGTGATGCGCCAGCGCGGCTTCCACGTAGGCCTTGAACAGCGGGTGGCCGTCACGCGGCGTCGAGGTGAATTCCGGGTGGAATTGCACGCCGACGAACCACGGGTGCATCGACGCCGGCAGCTCCATCATTTCCGGCAGGTTTTCCGACGGCGTGCGCGCGGAGATGATCATCCCGGCCTTTTCCAGCTGCGGCACGTAGTGGTTGTTCACCTCGTAGCGGTGACGATGGCGCTCGTTGACTTCCGCGCCATAGATTGCCGCTGCCTTGGTGCCGGATTGCACCGGCACGCGCTGCGAGCCCAGACGCATGGTGCCGCCCAGGTCGGAGTCGGCCGAGCGCTTTTCCACACGGCCATCGCGATCCAGCCATTCGGTGATGAGCGCGACCACCGGGTGTTCGGTCTCGTCGTTGAATTCAGTGCTGTTGGCGTCTTTCATGCCGGCCAGATGGCGGGCGAATTCGATCACGGCCAACTGCATCCCCAGGCAGATGCCCAGGTACGGCACGCACTTTTCGCGGGCGTACTGAATTGCTCGGATCTTGCCTTCCGTACCACGCTTGCCGAAGCCGCCCGGCACCAGAATCGCGTCCAGCGCGTCCAGCACCTGTGTATGGCCCGATTCCAACTCTTCGGAATCGATGTACTCGATATTGACGCGCGTCGAGGTATGCAGGCCGGCGTGGCGCAGCGCCTCGATCAGCGACTTGTACGACTCGGTCAAGTCGACATACTTGCCGACCATGCCAATGGTGATCTCGTGCTGCGGATTTTCCAGCGTGTGCACCATATGCGCCCACACTGACAGGTCCGCCGGCGGCGCTTCGATGCGCAGCTCTTCGCAGATGATGCGATCCAGCCCCTGCTCGTTGAGCATTTGCGGGATCTTGTAGATGGTGTCGACATCCCACACCGAGATGACCGCGTCCTGCGGCATGTTGGCGAAGAGCGAAATCTTCGCGCGCTCATCGTCGGGAATCGGGCGATCGGCGCGGCACAGCAGCGCGGTCGGCTGTACGCCGATTTCGCGCAACTTCTGCACCGAATGCTGGGTCGGCTTGGTCTTCAGCTCGCCGGCGCTGGCAATGAACGGCACCAGCGTCAGGTGCGCGAACGCCACCTGGTTGCGACCCAGGCGCAGGCTCATCTGACGCGCGGCTTCCAGGAACGGCAGCGATTCGATATCGCCCACCGTACCGCCGATTTCCACGATCGCCACATCGGCCTTGCCGTCGTGCGACGCCGCCGCACCGCGCTCGATGAACGCCTGGATTTCGTTGGTGATATGCGGAATGACTTGCACCGTCTTGCCGAGATATTCGCCGCGACGCTCTTTGCGGATCACGGATTCGTAAATCTGGCCGGTGGTGAAGTTGTTCGCCTTGCGCATCTTGGCCGAGACAAAGCGCTCGTAGTGACCAAGATCGAGGTCAGTTTCTGCGCCGTCCTCGGTCACAAACACTTCGCCGTGCTGGAACGGGCTCATCGTGCCCGGGTCGACGTTGATGTAAGGATCGAGTTTGAGGAGGGTGACTTTGAGGCCGCGCGACTCGAGAATGGCCGCGAGCGAGGCGGCGGCGATGCCCTTGCCGAGTGAGGACACTACGCCACCGGTAACGAATACGAACTTGGTCATGACCTAGCTTGCCGGGGAAAGCCGGATTATAGCAAAGGTCCCCTCTCCGATCCGTGACAGAACGGTGGAATTTGCCCCAAGGCAGCCTCGCCTATGCGGCGTGCCGCATGGCGCCTGCATTGGCGCGCATTTCGTTGATCAACTCGCGGATCAACTCAGCTGTTTCCAGCGGCTTTTCCATCGGATAAAGATGGCTGCCCTCGATCCAGCGCAGCCTGCTGCCGACGATGCGCCGGGTTGCACCCAGTCCGACTTGGCGAATCTCGCGCGAACGCGTGCCAGCCACAAAGCTGACCGGGAACGCCGTGCCGCCAGCGACCTTGCGCCCCATGTTGGTCGGCAATGTCCGATAGATTTGGTATTCGATTTCGCGCGAGAAGCGCAGTGTGCGCTCGCGGTCACGGCCCGTGGGCTCGGTGCCATGTTCGACATAGTCGCGCAACACCTCTTCGTCCCAACGATCGAACTTGCGCTTGGCCTTGAAGTGGCTCCAGACGGAGTCGAGATCGGGCCACAGATGGCGCCGGTTCTTCGTCGCTGCAGCAGGCGATTGGCTCTCGTCGATGTCCAGCCATTGCGCCACGCGCAGCAGCTTGGCGCGCCATCCGGCAATGATCGGCGAATCTAGCATCACGACGCCACGCACGCGCTCGGGCCGGCGCAGCGCCGCCATCAAACTCAAGAAGCCGCCCAGCGAATGACCCACCAGCCAGACCGGCTCGGCCTGCGCGTCGATTTCGGCGAGCAGCTCCTTCACCAGACCGGGCCACGAACGGGTCACTGGAAAACGCGGATCATGCCCAAAACGCTCCACGGCGCGGATGTCGAATTCGTCACCCAGCACGCCCAGCATCTTGCGATACGTTCCCACGGGAAAACCGTTGGCATGCGAAAAAAGCATCACATCACGCATCGCAGATCCCTATGCCGTTCAGTGCGACTTCTGCGATCCGCCGGCCACGCGCTGAATCGTGGATACCTGCTCCAACGCAGGACCGGGCGCGCGCTCCGGCACGGCGGGCGCATCGGCGGCGGGCGGCGCAATGCGCACGGGTCCGACCTCCGCGGAGGAATGGCCCTCGCGGCGTAACGGGTGCGAAGGCGAAGTGCCAGTTCCCCAATCCGGATCGTCGATCTCGGCAAACACTTGGCGCAGGCGCTTGCCCCATGTGCCGCGAATCATCGTGAAATATGGGTTCTCTTCGTCGATGGCGACAAAGCGCGTCACACGCAGAGAGTCGGTCTCATAGACCAGTAAATCCAGCGGCAAACCCACGGAAATATTCGATTTCAGTGTCGAATCCATCGAGATCAGCGCGCACTTTGCGGCTTCGTCCAACGGCAGCCCCGGGCTGACCACGCGGTCGATGATCGGCTTGCCGTACTTGGCCTCGCCGATCTGGAAGTAGCAGTTCTCGGGCGTGGCCTCAATGAAGTTGCCTGCCGCGTAGACGTTGAACAGGCGCGGCCGCTCTGCGCCGATCTGCCCGCCGAAGACGATGCTGACGTTGAAGTCGATTTTGGCCTTGGCCAGCGCAGCGGCATCGCGGTCGTAGACGTCGCGCACCGCCTCGCCAACAATCGTGGCGGCCTCGAACATGTCCCGCGCCGTCCACAGCGAGCGCGGCTTGCCGCGCGCTTCGGTCAGCACTTGGCGCACCGCCTGACTGATCGCCAGATTACCGGCCGTCAGCAGCACCATGACACGATCGCCTTCGCGCTCGAAGACGGTCATTTTGCGGAACGTGGAAATGGCATCCACGCCCGCATTCGTGCGGGAGTCGGACAGGAACACAAGGCCTGCGTCCAGGCGCATGGCGACGCAATAAGTCATGGGCGAAGCAACAAACGGAAACGGTGGGTTGAAGGCATTCTAGCGCGCCGATCGCAACCCATCCGCGCGCTTGGAAGAGGTGTTCAATTCACTCGGGCAACCTCGGCGGGCAATGGCTCGATGGAAATGCTGACATCCAGCGTCTCGGCACCCCCGCCCTGCCGCACGCCGCGAACCGGTGCCGCGGACTGGTAATCGCGCCCGACTGCCAGCCGGATGTGGCGGGCATCGGTAAAGCACTGGTGGGTGACGTCGATGCTGCACCACGTGTGCGATTCGGCGTCGAGGCAAACGTCGGCCCAGGCGTGGCTTGCGAGGTCCTCTTCGCCCACGGCGTGGAAATAGCCGCTGACATAGCGCGCCGGCACACCCAGGGCCCTGCAGCAGGCGACCATCACCTGCGCCTGGTCCTGGCATACGCCCGTGCCCAGGCCGAACGCCTCCGCAGCGGTGGTGCCGACGTGGGTGGTGTTCGGCTTGTAGCTCACGCGCGTGGCGATGGCTTGCGCGAGGCGTACTGCAGATTCCGCGTCGCCTTGCACCAGCGCGTGCTCGCGCGCAAAGTTGATCATCTCGGGCGGCGCGGAAGTCAGCGGCGTGGCACTCAGAAAATACAGCGGCGACACGCGATAACGCCCTTGCCCGGGCGCATCGACAAACCGTTGGCTGCCAGGCGCGCCCGCTGGAAACACCTCGACAATGCCACGCGCGTCGATGATGACGTCATCCGTACGGTTGCCGAGGGTGAAGTGATGGACGACATTGCCGAAACCGTCCGTGGCGCGCGTGAGGTTGCCAGGCGCGTGGATCTGCCAGCTGTCCACCTGCTGCAGCTCGCCGCTGCGAGGCGTCAGCCGCAGCTCATGCACGCTGTGGCGCAGCGGCTCGGCATAACGGTAGACCGTCGTGTGTCGAATTTGGTATTTCACGATGACACGGGCACCACCCGAAAGCGGCGCCCCGATGTATGCACATTGTCCTGCACGTCACGCCACCTCGAGCGGCACCAGGAAATCCTGGCTGATGCCGTTGCCCAAGTCGCCGATCCGCTCCAGGAAGTTGGTCAGCCAGGCATGCAGGCCGACCGCAAAAATATCTTCGATGCGGGCGTACCGCAGGTCGGCGTGCAGTTTACCAGCGCGACGCTCGGTCTCTGCCGATTGACTGTTGCGCACAGTCGCAAGAATCTCAACCACTTCGTCCATGCTGGCCAGCAGCGAACGCGGCATGTCACTACGCAGAATCAGCAACTCCGCCACGCGCGTCGGCGTGATGACGTTGCGATAGATCTTCCGGTAGACCTCGAAGCCCGACACTGAGCGCAGCGTGGCGGCCCAATGGTAGAAGTCGCCCTGCTCCGCCGCGGTTTCATCGCGCGTGGGCGTGGACTGGAACTTCACGTCCAGCAGCCGTGCAGTGTTGTCTGCGCGTTCCAGGAACGTGCCCAGGCGCATGAAATGGAACGCGTCGTCCGTCAGCATGGTGCCGACCTGCACGCCGCGCGACAGATGCGAGCGGAACTTCACCCATTCAAAGAATTGCGACGGATCGTCCCGCAGCATGCCTTCGGCAATCAGGCGCTGAACGTCCAGCCACGTGGTGTTGATGGTCTCCCAAACCTCGGTCGTGATGGAGCCGCGTACCGCCCGGGCGTTCTCACGCGCGCCGCGCAGGCAACTCATGATCGACGACGGGTTGGTCATGTCGCGCACCATGAAATCGATCACATCGTCGCGCGAGAGCAGGCCATAGCGTTCGTCAAAGACCTGCGTCAGTTCGCAGATGTCGAGCATTGCCCACCAGCCCTGCTCGGCCACTTCCGCCGATTGCGGCAGCAGCGAGGTCTGGTAGTTCACGTCGAGCATGCGGGCGGTGTTCTCGGCGCGTTCGGTGTAGCGCGCCATCCAGAAAAGGTGGTCTGCGGTGCGGCTGAGCATGGCGTTCCCTTCTACGTATTCGATATGCGATTGATCGACTGCCAGTTGCGACAATGCGCGAGCGTTCAGCGCTCCAGCACCCACGTATCCTTTGTCCCGCCTCCCTGCGACGAGTTGACCACCAGCGAGCCCGCCCGCAACGCCACGCGCGTGAGGCCGCCCGGCACCATGCGCACATCCTTGCCGGACAGCACGAACGGCCGCAGATCGATATGGCGCGGCGCGATGCCGGCTTCCACATACGTTGGACAAGTCGACAACGCCAGCGTGGGCTGGGCAATGTATTGTTCCGGGCGAGCCTTCACCACCTCACGGAAGGCGGCAATCTCTTCCTGCGTGGCGGCCGGACCGACCAACATGCCGTAGCCGCCTGCACCGTGCGTTTCCTTGACCACCAGTTCGCCCATGTGGTCGAGCACGTATTGCAGGTCGTCCGGCCGGCGGCACATGTACGTCGGCACGTTATTGAGGATCGGCTCCTCGCCGAGGTAGAAGCGGATCATGTCCGGCACGTACGGATAGATCGACTTGTCGTCTGCCACGCCTGTGCCGATGGCATTGCAGATGGTGACGTTGCCGGCACGATAGACCGACAGCAGCCCAGCCGCACCCAGCGAAGAATCGGGCCGGAACACCAGTGGATCGAGGAAGTCGTCGTCTACACGGCGGTAGATGACGTCGATGCGCTGCGGGCCCTGCGTGGTGCGCATATAAAGGTGATCGTCCTGCACGAAAAGGTCGTGCCCCTCCACCAGCTCAACGCCCATCTGCTGCGCAAGAAACGCATGCTCGAAATACGCCGAGTTGTACATGCCGGGCGTGAGCACCACCACCGTCGGGTCAGCAATGTTCTGCGGCGACACGCTGCGCAGCATGTCGAGCAGCATGTCCGGGTAATGCGCGACGGGCGCCACACGATTGCGCGCAAACAACTCCGGAAACAGCCGCATCATCATCTTGCGGTTTTCCAGCATGTACGACACCCCCGAGGGCACGCGCAGATTGTCTTCCAGCACGTAGAACTCGCCCTCACCGGCGCGCACGATGTCGATGCCGGCCACGTGCGCGTAGATGTCGCGCGGCACGTCCACGCCGAGCATGTCGGGGCGGTATTGGGCGTTGTTGTAGATCTGATCGGGCGGGATAACGCCGGCACGCAAGATGTTCTGCTCGTGATAGATGTCGTGCAGAAAGCGGTTGAGCGCATCAACGCGTTGCCGCAGGCCGCGTTCGAGCTTCGCCCACTCGCTGGCCGGGAAGATGCGCGGAATGATGTCGAACGGGATCGTGCGCTCGGTGCCGCTGTTCGATTCGTCCTTGTCGCCGTACACGGCAAAAGTGATACCGACGCGACGGAAGATCAGGTCTGCCTCGGCGCGCTTGTTCTGCAGCGTCGTGGCGGACTGCGCGCCCAGCCATTCGGCGAAACGTCCGTAGTGGCCGCGTACCTCGCCCTGCTGGACGAGAGCTGCCGGGGCCGGTTCGGCGGCATGGGGGTTGCGGTCCCCATCATGCCAGCTGAGCATTTCATCGTAGAACCGGACTGCCATGCTTTTCTCCCCTGACGGCGCCGCGCGATGTACGCGGCACGTGGTTTTTATAGCACAGCGGTTTTGACCCCCACAATGGGGCCAACCCGTTATGCCTCCAAGTTTACGGCTGGGCGTCGAAGGCGCCGGTGGCCGTTGCCAGGGGTTCCACTTCCTGCGCGGAAGACCAGTACCGCGGCCGCATGGTACGCGCAGTCTGGACGTCCAGCACATCGCCGTCGGTCTCGATGACGACGGCACCGGTCCTGTCCGTGCGCAAACCGTCGATGTCGCGCGCCACGTAGCGCTGCCAGACCTGCGGATGCGGATGTCCGTACCGGTTGCGGTAGCCGACCTGGAAAACCGCCACCTGCGGAGAAACTGCGTCCAAGAACGCGCCGCTGGAGCTTGTCTTGCTGCCGTGATGCGGCACAAGCAAGATGTCTGCCATCAGTCGCTCGGGCGTTTCGGCAGCGATGAGGGCGCTTTCCTGGGCGGCTTCGATATCGCCCGTCAGCAACGCTGCGTAGCGGCCATTTGCGATACGCACCACACAACTGCGCGCGTTGCTGGACACGCGCTCGCTTTCAGCGGGCAGGCGCAGCGGGTGCAGCACCTCAAAGACAACGCCATCCCACGTCCATGCTTGCCCAGCCAAACAATCGGTAAAGCGGATGCCATTTTCATCAGCCACGCTGCGCAAGGCGTGCCGTTGAGGCAAAGACGCCAACATGGTGCGCACTGGCACCGCGTCGATCACCGTTTCGGTGCCACCAGCGTGGTCGCTGTCTTCGTGGCTGACGACAAGCGTGTCGAGCGATTCGACGCCGTGGCTGCGCAGGTAAGGAGTGATGACGCGGGCGGCAGCATCCGCGTGATCGCCGTAGCGCGGGCCGGTGTCGAACAGGAGGCGATGGTTGGCAGTTTCGACCAATGCCGCGGCACCTTGGCCGATATCGAACGCGACAAGCCGGAATTCGCCGGGCGGTGGAGCTGGCACACGCGCCAGCACCAGCGGCAAGAGGAGCAAGGCACCTTGAGCGCGCCATGCCCATGCGCGCATGCCGCCAGGCAACAGCAATAGCGCCACGCCAACCATCGACAGCAGAAACGCCCACACGGGCGCGACCGGCGCAACCCACACCGACCAGTGCGGCTGTGCCAGCCATTCAAGCCAAATGGCCAGCCAGCGAAAGCTCGCCTCGGCCAACATCAGCACCGGCTGCGCTAGCGGGTCAGGGAGCGCCGCGCCAATCAGCGCCAGCGGTGTCGTCACGAAACTCACCGCGGGAATCGCCAGCCCATTGGCCACCGCGGAAACCACCGACGTCTGCTGGAACAACAGCAAGGTCAATGGCAGCAGCCCGAATGTGACTGCAAGCTGAATCCGCGTACCGCCCACCAATGCACGCTGGGCGCGTTCCATCCAGCCGTCTGCTTTGCCATTGCGACGGCCGTCGACCGCCATCTGCGCGGCGATGAAGATGATCGCCACCGCGCCAAATGACAGCCAGAACCCAGCCGACATGACCGCCCACGGGTCCACCACCGCCACCACGGCGGCCGCCCAGCACAGCGACAGGCTGGCCGGCACATTCCGATCGGTCAACCTTGCGATGGCCACGGTGGACAGCATCAGCAGCGTGCGTTGCGCCGGCACACCCATCCCCGCAAGCAGGCAGTAGCCGAATGCCGCCAGCATGGCCGCAATGGCGCCTGCGCGCAGGGCGGGCATGCGTAGCGGCAATGGCGTGTGCAGCCAGGGCGCCAGCCCGAACGACCGGCGCCATAACGCCATCCACAACGCGGCAAACAGCCCGGCGATCATCGTAATGTGCAGCCCTGAAATGCTGACGAGATGGCTGATGCCGGTGCGGCGGAACAGGTCCCAGTCGTCGCGCGCGATGCCGCTTTGGTCGCCCACCACGAGCGCAACGATGACGGCCGCGTAGCGTGCATCGGGCAACGTCGCGAGGATGTGGCGCCGCACGCTGGCACGCCAGCGCTCTACGTCAACACCGAAACCGGAGCCCACCTCATCCAGCGCGATGTTCTGTGCGCGCTTGCCCGTACGCACATAGCCGACGGCCCGGATGTTGTCGGCCAGCATCGCGTATTCGCCATCGAAGCCGCCGGGGTTGGTCAGGCTGTGCGGGCGCTTGACGCGCAGGGTCAGTTGCCAGCGCTGGCCGGGTTGCAGATCGGGGATGCCGGCACGTCGGTCGGGCTTTGCGCCCTCCTCGCCCACGTTGCCCCAGTTCCGCGTGCCATACCAGGACAGGCGCACACGTGGCGGCACGGCATCACCCGCATTACTGGATTCGATGTGGAAGAGAAAACGCGTGGCGTCGTCGCCATTCTGCGGCAGCTCGGCAACCACCCCGGTTGCGACGATGTCCTTGCCTTCCCACGCAGGGCTGAGGGCCACGGCCATGCGGTGCTGTGCGCGCCAATCGCTCCAGCCAAAACCCGCTGCGATGGTGCTGGCGACCAGCAACGCGGGAAACAGCATTGGCCGACGCCGCAGAAAAGCCGCCAGCAGCAGACAGAGCAGCAACACGCCAAGCGGCTGCCACACCGGCGCCAGCGTCGCCTGCATCTGCAATGCCATGCAGCCGGCAACAAAGCCGATCAACCACAGACGCACGCGCGGCCGTCAGACTGGCAACAGCGCTGCCAGGCGAGGAATGGCTTCGATGCTGTTGCGGCGCGCCTGCTCGGCCAACGCCTCGACGGAGATGCCACGCAATTGCGCCATCGCGTCGGCAATGCGCGCGACTTCTGTCGGAACATTGCGCACGCGACCCTGCTCGCCGAACTGATCGTCGGCCAGCCAAGCGGGCGCGAGGTCGGGCGCGTCAGTTTCGAGCACGATCGACTCGATCGGCAATTCCTGCGCCAGCCGACGCACGCGATTGGCGCGCGAGAAGGTAAAGACGCCGCCGAACCCCAGCTTGAAACCGGAATCGACAAAGCGATGCGCCTGTTCCGGGCTGCCGTTGAACGCATGGGCAATTCCGCTTACGCCCGCCTTGGCGGCGGCGCTATGCACCTGGTCCTGCGACTTGCGCACGTGCATCAGCACAGGCAGGTCGAATTCACGAGCGATGCGTAGTTGCGCGCGGAACACGGCGGTCTGCCGCGCAACGTCGTAGTCGGGAATGAAGAAATCGAGGCCGATCTCGCCGACGGCCACAAAGCGCGGGTCGTCCATTGACGCGGCGACCTGCCGGCGCAGTTCGAGCAAGTCATCGTCACTGGCCTGCGCCGCGTAGATCGGATGGATGCCGAGCGCATAGCTGCACCCGGCATGCCGATGTGCCAACGCCCGCACCGTATCGAAATTCCAGCGCGCGACCGCCGGCACGACGATGTGGTTGACGCCCGCCGCATGCGCCTGCTCGACGACCGCATCACGGTCGGCATCAAAGTCGCTGGCGTCGAGGTGGCAATGGGTGTCGATCCACATAGTCCGTTCTGCGTTGGAAAAGGCGGCAACGTACCTGAAAGCGCGGCGTTCAGGAATCCGCCTTTTCCGATTGTGCCGCCCGGCTCAGCGCTCTTGGTGCAAATGGCCTTCCCGCAGGCGGAAAATGCGGTCGCAGCGGCCAGCCAGTTCAATATCGTGCGTGACGATGACAAAGCTGGTGCCCAGCGTGCGCGTGAGTTCCAGCATCAGGTCAAACACTTCACCAGCGGTGTGGTCGTCGAGGTTGCCGGTGGGCTCATCCGCCAGCACGCAAGCCGGAGACCCGACCAGCGCGCGCGCAATCGCCACGCGTTGGCGCTCGCCGCCGGACAGTTCGCCCGGGCGGTGCGCCGTGCGCGGGCCCAGACCCACGCGTTCGAGCATCGCCTGTGCGGTGTGGCGCGCCTGCGCCTCTTCCACGCCACGAATGCGCAGCGGCATCGCGACGTTGTCCAGCGCGGTGAATTCCGGCAACAGATGGTGGAACTGATAGACAAAGCCCAGCGCCCGATTACGCAAGGTGTTGCGCTCGCGCTCTTTCATTGCGGTGAAAGGCTTGCCGAGCAGCGAGACGCGGCCTGACGTCGGTTCGTCCAGCCCGCCCAGCACATGCAGCAACGTGCTCTTGCCCGAGCCCGACGCGCCGACGATGGCGACCTTCTCGCCCACGCCAATGCGGATGTCCACGCCCTTGAGCACGTCGACATTCAAGCCGCCCTGGTGGAACGACTTGGATAGCCCTTCGGCCTGCACCACCACGCCCTGCGGCGCTGCGGCCGGCGCTTCCATGGAAGTCATGACGGCCTCACTCATAGCGCAGCGCCTCCGCCGGATTCACGCGCGAGGCGTGCCAGCTCGGATAGAGCGTCGCCACCGACGCAAGGATGAAGGAAATGATGCCAATGGTCGCAATGTCGTTCACGCGGGGGTCCGAGGGCAGTTCGCTGATGAAGTAGATGTCACGCGGCAGGAATTGCACGTGGAAGAGACGCTCGATGAACGGCACGATCACGTCGATGTTGTAAGCGATGAGCGTGCCGAAGCCCACCCCGAGCAATGTGCCGATAAACCCGATCGCCACGCCTTGCACAATGAAGATCTTCATGATCGAGGCCGGCTGTGCGCCCATGGTGCGCAGGATGGCAATGTCAGCCTGCTTGTCCGTCACCGTCATCACCAGCGTAGACACAAGGTTGAACGCCGCCACGGCGATGATCAGCGTGAGGATGATGAACATCATCTTCTTCTCGGTCTTCACGGCGGCAAACCAGTTGCGGTTCTGGCGGGACCAGTCGCGGATGTACAGCTCGCCGGTCAGCGTGCGCGACAGGGCTTCGGCCACCTGTGGGGCGCGGTCCATGTCCACCAGCTTCAGGCGCACGCCGGTCGGGCCATCCAGGCGGAACAGGCGCTCGGCGTCTTCCATATTGATCAGCGCCAGCGAGCTGTCGAACTCGTAGTGGCCCGATTCGAAGATACCCGTCACCGTGAACTGCTTCAGGCGCGGCAACACGCCCGCTGGGGTGATGGTGCCCTGCGGCGCTACCAGCGTGACCTTGTCCCCCTGGTGCACGCCCAGGCCGTTGGCCAGCTGGCTGCCAAGGGCGATGCCGAATTCGCCGGGTTTCAGGTCGTCGATCGTGCCCGTCTTGAAGTCCTTGGCAATGTCCGACACCTTCGGCTCGTCCGCTGGCGACACCCCGCGCAGCAGCACGCCGCGCACCGCCTCGTCGCGCGTGATCATGGCCTGCGCGCCCACGTATGGCGCGGCGCCGATGACTTCCTTGTTCTGCATCGCCTCATTGGCGGTACGCTGCCAGTCCGGCAGACTGTTCGGCGCCATGACCTCGATATGCGCCAGCACCGACAGCATGCGGTCCCGCACTTCCTTCTGGAAGCCGTTCATGACGGAAAGCACGATGATCAGCGCCGCCACCCCCAGCGCAATGCCGAGCATGGAGATGAGCGAGATGAAAGAGATGAAGCTGTTGCGGCTGGCGCGCTTGCTTGCGCGCGTGTACCGCCAGCCGATCTGCCATTCGTATGGAAGTTTCAAAGGGGATTCCCCGTGGGTGTGATTTGTCCGGCTCACTGGCCAACGAGCCGGAAGTTTACAATCTCGGAGCCATGATTCCTGAACTCACCCTGATTGTCCCGTTTTGCGCGCCCGCTGCCGAGGTGGCGGACGACGCTTACCGTCAATTGACCTTGCCGGGCCTCGAAAGGTTGCTTGCGCGTGCGCGCGAGGCAGAACGCGAGCGCCACGACGATGCCTACCTGCCCACGCTGCCGCACGAGCGCTGGCTGGCTGCGCATGCCGGGCTACCCATTTCTCCACTGCCGTCGGCGCCGTACATGCGCCTGGCGGACGGCGGCAGCGCCGACACGCGCACCTGGGCCTGCCTGCAGCCGGTGCACATCCACGCCGCCCGGGACCATCTGGTGATGCTTGACCCGGCCCAGCTCCGCCTGGAGGCCGCCGACGCCGACGCCCTGCGCACCGCCATCGCCCCCCTCGTCGCTGAAATGGGCATCACGCTCGATGCCACGCACGCCGCCCGCTGGTACGTCGCCGATTCGCCCTTTGGCGACCTCATTGCCGCCGCCCCGCAGCGCGCCACCGGCCACAACATCGACATCTGGATGCACAAAGGCGAGCAGGAGCGCGCCTGGCGCAAGTTCCAGAACGAAATTCAGATGACGTGGTACGACCACCCCGTCAACCAAGCGCGAGAGGCGCGTGGGCTGCTGCCGGTCAATTCGGTCTGGCTGTTCGGCCAGGGCGCGCTGGTCGATGCCCGCCCGATTGCTGAACGCATGATCGGCGCAGATCCGTTCTTCGCCGGCCTGTGTCACGCCGGCAACGCCACCGAGCTGTGCGCGGAAACGCTCGCCGCCGTGCCGTTCGACGATACAAGCGCCGCCGTGCTGCTTGGCGACGCCGGCAAGCCGTATCTCTCCGCCAACTGGTACGACTGGATCGAAACCCTGCGCGCTTACGACCGCGACTGGTTCACCCCCGCCGCCGATGCGCTGGCCGACGGCCGCATCGACGCCGTCTCGCTCGTGTTGACCGGCGACTCGCACTTCGCCCACTACCGCGTTACCCGCCGCGAACTCGCCAATGGCCCGTTCGGCTGGCTGCGCCGCTTCAGTCGTCCACGCACCTTGCGTGATGCGCTCTCCCCGCTTTCCATGGCCGCCTGAGCCTGATCCTGCATGACCCGCATCGCTGTCCGTTCGCATTCCGCTGACGCCGCCACCACACTGGCCGGCCACGGCATCCATCCCGTCCTCGCACGCATCCTCTCCGCACGGGGGGTCGCCCGGCCCGACGAACTGTCGACCGAGCTGACCGACCTCCTGCCCCCCGCGCAACTCAAGGGCATTGACGACGCAGCGCGCTACCTCGCCGACGCCATCGCCGCCGGCAAGCGCCTGCTGATCATTGCCGACTACGACTGCGACGGCGCCACCGCCTGCGCCGTCGGCGTGCGCGGCTTGCGCATGCTCGGCGCGCAGGTCAGCTACATCGTCCCGAACCGCTTTGAGTACGGCTACGGCCTGTCGCCCGAAATCGTGGCACTGGCCGCGCGCGAGAAGCCGGACGTGCTGGTCACCGTCGATAACGGCATCGCCGATGTGGCGGGCGTGGCTGCGGCCAATGCGCTGGGCATCGACGTTGTCGTGACGGATCACCACATGCCCGGGGCGCAATTGCCCGAGGCGCGCGTGATCGTCAACCCGAACCAGCCGGGCTGTGGCTTCCCAAGCAAGAATCTGGCAGGCGTGGGCGTCATGTTCTACGTGCTGCTGGCACTGCGGGCGGAATTGCGCAGGCGAGGCGTGTTCACGCCGCAGGATCAGCCGCGCCTTGATGCGCTGCTCGATCTGGTGGCACTCGGCACCGTGGCCGACGTGGTCAAGCTCGACGCCAACAACCGCCTGCTGGTCGCGCAAGGCCTCAAGCGCATGCGCGCCGGGCGGATGTGCCCGGGCATCGCCGCGCTGTTCCGCGTGGCCGGCCGCGAGGCGCGTCGCGCGTCGACGTTCGATCTCGGCTTCGGCCTAGGGCCGCGCCTGAACGCCGCCGGGCGCTTGGCCGACATGTCACTGGGCATCGAATGCCTGCTCACCGATGACTACGAGCGCGCCATGGCCATCGCCGCGGAACTCGACGGCATGAACCGCGAGCGCCGCGAGATCGAAGCCGGCATGCAGCAGGAAGCGCTCGCCATTCTCGACAGCATGAATGCGCTGGACGGCGCTGGCCGCCACACCATCGCGGTCTACAACGAGACATGGCACCAGGGCGTGATCGGCATCGTCGCCTCGCGCATCAAGGACAAATTCCACCGCCCCGTCTTCACTTTCGCGCCCGGCGACGATGGCGTCATCAAGGGCTCGGGCCGTTCGATTCCCGGCTTCCACCTGCGCGATGCGCTAGACGCCGTACACAAGCGCAGCCCGGGGCTGATCGTGAAGTTCGGTGGCCACGCCATGGCGGCTGGGCTCACGCTGCGCGAAGACGGTTTCGATGCATTCGTCTCGACCTTCGAGGCCGTCGGCCGCGAATGGCTGACCGAGGCGCTGCTCTCACGCGTGCTCGAAACCGATGGCGAGGCAGACCCCGAATGCTTCACGCCGCAGTTCGTCGAGCTGCTCGAAACCCAGGTTTGGGGTCAGGGCTTTCCGGCGCCAAGCTTCTGCGGCGAATTCGATGTGCTGTCGCAGGCTGTCCTGAAAGAGAAGCACCTGAAACTCAAGCTTGGCCGGGGCAAGCAGCATTTCGACGCGATCTGGTTCAACCACGCCGAGCCGCTGGGCGCCTCAGCGTATGTGGCCTACCGACTCGACAACAACACCTTCAACGGCATCACGCGCGTGCAGATGGTGATCGAGCATGCGCAATAGCGGATTGGTCAAACCTTGCGCCAACGCATAAACACATGCAAAAACTGTCTGACGACGCACGGATGACGCTGCGGTCGGGCACGGCCGGTGCGTTACAATGCGGGACTGCCGGCATGGGAACGCACAAGCATCCATGACCGCGCGCCCCACGAATTCCTAGCTTCAACTTCCAAGCGAAATGACTCACGTCGTTACCGAAAGCTGTGTCCGCTGCAAGTACACCGACTGCGTGGACGTCTGCCCCGTCGACTGCTTCCGTGAAGGCCCGAACTTCCTGACGATTGATCCGGACGAGTGCATCGATTGCGCCGTCTGCGTGGCCGAATGCCCGGTCAACGCCATCTATGCCGAAGAAGACGTGCCCGCTGATCAGCAGAAGTGGATCGCCATCAATGTCGAGCTGGCTCAAGCCGGCTGGCCGTCCATCACCAAGACCAAGCAACCCCTGCCCGACGCCGACGACTGGAAGGACGTGAAGGACAAGGAGCAGTACCTCGACCGCGGCTGAACTAGTTGAGTGAACTTGCCTACCCTCCTTTTTGTAGTGCATCGCAAAAAAGGTGTTGACGGGCAGATCGGAAACTAGCTAGAATTCATTTCTTCGCTGTTGCAGCGATTCCCCGATAGCTCAGTCGGTAGAGCGCCGGACTGTTAATCCGTAGGTCCCTGGTTCGAGCCCAGGTCGGGGAGCCAAGTAATACAAGGCCTTGTGAGAAATCACAGGGCCTTTTTACTTTGGCGATTAGACGCCGTATTAGACAGTTGTCTAATTTGCAGACCATCTCGTCTGTCAATCGACGCCCGGCTCACGCTCGTATCCATCGCACGGGTAGCTCGTGTTTCTCAGGCCCCGATCGCAACCCTTCTCAACCACGTAGTGGCGCAGGCTTGGATGAAATTCCAACCCGAGGATGACGTGCGAACACGTACCGCAGCAGCGTCCACGTGACGGCCGCAAATCGAGATCACACGGAGGTGGTGCTGGCGGGTATCCGCCTCGCCCTTCATTCATACTGTATAAATATACAGTACTCACTACCTCTTTAGGCTAACGCCTGGATGACGCGCGCCAGCTTGTGGTCTTCGACGTTTGGCATAGGCCACGTCGCCCTGCCGATCTCGATCAGCGGCGCAGGATGCTGCCATGCGCGAAACAGGCGCGGCACCAGCGGCACCACATCCTGACCGTTGCGGTACAGGTTCACCTGCACCCCGTGCGCGGCCAGAAGCGCGGCCAGGGTGCCGTCGGCGCTCACGCGTGGAGGCTCGAAGCCGTAGACCGCGCGCGGCGGGCGCCCGGCGACGCAAAGTTGGGCGGCGAACAGGATGGCTAGCGCAGCGCCCTCGCTGTGCCCCACCGTCACGGCCGGCGCCGGCAGCGCCAGCAATGGAGCACTGATCGAACTGAACGCCCTCCAGAAGCCGTGATGGAGCGCCCCGAATCCGTCGACGTGCACGGCGTCCGCATCCAGATCAGCTAGCCAGCACGCGAGATTGTCGGAACCAGGGAAGGCGACCGCGTCGCCCTCCACAATCGCGCGCGCGGCGCTCGCAGGCGCACCGACCTGCGGCTGCATCTGGTAAGCCCGCTGCGCCAGCCGGGCGTAGTCCTGCGGTGTCATTTCGCGGCAGGAGCGGAAGCCGCTGGCGCAGGGATAGAGGCTGCGGCCGTCGGCGCCATCTGAATCGCAATGTTGAACGCCAGCACACCGGTATCGATTGCCGCATCGGCCGCGTTCTTCTTGTCCTGCGGCAGCGACGACGCATCCACCAGGGTCTTGATCAGCGGCAGCGTGGCATTGACGATCGACTGCAGGCTGGTGTCGGTAACGGTCGCGCCGGCCGCGCACACCTTGGCGATTGCGGGCTCGACGTCGTTGGCCAACGTGTTGGCCGCGCCGCCAGTGAAGACGTTGTCGGCCTTCAGGATGGCGATTTCGCCCTTGGCGGCGCCGCAGGCGATCGAAACCTGCTGATCGAAGGTCAGTTGCGGTGCGCTGGCGCAAGCGGCGAGGACGGACGCGGCGATGCCTGCCGCAAGCAGCATGATGAAACGCTTCATGGTGAAACCTCTAGGGATTGAACTGCAGGAGGGAAGGCGGAGTTATTGCCCGGCCGTGGAGGCCGAGGATGACGCGGCGTCCGACTTGGCTGCCGCTTTGGCGCTGGCGACGTTCAGCGCCGCATGCGCGCCGGCAACGATGGCGCCAGCAATCAGCGACGAGACGCTGGCCGGTACCGGAACGTGAAAGATGAGGCCGAGCGCCCACTCAACGGCAGGCATCAGCGTTGCGGTGGAGATGGCAACGCCGCCGGTTGCGATGGCAGAAGTCTTGTTCATGATTGATCCTGGTGGTGAATGACCTGCGTGGGGGAGAACTGGTAGCCCTCGATCGCGAACCGCTGGGCGATCCAGAGCGGGAAAGGCATGTCGTGAATGCCGGCGTCCTTGCCTGTGTGGTGCTCCTTGCAGAGCAGTAGCCCGTTCACCGTCATGTCGTCGACGAACAAGTAAGGATCGGCTGGCACCAGGTACTGCGCCGGCGGCTTGCCTTGCACAGCTGGCGCGGCCACGGTTTTCGCGTCCTTGAAGAACCCGTCCCAGTCGAACGCGGCCGCACGCTCGCCAAACTCGCCGGCCTTCGCCTGCGCGGCTACCAACTCCCAGTTGATGAGGTTGGCGAGTGACCGCTCGATCGGGTGGTGGTGCGCCTCCAGCGGATGCCCGCTTTCTTCCGCCGTGGCGTTGCAGATGAAGCAACGGCCAGCCTCGCGCTCGATCAGCGCCTTCTTCGAGTGCAGGAATAGCGGCGTCGTGACGCGCGCATCGTGGCCGGGCAGCAGCACATCGACGGCAAGCGTCTCTTTCTCTTCGTGGGTATCGGTGACGGCCATCTGGCCCTCCAGAAATGCAAAAGCCCCGCTCAAGGCGGGGCTGCGTTGTTGTGTCGAACTGGTCAGTCGATGTCGGGCAAATCTACTGTCTGGCCGGCGAGCGCGTGTGTGCAGTCACCGAGGAACTGGATGCGACCGTCTGTCACGAACGAGTGGCATCGCAAGGGGCGCGCTGGCGGCAAGCCTTCACCTCGCAGATAGGCGGCATGCTCTTCTTTCGTGAGTTGGACCACTCCTGTCACCAAAATGCTCGGGGTAAACGTGGGGCTGTCCATGCTGCCATTCCAGCTCCAAACCGGCGGCTGCGGTCCTCTCACATGCACCTGGTGTAGAAAGCCGCAACCAGGGCAATCGAACATCATGGTGCGCATACCATCGCCGCTCTGCATCTCTTCCAATTTCACTTAGACCCCCAATGCCTTCTTCGCGCGCTCCCAGAGCGCACGGCGGTCGGCAATGCCCGTCGTGCCGCCGTTGATGGCGCGCGTCAGCCCTAGAAAATCGCCGCGATCAGCAAAGCGGTTCAGGTTGTGCTGTAGCCAGAACCAGGCAGCCGATGCGGCAGCGTTTTCCGGCTTCTCCAGCAGCTCGGGCTGGGCGACCAGATCAAGTCCCAGCGCAGCGCCGCATGCGGCGTAGTTGACGCGCCCAGTAATCTGGATGAGCCCGCGCCCCATGAAGCGCTTGCCGTCGCCCGGCTGCGTGTTCCCGAGATCCGCTCGGCCCTCGTACCGAACCTGGGCCGGCGTGGCCCCCCAGATTTCCCGCAGGTATCGGAGCTGGCCCGACTCGTGCCCAACCTGCGCCAGGAAAGCCGCTGCGCGCGCTGGCGTGTTGATCTGCCGGAACAACATCGCATCAGCCAGGATCGGCGCAAACACGTCCGCGCGCGCGCCGGCCAGCGGCATGATCGCGTGCAGCTGCGCCGCTGTGACAAGGGGCTCAGCCATTTTTCACACCTGTCACGATCTGGCGCACGTCTCCCGCAACCTCGACGGCAATCTCCGCCGCATCCTTGTCCTTGCGCTTGTTCAGAAAGTTGAATACCCAGCGGACAATCGTCCAACCGGGCAAGCCGCACGAAAAGTAGATGCCGCCCAGCGCCATAGCCCCGTTGGTCGTGGTCATCCATGTGGCAAGCCCAAAGTACTGGATTGCCGCAGCGCCGCCGCAAAGGCTGGCCACCACCGTCGAGATCAAAGCAACTGCCCATTCACCGCGATTCTTCGGCAGCGTCATCACCATCACCACAATCGTTGCAAGCACGCTCGCACCTCCCGCCACTGCGGCCGTACCGCCCATGGCTTTGAAAGCGGCCGCACCTGCGGCCCCTGCTGCCGCGCTTCCGCTGATTGGTTCGGACATTCAGACCCCCGAGAAAAGAAAAAGCCCGCTCGCGGCGGGCTGGTTTAATGTTCTTGACAATAGCCCCATTGGGGCTAATACTGTTTGCACTGGGTAGCGCATCCGCGCAGCCCGCCATCCCGCAAGGACGACCATGAAACCCGAGTTCATCACGCGCGTGATGCGCGCGCTTCCCTATGTCAATCGATTACTCCCCGCCAACGCCAGAGGAACTGCGCAAGCTGAAGGAACAGCTGGGCTTCACCGGCGAGCAGATGGCGTCACTGTTCGGCCTCGCCGGCAACAACCAGTGGCGGAAGTACACGGGCGGCGAGCAGCCGCGCGAAATGAGCGCACAGATGCTGTTCTTTGGGCTCGCGCGCCTCGAACTGGACGACAAAGCCATCGATCGCGTGCTGCAACGCATGCGCCAGGTCGGCGCGACCATCGATTTGACGCAGGATGGCGAGCCGCAGTCGTAGCGCTATTGTTCGGCTGCGTCACGGCGGCGCATGCCGAGCTTCCTATCCATCTCGAAGCCGGCGTTGGCGGAGCCGCCTATAGCCGCGGGCCGGATGGCTATTGGGTGCAAGAACGCTTTCCACACAAGCTGCAACTCACAGCCCCAGCCTACGAGGTAGGCTTTACGGGCGACTTATACCGTGCATCCCGCTGGGGCATTTCATGGCACGCAGATTGGGCCTGGCTCGGGCAGATCCATACCCAGAGTCTTGCCACACCAAGCGACGACAACTACAACCCAACATCGGCAACAGGATGCAATGGCGAGTGCCTTCCGCTCGCGAACTTCCGTGGCTCTGGCCACGCCCAAGCACTTCTGCTCACCCTCGAACCGCACTACGACGTCGGCAAATGGCGATTCGGAATTGAGGCCGGCCCGACGTTGCACCGCGCGACTTGGGTGGAAGATGTAAGTAACTGGCACGGGACGGCCCCATGGCCTATCACCTTGCGAGTCAGCAGCACTGACGGATGGCGCCCGGGCGCAGTCATTGGCGCCTCGGTCTCATACGGCAATGTCTCGCTGGTCTATCAGCATTTCTTCATCAAGCCCTCAAACAACAACCTCACACCATCGATCTGGCATTCGGTGGACTTGCTACTATTGCGCTATCGGTTCTGATCAGCCGATTAGGCATCTTCAACGGAACGAGAGAACAGTGACGGAACGCATCGCACCAGCCCTGCAATACGCACGGCCGAAAAACTATCACACGGTCCAGGCGCTGAGAGGTTTGGCGGCAATGGCAGTGATGCTCTACCACTTCCACACCGCATTCAATCTGCCGTCGTTTCCCCTCGGGGACTATCTGTTCAAGCGCGGAGATCTGGGTGTGTCGCTGTTCTTCGTAATCAGCGGATTCGTCATGGGGCTGCCGACATACAAGTCAGGCATGCATTCGGCATGGGAGTTTGCCGCCAAGCGGCTTGCGCGGATCGCCCCCCTCTATCTGATCGCAACCGTCGTCTGGTGTTACGTCAGCATTCCCGGGTTCTCGCCGGTCGCAGACATTCTCGATCTCATTAAGGCGGCGATCTTCTATCCCCTAGGAAGCAGCCCAGCGCCCGTCTACGGCGCGAAGCTCTTCGTCGGTTGGACCCTCAACTATGAAATGCTCTTCTATGCAGTGCTCGCCATCGGGATATTGGTCGGGCGCCCATGGGTAGTCTTAGCCGTCTTTTTCCTGTCTACCCTCTGGGTGCGGCCAACATTGGACGGTGCGCTGTCCTGGGACCCATTTGTCGAGTATGGCTACCGCGTGGGCTATCTGAGGCTGGCGAGTAATCCCATCGTCTGGAACTTCCTGATCGGTGTTCTCGCAGCGCGCGCACTGCGCATCATTCCGAGTATCGGAAGAGAGGCGCAAATTATGCTCTGCGCATTTGTGTCGATTGCCGTCGCGTGGCAGTTATTCTCTGGATACAATTCCGGCTTCGGGCTAGTGCAGTCGGGCGCTGGCTTCGCTATTCTGGTGTTCGCGTTTGCTTGGTACGAGAAGTGCCACGGCGCTGCAGTGGTCAAGCCGCTTATTTTCTTGGGCAACATCTCGTTTTCGCTCTACATCTGGCACTTCGTGCTTCATGTTTGGTTGAGTGAATATCTGACAAAAATTGGAATGCTCGAATACTCAAGGGGATTCCTGTACGGATTGACCGTGTCTGCGCTCTCCATCGTCGTTGCTCGAATCTCCTATTTGCTGATCGAGCAACGATTGTCAAACTGGGTGCGAGATTTGATTCTCTCAACTGCACCCGGCCGTCACGCAGATGCAGTTGACCAAGCTAAGGCCTGAATCCATGCAATATCTGGCAATCCTCAGCATTTTTGTGGTGTCGCTTTCTTGATCTACCAAGTCACAGCGATCACGCCAGAGGTAGTCGTTGCAGCGCGCACGGCTGCTTTCTGCACCTGCAGATGCTGGAACGCGGCCCAGCCCTGGGCCAGCATTGCTGAGTAGAGCCCCTTCAGATCGGCGAGCGCGAAAGGAACCTGCGTATTGTCGGCAGCGAGCCAGTAGAAGCCCTGTGGCACCGCTCCTGCGATCGCAAAACCTTGCTGCGCCTTGAGCAGAACAATTTGGCTGTCCGCGTCTGCCTGGAACGTCTTTTTCACACCGGCCGCCGTAGTGAATGTGACCGGCTGAAATATTGCGCACGCATATGCCGACTCAAGCATTTCAATCTGCTTAGCCTGTGCTTGGGCTAAGGTAAGCGGTGGGTCCTGAACTGCGGCGGCCTGATCGGCTGTAATAGCCACCCAAGTGGGATCCGGCAAAAGCATTCCAGAGCTTACGGCATTGGCATGATCCAACGCTGAAAGAAAGTGCAGACCACCGGCTGCATCCTGATAGAACTGGTCTGCGTACATTAGCGAATCTCCTTCCACGTTGCGAGTGTGTAGCTACCCGCTGGCACAACATAGGACACTCCCGGTCGCACGATGGCGGAGACGGCGAGAGAAAGCCCAGAGTTCGGCATGCTGGAGCCAACAAATGCGACACCGTTCACGTTGATAATGGCTGATTGGTTGGTGGCTGTTGACGTAAGAGCAACGTTCACCAAGATAGGGCGCGACGTGGTGTTGTAATAGGTCGTGCCGATAGCGCGGCTTACCGTTACATCCTGCTCGGTCTGACCAAAGCCGATCGACTGCATCGCAGCGAACGCTTCGCCGCCCTGCCCCTGCACGAGCGTAGGCGCAGTGGCCCACGTCCCTGCCGTCGCCTCCGTGATGTTGATGTAGCCGACCACTCGATACGGAGAGTTCGCCGACACTGCCGATGCCGAGTAGATCGTGCTCGCCGAGTTAGAGCTGCCGCTGATCGTCGTGGGACTGATCAGGTTCGCTTCGGAAAGATCCAAGCCGCCGGCAACGTTCGCAATGCACAGGACGGGCGTGCCGCCGTTATAGGCCACCAGCAACGCCAGCATGGCCTGCGTGCCGCTTACTGTGCCCAGCGTCGCGCCCGACGGCACCGTGATGGAAAGACTTCCGGTCGATAGCGGCGTTACTGCGCCGCTGCTCAGCGTCCCAGAACGGAATGCCAAAGCTGTAGGCGAGAGCGTGCAGGTCAGCGCATTGGATGCTACGGACGCTGACACGGGCAGAAGCCCAACATACCCCGACGAAACGGGGTCCAAGACAATCATCAATGACCCGTTGTACTCAACGTCGGTCAGAAGATTGCCCGGGATCACGGCTGGGTTGATTGCTCCATCGGGCCCGTACTGAGCCAAGCCGACCGCGCCCAGGCCGTTGATGTTCAGCGTGTTTGCGCCCGTTGTGCCGACAGCGTTGAAGTTGACGCGAAAACGCTGGCCGGCGACGTATGACGTAATGGCCGGTGACGGCGTCAACGTGAAGGCCGGCGCAGTGCCGCCAGTCGTGAAGGCCGTTCCTGCTTGTGTCTGGATCTGCCCCATCTGAACCGCATGCCTACTTTGCGTAGCCGGCGCTACTTGGCTGGGACCACCAGCGCACTCGAACAACACGCAGATAGGGTTACCGCTATTCACGCTCGAGATTGTGGTGCGCACCAGAACTGCAGTCCCACCAACGGCCAGCTCGGTTCCTTGCAATGGTTGGAGGCCCAGCCCATAGATAGGAATGGCTGGAAGACCGTCGGGTGCATAAGTTGACGGACCCGTATTCGCATGAGCAATCTTGACCTGCTGGACCACGCCATCGACCCATGTTCCGGATACCAAGGGGATCGCGTTGATCGCGGTATATGCGTTCGCAGCCCCAGTGTCGGCCAAGACGACAGTAACCTGCCCGAGACGCTTAATCGCTGAAAGAACCTGGTTGAATTGGTTCTTGGCAAGTGTTAAACCCGCTCCGGTAACAACATTCGCCAACTCCATCATCACTGAGTTGAGCCATTCAGCCGGAACAATAGTGGCTGGCGTGCTCGTTGCCGGGTTTCCATCCGTGAAAAAGCCTGCTGTACCGGCAGCCGTCGACGCCGGCTGCGTAGTCGCTGCCGTCGAGTTATCTATCTGATACATGGATTTCCTTACGAGTATCGGAACTGGAGGACTGTGTGAGCCGGCGCAATGGCACTTAACTCACACTGGAGGACGGTGTTATTCCAGCTGGCCAGAGGCTCGCCGGCAGCAGATTGGCCCGCAGCAAAGCGAACCACTGTGTTGAGCGGCGCATTGACCGACCAGGTGAAGAACCAGTCGGCAGTGCCGAGTTGCTGGCCCGCCGTGCTCTGCCCACAACGGAAAGGAGCAAAGTTGGTGATCGTGATTCCATAGCCCAGCTTGGCCGCAAACCCGATGTAGTAGGCCGCAGACTGGCCACCTGAGTTTGCGAGGCGAGCAACAACCTGCGCGCGCCTTTGCTGCACAGTTGGGGATTCACCGGCACACGGGTCCGGCAGGCCGAGAGTGGACTCCCACTCGGGGAGCAATTCGTACGTCGTACCAGGGAACGAATCAACCAGCAGGTAATTGGAACGCGCGGTCTGTCGTCCGTAGACCTGGGTCAACCCCGAGAACACCTGAGTCTGGACCGCATCTTGATCGCGAGGCCAGACGCGACCACGCGGCATCAGCGCTTGGAAGGCTCGGAGATAATCGTCAGAGGTGAGATTTGGCGCTAGCATCCCTCACCTCAAACGTAAGTCACAGAGCCGAGCACAGGGATATTCCCCGTTGCATTCGTGATGTTGCCCACCGGTGAAGTGATGACAAACCCAGAGGTGTTCGGGATAGCAGCAATGGCCGACTCAATGGCGGAAAGATTGATCGTCCCACCTGGCGAACCATTCGAGAGAAATACCCCTGAAATTGCCGCCGCGATGGCTGCACGCGTAGCCGTGGTCGAAGACGTCAAACCGGAAATCGTAAAGTTGACCATGTTCGCGATCGGTGCGCACGCGTAGACAAGCGCGGTGACGGGCTGTAGCGAGATGAGCGCATTGGCAAGCATGAGTTGATCGCCTGTCGCCACAACACCACGCGGTACGCCTCCCGGACCTTGGTCGTATTGCGAGACACCGTTCGAACCCTGCGGGAATCCATTGAAAGCCGCTTCCGCGTTGTCCATCATGAAGTAGACGACCACGGTCCCGGTGCCGAACCCATTCGGGGCAACCCACACCCGCGTCACACCAGCGACAGCGAGCGCCCAAGTCGGGTAGTCGCCCTTCGCCCCGCCTTGTGGGGCTGTCTGAAATGCGGAGATGACCCGCGCACTGAATGCGGCGTTGGTTTCCACATCCGCGCCGCCGCTGATTGCTCCCGTTGCGGTTCCGCCTGACTGGATACCGGTGATGGCGACGCCCAGCGACATGGCCGTACCGCTCACGCAGTTTCCGGCTGAGCCGGCCGTGACGGCAGTGACCGCCACCGTCACAGAACTGCCTGACACAGTTGCGCTGGCGTTGGTGGTGTACGTCACACCATCACCACGAACCACCGTGGTGCCTGCTGGGATCGTTCCGGAGGCACCCGAAAAGGTGACATTCCCGGTAGCCGAAGTGGCCTGCTTGCGATATACGCTCTTCAGCGCGCCCCATGCTTCCAGGTATTCATCCGTGGCCGTCCACGGCACCGCCTGCTTTGCGATCCAGTCCAGATAGCCATAGTGGAGGTGCGCGAGACCAGCCTGAACGTTCCCCGTGATGCGAAGGTTGGCGACGCGCAGCAGCGGATCCGAACCGGGAACGCTGGACGCGATGTCAGAGGCGACTTGCGTCTGCAGATCGGTCAGTAAAGGCCGAGCAAATGGCATCAGTTAATCCCGTTCCATGCCCACGAGTAAGCTTTCGCAACCGTGGAACCATCCTGTTTGTACGCGACGACCTGTGCGCCTAGCTGGCCCGCGGACGTCCACTCGACATAGACGTCGAACTTCGCCACCACACCGTCATCGATCATCCATTGCAGCGCCTCGACGATGTAGTCATAGGCGCGTTGCAGCGTTTCTTGAGTCTGCTTTGATCTGTTCAGCAACCATAGGCGCGAGCCCAGCTTGACCGTGCTGAACTCGTCACCCCACCATCCACGCGGATCGTTGGTCCCGTCTGGAATCACGTCCTCCGGCTCTGCCTGGCGATCGGTGAACAGCGAGATCAGCAACGCAGTCTCAATATCGTTGCCGGTCGTCAGCAACGCGCCCGTCATGCTCCAGTCACCGCGGCTGTTGGCGGTATCCCAGGTGGTCGTCGTATCGGTCATTCCGTCTGGTTCGGTGCATTAGAGTTGATCGTGCTACCGCCCGTCTGGATGTTCTGGATCGGGTGGGTGTGCGTGTTGTAGATGCTTCGCATCTGCGCCATCGTGTGCGCGTTCGTCCCGAAGTTGTCCTGCATATCGCCGCTGGATTTCACCATCGGCGTATCAAACTCAATGCCCCCAGGCGCTACGATCTTGAAGAGGCCAGAGCAGTTGACAGTGACATTTGAGGCGTCATTGACAGTTACTGGCTGCCCCTTCGCCTCGACCACGATGCCGCCTGATGCCGTCATGTAGACGTACTTGCCGTCTTGGCTGTAAAGCATCGTTTCGCCAGGCGCCAGCCCCGTCGGCCTTGAGGGTTGATGAACCGTCCCAAGCACCACCCCATTCGAGCGGTCCCCTCCCAGGAATACGACAAAGGCGTCAGACCCGGTAGGCGGATTGGACGTCAGGCCAAATTCCGCAACACGTGGCGTGTTATCCCGTGTCTCCAGGGGATTCAGCTTCACCTGCATCATCTGCACGCCGCCGGAATCGTTGACGGTTGTCACCAACGCACGGGCGAGCGAAAGCAGAACGCGCCGAGCGACGCGCTCAAGAATTCCATGCTGATCGGTCATTGCTGAGGGACAGTTCCGATGACGTCGCCAAACTGCGGCTGGATAAGCACTGGCTGCGGCAAAAACGCCTCCGGCGCCATCAAGGTGAGTTCTGCATGCGTGCCATCGAGCCCAAGGTGATACGTCACCTCGGAAATCAGGTAACGCACCGGCACAGTCCCGGCCTGGTCGCCTGACACCTTCAAGGACGGAATCAAGACGTCAATGAGACGGTTAGGCTGCCACACGTTCCCTGCAACGTCTCGCCAGTTGTCGACGGTCAGATGGACCACCTCCGACCGACCGCTACGGCGAGCCACCTCCCATATCGCACGCTGTTTTCCGATGCTCCACCCAAGCTCCCCAGCTTCAGCAATGATGATGCGTCGGCGGTGTCGGGGAACGTTTGGGTCTTTGGCCGTAAATGCCGGTGCATTGACAGCGTTGAGGTCGAGCAGGTTGTTTGTGCCGACCATGACGCAGATGATCTCGGAAAAGCGTTGATCCATGGAGCGCTCGACTGCCGCGCTTTCCATGTTGACGCCCTCTTGAACACCGCTGGCCATGGCCTCGGTGCCCGCACGGGTGAGTTCCAGCGTCCCGTCTGCGTTCTCATACACCAGCAGCGCACTAAACCGGGCCGACCGCTCGATGATCTCGTATGCGGTTTCTCCCAGCATGATGTTCTGCTGCGGGATGATGGGCAGCCCAGTCACATCCGAATTGACGGTAATGCCGTACGGCACAGCAAGCTTGGTTGCTATGTCGAGCGCCGTGCAACTGCTGATCTGTCCGTTTGGCCACTCGGCAGCGCAATCGAGCAGATCCTGGCACTTGCCGCGGCCGGTTACACGAATCTCGTGCATGTTGGCGCTGATCGACGGCACAACTCGGTCCACATAGCCCGTGATGACCGGATCAGCGCCGAGCGACAGGATGCACTCGTCGCCCTCCTGCACAACAAAATCATTGGCCTGCCCGGGGAACAACTCCGTCATCCCGATTTCGAAGTCGCTCGGGAATCGCTCAATGCCACGCGTACACCGCAAGCTCGTCCAGCCCGACAGCATGTTGCCGCCGACCGATAGATAGATTCCGTCGTCCTGCATCGCTTAGTTTGAGAGCGCAGAGAACTTCACTGGCATAAATGCCGGGTGGATAGGATTGGCCTGCGATACCAGCTCGTCGCTTCGCGTCGCATCTCTGTAGATGCGGTTTGCTAAAGCGAGCGCCGGCAACGTGCTGGAAAAATTGAACACCTGCACCGACGCCAACCCTGACCCGCGCGCATCCAGGTCTGCAACCACGGCCTGCCGCAGGCTCCTCAGCGACATGTAGACGCCATCCTCACCCTGATTTGCGGCAATCGTGATCTCGTTGTCGAGAAGCGCGGCAATGCTGTCCCGAACGTTGGATGCATCATCGGCCGACACCGGCTGATACCCGGTTGCCGATACCGCAATTTGCGACACCGTGGAGCGCCGAAGCAGGTCAGCGCAGGCCGCCTGCATGGTCGTCTGCGCAACAGCAATCTGCGATGCGCCCACAACTGGCGCCGGAACATAGCTGAGAAGCGACGAGAGAAGGCGAATTGCATCTGCCGGCGACGATGCCGAGGCTGCAAGGGCGGAGACAACACTCTGCGCCGATGCTGCGAATGTCGCCTGATCGGCACCCACATTTGACGCCGCCGCGGAGAGCGCGCTGCCAGCAGTTGCAACGGCTGCCCGATTGAGCGTATCAGCCGAGATCAGGCTCGCCACTGTCGCTGTGCTCGCAGCCTTCGGGTTGGAGCCTGCATACCCCTCATTTCCGCCGCCGAATAGGCGCCCGAAATTCCCGGCCAACGTAGAGACAGAGTTCCAGAATCGCCTTACGTCGTGGATCAATGTGGTGACGGACTGATACCAGCCTACGACAGTAGACACAGCCGACTGAATAACCTGAGCCCCAGCCGATACAACGCTAGCGATACGCTTGGCGAAGCTCATCAGCGTCGATGCGTTCAGATCCGAGGCAGCGCTCTCAACCGCACTCGCCGTGGGCTTTTTAGATTCCGGATAGAGACGATCACCTCCACGGACGAAAACGAACCGGACTTCGACAACGCGCCCACGATCCCAGGAAGTTCCAAACTCCACCTCCATGCAGTTCGCTTTGAGCGTACCAAACGTCGGATGCACGAGCGTGCCAAGGCCTGGCGCCTTGGTACTGCCAGTCGCACCACCTTGAATCGCCTTCAGAAGCCGATCACGCTGGTCAAGGACTGGCCCTCCACCATAAACAAGGCTGTTCTCGACGAGGAAGCCAGCAATGCGAAAGACGTTGGTTTGCAGCCCCAGATCCTCAATCCAGGGCATCGTTTCCTTGTTCGGGTACTCATGGACGACAGAGCGCCGTCCAAATCGCCCGGTTTCAGATAGCACCGCAAAGGGGATACCGTTGTAGCTGGCGGGGCGGAGCTGGCTCCAATATCCGCTCCCGCTGAAAATACTCGTCAGTTCGCTGACGGTCTTTGCAACGCCCGCGATGCTTCCGACGGCATTTCCTACTTGCGCGGAAAAACTCATGCTTGGGGTCCCGTAACGTTCGAGGTACTGACGCGCGCACCCGACGCGCCATTGCCCCGCACGCTGGCCGTCGCCCGAGTACCCGGAGGGGCGTTGTGCACTTGCACGTCAATTTGGAGCTTCTGCTCGATGGCGGCTGCCATTTGACCGCGCTGCGCAGCTTCACCGGCGGCATCAGCGGGCCGCTCATACAGGCGCGAAACGATGGCCCCCGCTTCCTGGGAAGTCTTGGCCCCTTGTAGCGCGCGACCGGCCGCCTGTTCTTTGCCTTGGCGAAGCTCGTAGTCGGCAAATTGCAGTTGCTGTTCTAGCGTCGACCCGCGAATGTCCGCACCCGTCAGCTTCTTGAACTCGTATTGCCGGTCTTCATGCCACTGGCCGATGCCGTAGGCATGCCCGTTGTCGCCGACAGCCTTAGGATTGAAGAGGCTTTCCTTCCAGAAATTAGCCGCCAAACCCGCGGCTGCCTCCTTGGACCAGCCCATAGCCTGCAGCTTGGCAACAACGCCCGCCGTTTGAGGATCATTCGCCGCTCCGGCACGACGCCGATCCCCAATCGGATCACCCTTCCATGGCTCCCCTGCGGTCGCCTGGTGATCCTCCAAGTATTCGGCTTCCCCGGTATTCAGGTCCTTTGAGTGCAGCAACGCCAACACAGCCGCCATAACGGGGCCACCAGCTAGTCGGGCCAATGCCGTCACGGCTGCAGGCACCGTCGTAGAGGTCAGCAGCGTCAGATTGGCAATCAAGCCCAGCACGCTGGCGATGGGGCCGGCGAACGAGATCGCAGCGATTGCAATGGCGATACCCTTCACGCCGCCGATGGCATCGACGAACTTTCCGATTTGATTGGTGGTTTTCTCCCAATCAACCTTCTCGATCCACTTCGCGAACTTCTCGGCGTACTCTGCGACCTTCGTTGCAACCATGTCGCCATACTTATCGACAAGTCGCCCGATGACGTTCAAAACCGTCTCGACAGCAGGCGCGAGGGCCTCACCAAATGAGTACTTCAGCTTCGTTGCCGATGCTTCAAGGCGCAGCATGTTCTCGTTGAACCGCTTTCCCTTGGCGATTTCCTTGTCGTCGAATACAAGACCCATCGAGCGCGCCTTGCGCACGAAGTCGTCAATTCCCTGACCGCCTCGCTGGAGGAGAGGAAGCAAAGATTCCACGCCGAAGGTGCCTGCAATCAGTGCCTGGGCCTGGACATTCCCTTTCTGCGCGACGATGGCGTTCGCCACATCGTGAAGTGCACGGGTCGCGTCGACAGCGCCATCCTTCGTTTTATGGAGCCGGATGCCGAACTTCTGCATCATCACCAAGGCATCTTGGTTCCGTCCATACGTAGCGTCTTGTATGGTGCGCCCCAAAGTCTTCAGGCTTCCCGTCATGTCTTCGGCGGAGAGCCCAGCAAGTTTTGCCGCACCGCGATACGCCTGCAGTTGATCCTTAGAGATGCCGAGGACGCTAGAAGTCCGCTCCACCTCCATCCCCATCTTGCCCCACTCATTGGCGAGCAGCGCAATCCCTGCGACGGAGCCGATGCCGGCTATCGCTGCGAGCGGGGTGAGCACCGATGCAACCTGGCGGGCCGCATCCTGAGCGGCTCCCCCAATCGACTTGATGCCCTTGGCGACGCGGTCGAGGCCGGCCTCCTTGCTCAAGGCAGAAAACGATGCCTTGAGATCAGTTGCCGGCTTCGTGACGTTCGCGATCGAGGCCTTGATCTTTCGGATCGAGGCCGTGGCCTTGTCGACCGCAGAGATCGTGACCTGAAACGTCGAACCAGCCGCCATTCACTGCTCCATCAGTTTTTTGATTCGCATCGCCTGCTCCATCCACCATTCCAGGCGGGACAGGCTCAGTCGCCACGCATCCTCTGGCCCCCAGCGGAAAAAATGCGTGACGTCAGCAACTACGCTTCCGCAGCCGTCGGGCCATCGTCGGTAAAACCCCCGAGGTACTCGTTGGCCTCCGTAAAGTCGCGTTGACACAGCTTCTCAACGGCAATCTTCGGCACCCCTGCCACCAGGTGGATCAACATGATCCCGATGCCGATGTTGCTGGATGCCGCCATGGCCTTGTCGAGTTCGCCAGCAGTCGGCTCGCGAAGGTTGAGCGAGTCGTACGTCACAGCCGCCTCGCCGCTGCCGATCGTGACCGGCTTGCGGAGCTTCAGAATTTTTTCTTCGGGCTGCGACATGTCATGCCTCCGTGACGCTCGGGCCTTCCCACTTCACTTCGAGCGTGGCCTCTGCGGTCTTAACTTCCTGGACATCGACCGTCCACATGTTCCGGCCGATGATCGTCTTGCCGTTTGCCAACTGCAGCACGACGGTCGAGTTCGTCATCGCGTTGATAGAGGCAACGCTCAGGTTCTTGGCGTCGCGCAGCGTTGCGGAGATCATCCCGGTCGACGGCTTCTCGCTGTAGCCATGGACGGTGTCCTGCCCGATCAGCGATTCGCGCTCGATCTTCGAAACGCGATACGTGAGGTCGGCTTGTAGCATGTAGCTCTGCCCGTCGACCGAGATGAATGCAATCCCGGCCAAGCGGTTGGTGGTATCGGCCATCTGGCCCTCCAGATAGAGTGGCCGCGCGAGGGCGGCCTATTCGATTAGCTGAGGCGGAACTGGGCCAACAGCGCGAAGATGCGAAGCTGGTCGATCAGCGTTCCAGGCCAAAGGACGTCCACCCGATTTGGGTTGCTGGCGTTCTGCTGGACGATTAGCGACTGCGCGAATGCTTGGCTGTTCTGGACGTAGCCGTTGTACTCAAGCGTTTGGTACTGGGCGATCAGATCGGCGCGAATCATGCTCGGAGTAACGATGTTCGATCCCGGAGCGAACCGGGTGCCGTCCGCCGCCAGCTTCACTCGCGCATACTTCGATGTGACGAGCGTGGCCATCGCGCGCAAAACGAAGGCCAAAAGGAACATCGTCTCGATTTCGAGATAGGAGTTGTCCGGCTGACCGAAAGCGTTCAGTTGGTAGGTTGTGATCGCATTCTCGATACGCACCGTCCCGTCGGTACCGACCGTGAACGTCGAAATCCCGTCGTACAGGTTGGTATTGCGCTGCGATAGCGAGAACTGCGATGCAAGCGGCGGAGCCAACACATCCGCCAGCGCTACGGTTTGCAACGGCACACCCGGGTCAGCGCGCAGGCTGACCGCCGAAGCAGCTGCGAAGGCCGCAGCCCACTTCCAAACCGGCGTAGGCGAATCGTAGAAGCCCATGCACGATTCATGCTGGTTGTTGCGCGCCAAGCCGAACGTCGTCAGTGCGGCAGAGGTGCCACGGTAGGCGAAGAAGCAGTGCCCGTAGACTTGAACGCTCCAGGACCAACGCCCGGTGGCATCGTTCAGGAACGACTGCAACGCATTCAACGATGTCGTGTCCGTGTAGGGGCAGACGATGAAGTCGAACGGCATGCTTTGCAGGTTCGCCAATCCCGTGGTCAGACTGGGATTGGTTGCCCCGCTTGCCATGGCGGTGATGGTGAATGCGAGGCCTGCCGGCGTCGATTCACCGCCTGCGACGCCGCGGTAGTTAGCGCGAATGTCGATGTCGTTGCCGGCCAAACCCTTGTTCTTGGCCGTGATGGTCACGGTCGTGGTGCTCGCCGTAGCGGTGACCGCCAGGTCGTTGATGGCATTGATCGCCGCTGCAACCGCCGTCGCAACCTGAGCGGTCGTCATGCTCGCCGTGACAGCAGTCGTGACCAGCATGCCGCCGATGTACAGCGAGAGCGCGCCGCTAGCAGTCGGGGCCGACGTGAACGCAATGGAGCCGGTAGCTGCGGTGGCAGCGGGGTCATCTGCCAAAGGCAGATACCAAACCTCGCCGAAGGTGTCGTTCTGGCGGTACGTATAGGTCATCTGCGCGAGCATCGACCCCTGGCCGCCTTGCGTTTTTGCATCGGCGACGCCTTGCGAGATGATCGGCACGTTCGGGGTTGCCGTGCCGGCCGAGGTGATCTGGCCGATGATCAACGCACGCTGATTGGCCGTTGCGGTGTTCGCTTGGCTGTTGTCGACCTCCGCGTAGAACAGCGGCACACGGAGGTTCTGCGGGATCTGCTTGAACGGAATCGTCATTGCTTGTCACCCCCGGTTGTGGGCTTGGCCTTCGCCGGAGGCGTCAGCGTTACGTCCTTGTCACGCAGCAGGCGATCCCAATAGAGATCGCCGTCAGCGACTTCGAGCCCGTTTTCATCGAGCAAATTCATCGTTGCCGGGTCTCGCACGGAGAGCCCGGGACTCGGGAAGACCTTCATGAGTGGTGCTCCTACTGGGGCAGAGTGATATTCAAAGCGCCCTCATTGCGGCCATCAGGCCCCGAGGTGCGAGGTGCGGGATTGACTGCAGACGGGAACGGCGGATTCGAATACGTGCCATTCGCGTCGAAGGGCTGGGCCATGTCGGCGTTAATGGCCAATGTTTGCAGCGGATTGGTGGGGATCTGAAAGAACAGCTCCGGCCCCTGGTAGAACTTCACTTCGATGGACATGGCCAGTTCGGCCATCGGCATTTCACCTTCGGAGTTCGTGTTGATCTCCGAATCCAAGGAAGTGAACTGCTCGATCCGCTGCCCACCCGCCGGATCAGCCCAAATCAGCGGGTTATTGATGAGAGCCGTTTCTATCTGCAGCTTGAGAGCTTCAGCGGCACTCAGCGCGACTGCGGATCCAGCATCGCCAACCTGCGCCGCAGATTTGGTCCGAGCGACAATCTCGACGGTGGTATAGACATCGAACTCGGGCGTGTTAGGACCGAGTGACACCTTTCGCTCCTTTCTCGCATGCACGAGAATCAGCGGATACGCCCCAGACGAGGTCGGCCAATCGAACGGAGAAAATACCGACTGTCCCGCATCGGTTGCCCCTTTGAGGGCCATCACAAAGAGCGCCCGGATGTCGGCAGACGTTGTCATGGGCTGCTCACCTTCGACAGCATCAGTTTTGCGCCGCCGTGGCTATCCGAGCGAACCTCGCGCACGACGAAAGTCGTATTGACGCTAGCTACGGAAAGCTTGTCGTTCTGAACCGGCAGCGCCGAGAACTGGGACAACTGGACGCCAAGCACCGCACTGATCTCCGTCACGCCCTGCGACGCATCCTCGAACATCACTTCCTTGAGGTATGCGTCGTCAAACACGGCGGAGATTGCATAAACGCCCCCGGCGGCCGGCATGTATGTCACCGTCTCGCCGAATACGCCCATCAGCGGGCCTAGCACCACCTTGTCCCAGCTGATCGGCATCAGGCCTCCGAGCGGCCCGAGAGCAGAACTTCCGGACGCGTGCACAGGTACAGCGGGTATGCGTACGCTTCCATCTTCCACCACATGCGGCGGTCGCGATCCACGATCGGGAGAACGTAGACGGGGGCGCCCGGTTGGTTGATGAACTCGGCCGATTCGCCCGGCGCCATGACCTCTTGGAAGATGCCAGGCGCGTTGACCGGGAAGAACTTGACCTTGTCATCCGGAATCTTGATGGTCGAGTTGTCGTCCGAGCCGCGGTAGTTCACCCACGTGACGCCATCGAACTCAAACGATGCAAACGCATCGCCGAATGCGTCATCACGGATGTCCCGAGCGCCTTCCCAGTTCAGGAAGGTACGGATCACGTCTGGATGATTGGAGAACTGGTCGTAGAAGGCGTCTCCACACAGCGCCATGATGCGGGTCGTCTGGGTGAAGGCCCCTTGCGCCTTACGCGCCATCGTCCGCTTGATGTTGTTGATGATCGGGCGCAGGCTGTTCGCCGTTCCAGCGGCCAGATTGAAACCGACCTCGGTGGCTTGGGTGATTTGGAACTCGTCGAACCAGTTGTAGAGCACCGATCCGTCTTTTGGGTCGAGCACCAGACCCTGCACTGCGGCGAGGCGCAAATACTCTTTGGTGTACTCGACGCTCGCCAGGAGGCCCGTCGGTCCAGCCAGCCGGCGCGCTACTTCGCGCTCCAGCTGCATCGGTACCGTAACGATTTGGCCAGTAGCGCCTTCAGGAAACTCACGGATGTTCTGAATCTCGTACGTGTAGATCGTGTCGTCGTGCATCAGCCGCGGCACATCGAAGTAGCGCATCTTGCGCTTTTCCGTCGTGCGTTGCGTGCCCTCCGTACCACGCTCGCTGAAGCCGATGAGCTTCAGCGTACCGGTACGCTCTTCGACCGACACAGCGGTGGTGCGAATCGGATTCGGGTCGAAGATGTTCAGACGACCCAGCGCGCCCGGTTGGTACGGGTTGCGCTGCACGCCCTGCGTCAGGGTCAGCGCGCTGAATGCGTCGCTGTTAAAGATGTCGATGATTTCGCCAGCCATGGCTTGTTCCTTTTGGAAAAAGAAAAGCCGCCTTGCTGGCGGCCTCTGGGATTGCGGAAAAGAAAAAGCCGCCCGAGGGCGGCTTGTGGATCAGGCGGTTTCCGCGTTACCGCGGCTGGATGCCAAGCGACTTCAGTTGCGCAAGAGCGGCAGTGATTGCGGCTGCGCTCATGCCTGTCGGCCAAACCAGTTCCGAAGCGTTCACCTCGCACTGTCGGACGACCACCGCACAAGGCTTGTCGACGGTGGTGACGTCTTTCGTTGCGAAGAGGATGCCGCTCGGGATCTGGGACCCGTCCACGTTGGCCGGATCAAAGGGCTTGTATTTGCCCGAGCCGGCCGCCACCGTGATCGAGAAGCTGTCGCCCGGAACAAAGGCGGTGCCGCCGGCAGTGATGGTGAAGGACAGGCCGCCCGCCTTGAATGCGACGCCGGTGGTGCCGTGACCGACTTCTGCGCCGGTCGGATCAGAAACGATGAAGTGCGTCGCATCATCGAATTCGACGGCGTAGACGCCCACCTTGGCGGCATAGCCGGCCGCGGTCAGCGATCCCAGAGTACCGTTGCCCGTGTTCGTGCCACCAGCAGCCGACGTGACGGTCGGGTTGCCCGGGGTTGCGGCGGCGGTCACGGTAAAGGTGTCGCCGGCCACGAACGCCGTGCCGCCTGCAGTGATAGTGAAACCGATCCCCAGCGCACTGAATGCGACGCCGGTGGTGCCGGTTGCAGTCTGTCCGTCCGGCGCCGTCACCGTGAAGGCAGTCGCAGCCGTGAATAGGATGTTGTAGACACCGATCATCGTGGCGGGTGCAGCCTGCGGCGTGATCGTGCCGAAGGTGCCGTTGCCGGTGTTGGCGCCAAGAGCCACTGCGCCTGCGGTCAGCGCGGAAGTGACCGTACCGAGCACTGTTCCGGCGAGCACCTTGACGCCCCCGGTAAGCGTGCCTTGATCGATGGATTGATGGCCGTTGGCTTGGGAGACGAGAAAACCACCGTTGTGGAACGTCTCCTGGAACGGCGTATAAGTGGGATTGCCCATGGTTCAGATCCTTTAAGGCGGAAACGGTTAGCGGCGGCCGGCCGGGTTGACGGCCTGCAGGTTTTTGTCCCAGCGTGCGGCCAGCGCCTGCTGGTGCGAAGGCTTCACAGCATTGGTCCCGATGACGGGATTGCGCGCGGAGCGATCCGAATGCCCCGCCGGAGCCGGCGTCGCCTCCAACGTGGCGATCGCTTCGGCGCGCGTCATGCGCGTCTTGAAGGCCAAGTTGGCGGCGAGCACAGGATTTCGTGCCGCAGCTTTCGACGCGAAGATGGCAGCGCAGCGGGCTTGTTCACGGCGACGTGCTCGGGCGACCGCACTGCGACCGCGCATTTCGCCGTCATCGTCTTCGGCATCCGGGTCGCTGTCTTCGTCGTCTTCCGCCTTCGCATCCTTCTTTTCGTCCTCTTCCTCGGCCTCGTCCTTCTTGTTGTCGTCCTCGGCTTTGGCGTCCTTGTCGTCCTTTTCCTTCTCATCGGACTCGGATTCGGCCTTGGTGCCCTTGTCCTTGTCGTCCTCTTCCTCAGAGCGGAGATCCTTCTTGTCGTCTTCATCCTCGGCCTTGGAGGCCTTTGCGGACAATCCGGCGAGATGGGCGAACGAGAGCCCGCGCGCCGCAAGGGAGCGAATACTCATATTGATAACCTCGTGGGGTTGGGTATGTCAGCCCAGCTCGTTGAGCAGGGATTGGAAAGCCTCGTCAGGCGCCATTACGGCGTCGGCGAAGCCGATCTCGACGCCGGCGGCGCCAAGGAACGTTGTAGCTTGGGTGTTTCGGACAACAGACACTGACAGCCCGCGATTGCGCGCGACAGTGGCAACAAACAGCTCGCCCATCTCGTCAACGTCGGCTTGGAAACGCTCCAGAGCCTCCTTTGAGAGCGGCATGAACTGGTTACCGTCTGCCTTGCGGTCGCCATACTTGATGATCGTGACTGCAAACCCGGCCTTGTCGATAGCCCTGCTTTGATCCAGGTGCATGCAAATAACGCCAACGGAGCCGGTTCCGCCTGTTCGAGGGACCGTGATCTGCTCGCATGCGCTGGCAAGCGCGTAGGCGGCGCTGTATGCACTCTCGTTCAAAATTGCTAGGGTCGGCTTGACGCTCCGGGACTCATAAATCAAATCTGCAACGTCAAAACAGCCCGCCACCTCACCGCCCGGCGAGTCGATCGACAACGCAATGGCACGAACGGCCTTGTCGTCCAACGCAGCGAGGAAGTTGTGGCGGATTGCGTTGTAGCCAAGCATCCCCGAGTACGGACGCAGATAGCTGCTCTTCTGAACCAGGGTCCCAGACACATCGATCACAGCGACCCCGTCGACCAGGTCATACGGAGTGTCGATGTCAGCCTCTAGGCCCACGTCACCAAACCCCGAAGCCGCCATGTGATATGCCGGCTCTTCGCCCATAAGCCGCACTTCGCCAATGCCAAAGCGACCGGCCAACGCTTTGGCGATGATCTGCCCTTTGATTGGATGGATCGCGAGCGGCGTATCGAAAACTCGCGCTGCCGAAAATGGGTAGGTCTTCATTGCGGGTGAGGTTCCTCTTCCGGCCCGGACGCTTCGGCCGCACTATCGCCGAACCATTTCGGAGGCGGCAATCCCAGACGTTTGAACTCGGCCACTTCGATCGAGCGTTGGTGCAACACTTCTTCCCAGTCGAGGCCCTGTTCCGCACATTCGCGTTTGAGCGTGGAAAGACCAGCGTCCAGACCGAGAATTGCACCCTGCTTCTCTTTGACAGGATCAACCCAGCCGCGCGCTACTCCTAACCAGTCGCATCGCGCGTATTCCGTCGTCGCCTCGATAAAGTCAGGTGCATTCCGAGGCAACACATCGTCGAGATCGCCTCGCTCCATCACCTCCTGCAACCAGGTGGCGAATAGCGGTGTCGCGGTTCCAACCTTGAACTCAGTGTTCCGGCGTGACAACGTCTTCCAGGATTCGAGCAACGCGGCCCGCGCGCTGGAATAGTTTGTTCGCGACCAGTCCTGGGTGATCTGTTCGGCGGAAACGCCCAGGGCAGCGGCAACTGAGCGCAGCATCTCTTGCGCAAAATCACTGAACCCCGTGTGTGGATGAGCTGCCGCGACCTGCTTGATCTCTTCGCCTGGCGCCAACGTCGGCACGCGGACGTTATTCAGCATCGCGGGCCGCTCACGCGCCCAGTCCGCTCGCATCTCCTGGTAGTAGCTCAGCTCCTCGTCTTCGTTGTCGAGGGCCGCCTCAACCATCTTCGGGTCATATGGGCTCGTTACATATGTGCCGAAGATGGTGGCGACGGTCGCAGCCTGCAGCTCGACGCCGTAATAGCGCGCGAGCATCTTCGCGCATCGCAGAATCGGGGTGAAAACGCCGATGCCGCGGTGCTGACCTGCTCGATCCCGCTCAAAGTCGTGGATGACACGCCGCCAGCCGTCCGGATCCTCACGCTCGATGCGCTCCCAAACCATCGACTCGACGGCGTTGTACCAGTCGTTCTGCTCGGCTTTGCGGATGTGATACGCGACCGGCACACCGTTGTCGTCGATCTCGACGCCGCCACGAAGGTGCTTCGTGTCCAGCATCTGATACGGATTCGACAAGCGATCCGGGTCCACCAGCAAGAACGCCGTTGCATATTTCGCCGCACCACGGCCGATCCGCTCGGGCATCCAGTAATTGACAAACAGGCTCTCGCCGTCGACAAGCTTGTGCCGCAAACCCAGCCGCAACTGCTGGGAGACCGTCAGCTCACGCGACACATCGTTGTAGTGCCGGAGATCTTCGGCGAAGCCCCGCCAGAGAGCCTCAACCGCACGCCGAAATTCGTCCGCCCAGGTCGCATCAAACCCCTTGGCGTACCGTGAAAGAGCGACGTAATCCGGATTGGCCGACAACCGCAGATGCGCACCGACGGTATTGTCGAGAATGCGCGTGATACCGCCCGATGCCCAGCCGTCATTCCGTGCGAGATCGCGGTGCCGCGCAACCATACGGTCGCGGTGCATATTGATCTCGGAATCAGGCGAGCGGATCCACGGCTGCCAGTCACCCATTTCCGGCGTCTGCAGGCTAGACGCTTCATACGGAAATGCGTTGCCATAAGGTGGGACGGACAGCACTGTGCCGTTCAGACCGTCGTCAGCGCGCGCACGGCCGCCGTTCGGCAAGTCTCCAAAAGGCTTGCCGTTCGAATCGACGATGAGTGACATCAGAAGCGAATCCTTCGCGCGCGACGCGGATTGCACATACCTGGGTTGAGCGCCATCTGAAGTTCATAGATGACGTTTCGAATATCCGACAGGTCAGTCTGGCGATACGTGACTGACTTCGTGCCATCGCCTTGTGCGTAGGAAGCCGTGACGACCTTTGCGCCTGCCGCCAGATCGAAATAGGCGGCCTGGAGCGCGGCCAGGCGGCTTTGCATATCCGCCGTGCTCATTCCGTCAGTGATCGCCATTTCGTCCTATGCCAGTCGGCTAATGAGTTTCTTGCTTCTGCCCCGCGTCTGCGTGGCGCTGGTTTCTGGTTGCGTCGCAGATACTCCGACCGGAACGTCAGATCTGACGACCGGCGCCGGTGCCATTGCGTCTGACGCAGGCGCAACCTGGTCAGCCCGTTTGTTCAACTGCAGCCCGAAATGCGTCAACCCACAGAGGGCGGCATAGGCATACACACGGCAGTCCAACGCCTCATTGGCACGGCCGGCTGGAAGCTCCCAAACCCGATATTTCTGGCCGTTGGCGACCTTCACCACCGAGCGCTCAGAGGTGAGTTGCTCGAAGTAGCCGATGTCGCGATCAGCCGGGAAATGCATGAAGCCAGGCCCAGGCGCTTCCGCATGCAGCCGGTTACGGATGGTGTCCTTGGCGGTATTCACGCCGATGATCACTGGCCGGAATGCCGACTTCGTCTTCCGGCTTGGCTTCTTGATCGGCCAGATCGGGTTCCGCTTGCCGTTGACAGCAGACTCACCTTTGATTGCCCAAACACGGCGGCCGAGGCGCGCCTTGGAGAACTCGTACACCTTCTGGGTGTGATTGCCGCCCGAGTCATGGCAAGCCGCCATCACCTCAAACCCACGGCCATCCGCGCGGTACCAAATGCGCTTGAGCAATGCGTCCAGCCGCTCCCAGACCTCTGGCGACTCCATGTCACCTTCGATCACCTCATAGGCAATCGACCAGCTCTCTTCGTTCCGACCCCAGCCGACGATTTCAACCTCAAAACGATCGCCCTGCGTGTCAATGCCGGCCGTGACAACGGCAACACCATCCGGAACCTCTGAGGCCCAGTTTTCGCACTTCGAGAGCAGCGCATCGACGCGTAGCGCCTTCCCGGAGTTCGGGCGATATGGCATGCCCATCTGGGTGTTCCACCAGGTCTGTTTCTTGTCTTCGTCGGCATGGGCTGCTACCCATTTGGCGGCAATGTCCGACGGTTTGTCCTTCTGCCACGGGCTGAAAAGCTTGCTGGCCTGAAAGCCGGCATGTTCGTTATCAACGCCCCATTTGCCGCAATCCGGGCACTTTGCGCGATAGACGGCGTGCCGGTCGCTCTCCCACCAATCCCAGACAGTCAGTACAGCGGCATCTGGATTCGCGTCTCGGGCATCATCGGGCCCACGCCAGGCCCGTTCGTATGCGTCGAGCGGTACGTGCCGCGACCCGCAGCAGTCAAACGCCTTGGTCTGGTGCCACCTCGCCGACGCAAGCGCGCGAAGGCGATCACCTTCTGACCACACCTCGCCGCAGCATTCGCAAGCAATCCGAGCGGTCTTCGTGAAGTGCTCGACAACGTTGCCTGCGTCATCACGACGCTTGTCCCAGTCGACGTGCTTGAAGAAGTCGGGGAACATCCGGTGTCCGCAATGCGGGCACGACAGCGACGCGCGCCGCTGATCCGATTCCTTGTAGCTGGCTTCGATCCGGCTCTCGTCCTCGACCGTCGGTGAACAAGCACGGATAGACAGCCAATTCACACCGAAGGTGGCCGTACGCTCTTCAGCCAGCGCGATCGGCTCCCCTTCACGGGTGACGGGGTATTTGTCGACCTCGTCGGCCAGGATCACCCGAACAGGACGCCGCGCAAGGTTGTCGGGGCTACCCGCGCCGGCCAGCGCGAGGAAACCGCCCGGGAACGCCTTGAACAGCAACGTCTCATCCGCGTTGCGCGTCTTGCTCGTTCCCACCAGGTCCCGCAGCGCAGGCGTGACCCGAATCATCGGGCTGATTCGCTCCTTACTGAACTGCTCCGCTGCTGCCTCTTTAGGCTGCAACAGGAGGATCGGGCACGGATCAAGGTGCGCGAAGTAGCCGAAGACGTTTTCGAGGAGTGCGGTCTTCAGCAGCTGCGTGCTCACCATCGTGGTGATGACGTGCACGCCGGGCTCCGTCACCGCCAGCATCGGACCGCGCGCCACCTCAACCGTCGACGTCGACCAGTTACCCGATGTGCTACCGGCCTCCTTGGCCAACTTTCGATAGGTGTCAGCCCATGCCGGCACACTGATGCGCGGTGGTGGCGTCCACGCCTTTCGCACGGACGTGCGCAGCCGATCAGCCTTCGCGCTCGGTGAAATTAGCCTCCGGCTGGCCGAGCTGGGCGATTTGCTTGTGGACATGCGCTGTCAAGACCTCCGTCAGCCGGTCGGCCTCGATGCCGAGTTCGGCGGCCAACAGCGGCCCCACCCTGGTCGGCCAGTTCAGCCACGCATCACGCTGTGCCCGGAACTCCTCAAAAAGGATTGCTTCGGCGGTCGCCAGTTGCACCAGCGACCCTGATTTCTCTTCGTATTCGAGCTGCCGCAGCAGCGCGAGATAGTTCTCTTTCTTCTGGAGCGCGCCGGCGTAGTCGAGAAGCTCGACCTCATCGACAAACCTGCTCGCTGCGTCCGCGAGCGACTCGCCGTCAAGGACCTCCGGGAGCGGGTCATAGGGTGCGAACTGCGAACTGCGAACACCCTGCGAACTGTTCGCAGTGTTCGCACTAGTGTTCGCAGGGGTGTTCGCACCCTTTGCGTTACCCTCTCGCCAAGACGTTCCGACCAACTTTTCGTCAAGGTTCCCATCCCCTGAAACCTTTAGCCGGCCTTGCTTTACGGCCCGCCGCACCAACGTGTCCGAGCAATTCTCTCGGCGCGCAAACTCGCGCATCGAAATGGTTTTGCTCATGGGGTGCGAACAGGTGCGAACACCTTTCGGCATTCATAGCTGGGGAGAAATCGGGGTGCGCAATTGCCCCCGCTGCATTCGGGAGGGGGAAGGACCCGCCCGCATGCCATCGACGTCACTTTTTGGCGGTGGCGACGGCCCGGGCAAGCGCGGCCCCGAGTTCGCGCTTGAAAGAGGCGCCGACGAGCTTCCGCGCAAGGTCTTGATACCCCAGGCGCTGCCTTGCCTCGTGGGCGTCTTGAAACTTGACTAACAACTTGAGGCCGGCCTTCCGGCCACGCACCGCTTTGGTCCGCTGCCAAACACCATCAACCTCACCAACACTCGTCTTCACCTTTCCGATGAAGACATTCGTCTTGGATGCGAGCCGTTTAACCGTGGCGCGCGGAAGGTTCCCATACTGGTTGACCTTCTGACCAACCGGCTTGATCAGCGCTCGGGAATTCAACTTGTTCTGGCCGCCTTCTTCATATGGCAACAAGTACGCTGCAGCGATGTCTTTGACGAAGACCATCGCAGTCTGACTGGTCTTGTTGGCAAGCTTGACGCTTACCGAGCTCAACGTGAACGGCGTTGGCTTATCCAACACCTTCCTCATGTTCTCTTGTTCTGCAGCCTGCAGCTTCTTTGCCACAACGTTGATAGCTTGGGCCGCAGCGAATGGAAGCTGCTTGCTCGACAGTGCATCCAGCTGCTTGTTCAACGCCTTGACGTCAAACCGAACAGAGATGTCCAGCACGCTATCGCCTCAGCCAAGCAGCCGGGACAACCTCTGCCGCCGGCTCCGCCGCGTATAGCGGCACATCTCCCATCGTGCGCGACGGCGATCCGGGGGGAAAGGCCGTCAACGATACGACGGCAAGCGCCTCTCCAAGTCCAAAGCTCGATTCTTCAATGCCAGTCACCACGGCCGCCACCTTGCGGCGACCGTTCATCCACAAGGACGAACGCAACAGCACAATCTCCCCGACCAGATCGCTCACGTCGACCGCGGCAGCGGCTTTCTTGGAGGATCGAGTCATGTTGGCACCAATGAAAAGTAGCCGCCCCACCTGGGAGGCAGGCGGGGCGAAAGCGGGCACAAGCCCGAGGGGAGACACGCGATTGCTCTGGAGCGGGTTGCCGGGATCGAACCGGCCTACACAGCTTGGAAGGCTGGCACCTAACCACTCGGCCAAACCCGCGAATTCAAATATTTGCCTCAGCGAAACCGCCAACACATGCACCCGCGCTGGTAGATGGGGCGCTCTTCGCCAGCAATGCCGGGGGTCTGCGGTTTCGCTGAGGCGGCTCATTGAGCCTTCCTCAGTTCGAATTGGAGTCGTTCTCGCAGAGCACCTAACCGTATTCGGTCTGCTGTGGCTGGCCCGCGCGCGCGGGTAGCTCGTTTGGTTGACCTCTATCTCCCTGCAATGGACTCCGCATTGCAGGCAAACCATAGGCGGCCTGCACCCACACACCCCACCATAGGTAGAGCGCAACAAGTGTGTGCATGCCGTAGATCCAATGAAAAAGCCCGCTGATTTGCATCGCGCGGGCTTCGGAGACACTGATTCAGACTATCGAATTGAGGCTGATTTTAGGCCGATGTGTACGGGCCTTTCCACAACTATTTTGCACGGATTTTTCCGTACACGATTGTCTAGGCATGCATGAGCATGCTTACGACGAGGCGGGGCCTCGCCCAGAAAACTTGATACCCCTATCATCGACGACAAAGCCCTCTGGATCGACATATACGCGCCCATAACTGCAAAGTTCGCCGTTGACGGTCACGGTGCGCGATCCTCGGATGCAGATTCCCTGCGCTACCAGGTAGGCATCAATCGCCGTCGCCACCTCATCGCCGGTCAGATCAATGCTGACGCCCGGGCCGAACCGCGTCTTTCCTTCCCCGTATTTGACTTCCATGCCGCCTCCTAGCCAGCCGATCCCCGCTGCATGTCTTCCACCTCTGCCCCAAACTTGCTCGCGACATAGGCGCGCATAGCTGCAACCAGCGGCGTCGGGCCAGCGCCCTGCGCCACCATGCCGACGACGCTGTATTTCGCTACATCGGGGAATGCACCCATGAATGCCTCCCACAGGCCCGACTCGCAGAATCTTGGATCGAGCAGAGTTATCCGTTCGTTCTCGATGATTCGCCCACCCTGTTCCCAATCTGTGGATGGACGAAATGCTTGAGCCGGAATGGGTCCGCAGATTTTTCCCTCGGCGTCGCGCCAAACATCAATACAAAGCATTTTGTGCTGCGCATTTGCATTGCACGTCCAACCTTTCGCTCGACCCGCCCAGTAGTCCAGCAGCGCCCCTTCCAGTTCCGCGACTTTCATTTTGCGCTAATCCCCATTGTCACGAGAGCAAGCGCCCGAGCAATACGCTTGACGTTTCTGTAAGCCTCTCCATTTCTGACAATCATAGCCTCCCCTTCTATTACCACCCGGTAAGGGGACACGAGGGCTAAGACGTCATCAGCACAGGCGCGTTGTAGTGGCCACCATCGGCAGGTCGCAGCCATTGGCACCAGCTCATGACAAACCCAATCCTGCCAATCCGCCGCATCGACCTGGGTGATCCGGCGCAGCCGGATGTATCGCAACAGTACGTCCGTGCCGTAGTAGCGCGCTCCACCGCGTTTTGCCATCCGACAGTGGAGTGCTCCACGCAAAATTACCGGCCGGTCACCAGGCGCGCAGTCCAGAAGGGCAGACCCGTGCACCGTCTGGAAGGAAGAAAGCCGGTCGTACCACTTCGCGGGCACTAGGACCGGATCCTCGAATTCGCTACCCGTTCCGCTTGCCATCTGTCAGAGCCAGCGGCGTAGGAGCAAACCCGGCCTTCATGGTCTTCGCTGCCTCGATCTCTAGTTTGGTGGCCTGGAATACCTGCTGGGCGAGCGAGCAGACGTTTTTGACCTTGGCAGTGTCTATCTGCCCTTTTGCAGCCTTGACCATCTGCTTGAGAAGGAATTTCCGCATTGAGGCGGTATCGTTGATTTCGTCCTCGGCCGGCGGCGAGACGGGCGTGTGCTGCCCCGAAACGCATTGGCCCATCTCATATTGGCGGACACCTGGTGTCATGATTGCTCTCCCATCGATGCCCGCGCGCACGTTGCCGAGATCTGCTCCTGCATCTTTTTCACTTCCTCGGGGTTTTTCTCCCGCCATTCCTTCCAGCTTTCGTCGTTCAGCTTCCAGGCGATCCATTCCGGGTGATCCGGCTTGGCGAGGAACGGCTTCCGGCGCTTTTTGCACCGATCACATCGCTGCGGGTCGCCGGACAGGTGCGCAAGGCAAAAGTGGAGGCCGCACCCACGGTCACCACCATAGGGCTCACCCCCACACACATACTCCAGACCGCGGTCGATCTTCTCGTTGCAATCCGGGTGATCGCAGGTCGCCGGAACGCCATAGCCGATGTCCCGGCCCCAGTTCGTGTCGTAACCGATACTCCAGCCCATAGTCACTGCCCCAGTTGCGCGTGATGCGCAGAAAGAACGTGGCGCGCTTCAGTGACGATGTCGCCCAAGTAGGGGCCAGTGGGACCATCTTTCCACATGCCCATCCCCACTGCCATCCATTGAGACAGGTCGCGCAAAACCTTGAGGGCTCGCTCAGCTTTTTCAGCTTCGGGTTGTGCCTTCTCGTCGCGAGGGCGCTCTGGGAGCGGAGAGTGTTTTGGCTTTGCGGCTTGTTTGGCCCGGATTTGTTCCACCTTTGTCCAGATGCGGGCAAGCTCGGTTTCCCCAGCGGCGTGCATGTTCTGGCCCTGCGCGAGGCACAGCGCGGCCAACGTCACCATCACGCCGCCGATCTCCTGATGCTTATCGCCGACCGGACGGCCATATACGTAGTCGACCAACTGGTGAGCTTCGCTGGCTGTTGCGCCGCAAGCCTGGACCAGCTCAAGGGCTTCTTCCAGAAAACGGTGGTTTCGCTCTTGCGTGTCGGCCGCGATCTCAGGGCCGAAACACGCCATCATCCAAGGTTGGACGCGAGCCTGGAATTCTTCTCCATCCAGTGGGCGGGACTGGGAGGCGCGAGCGTTTTTAAGCAATCCCCGATAGCCCTGCCAAATTGCGTGCGCATAAGCAGCCACGGTCGGATAGTCCGTTTGAAAGCCATCCGGCATGTCGCATAGGGCCGCATCCAGCACACCCTCGGTAGCGTTCAGGTCATCTTCAGGTGTGCGCTGATCCCACACCGGCTCGGCTTTCATGACGGCATGACAATCGACTTTGGCCAGTGCGCCGATTTCCAGATCTGCGGTTGCAACGACCGTCGAGGCGCCATCCTCATGGCGCATCACGACCACATGCAGTGTGCCGTCCGTAAGACTGGCGCCTAAGTGCAGAGGCGCCGGCGCGACACGCTTTCCGTATGGAAGCGCAGCATCGGTGATCGGCTTCCCAAGGCTCCAAAGGAACATGCAGAAATTCGCCACGTCGCGCGGATCGCCTTTCTCCACATGCTCTCGCAGCATGATCGACAGTTCGACCGGATCGCATTGCTCCCAGCCGCCACGACCTTTCTCGCGCGCCTGTGCGAGTTTTTCCTTCATGGCAGCAGCAAATCGGTCAACGGCCACGTCGTCAGGGTGCGCAGTACCGCTTGGCTCGGCCGCCGCTTCAGCACGATGATCGGGAGAGCGCCGCATAAATACCAACAGCGCCCGGATCGCGTCGCGGACGCCGTGCCGCTCAAAGCCGGACACGGTGCCGATGCTGGGATTCCCCTCGCTGTTTGCGACCCAACGAAGATTGCGCGTGGCGACCTCCTGATCCAGCGCACTCAGCAGCTGAGCATCGTTCATCTCGATGACAGAGGGCGCGGATTCGACGGGTGTTTGGTTGTCCCAAGCACTTGTTTTTCCTAACTCAGCAAGCTGCTGACCGATGGACCAGTATTCCGTCAGCCAGTGGCCATCGGGTGGGCGGTTGACGCCCATCCGGCCGTACGCGATGGCGCCATCAACTGCGCAGACGGATGCAGACCTTTCGGCGGGGCTCGCGCAACGTTCAAGCGCCTGCACTGCCTCATACAGCAGTAGTGAGGCTGTGTTTTCGCGCCCATTCGGGCCCAGCCATTCCTTGATTCGCTTTGCCACGTCGGCAGGATTCTTATTGGTCGGCATTGTCGCGCTCCTGATTCTTCTGGGTGGGCGTCAGATGGGGCGCTTGTCCCTCCTCCGGCGCGGTGTGTTCCATGTGGATCTTTCGGATCGCCGGGGTCATGACATTCGCGCGTTTTGCAAACCGTTTCACGCGGTCATAGAACGTCTGGCGGCCGATGTTCATGTCGGCGGCCACCCCTTTGATGTTTATGGCCTCGTGCAGATAGAAGATGGCGAAGCAAACGTATTCATGGGGGTAGGACTCAGCCAGGCCGTGAACCGCCATGTTGAAAAACGACATGTCGGCAGCCATGGGGCCGTTGGGCTCGCGCCCTTCGCCCGAACGCGGCTGCAGCCGACCGAGCAGCGTCGACGGGACCGGCGGAGCCAGAAAACGACGCGTGCGGCACCAGCGCACCCAATCAAGGCAGTAGGCATGCAGCGCCTGGTCATCCATCTTCAGTTCGTTGTCGCTCATGCCGCCTCCCGTTGATACAGATCGCAGCGAAAGCCGTACGTCCGCCGCTTGAATTTGCATTCCCTGGCCAATTCCCCGTTGATCTTGAAAGGCGAGCGATTGGCGCAACTGCCGCATGCCTGATCCGCCCGCGCACGCTCCTGCTCATGGCGGATTGCGATTTCCTCCGGCGTCAGCCGGTACATGTAGCTGGGGTGGATCACCGGCGCACCTCCATGCAGAGGCTCCAGTGCCGCTGGATGCCGTTGTAGTCACCTTTCAGCTCGCCTTTTCCCACTACCCGGGTGACGGCGCGCTCTTCGTACTGGCGCTTGGCGAAATAGACGCGGTTCGTGCCCACAATGCTGCTGCTGATCAAACCCTTCTGCACCAGCGCATCGAGCGGGGCGCGAACCTCCTCGACGGTGCAGCGCAGATTCCGGGCAATGTGGTTGCGCGGACGGCTGACGTCAGCGTTGCTGTTCAGGAGCGCAAGAATCCGCTCCTCGACGGTTCCCGGCATGGTCGCCGCCTTGTTCTTCTTTGCCATCAGCGGATCTCCTTGATCACAAACCCTGCCGCCACCATCAAATGGCGCTTGATTCGGTATGCCTCCGTCACAGCGCCCTTCACGTCTTCGATCGTGTCCAGCGGCGACCACTTTTCGCGATAGACGAAGTCAGCGACGTAACGGAGGGGCGGACGGCGGCGACCGTTGATCACAACGCCAGGCGCCAGCTCGTACGGCACCTGGCAGCGCAGATCGGAGATCTCGCCGGCCGCCTGCAGCGTTTTGAGTTCGCCGTATCGAGCCCATTCGCGCATGCTGTCGAACGTCATTCCGTCCGCTTGGATCCGCTTGTTGCCGTATTTGCCCGGAGCGCCCGTCGGGCCTTTTGGACGTCGGAGTGCAGCCTTTCCGCCGCTTTTCGCCCCCGGTGCTTTTCCACGTCCTGCAGGTAGGCCAAAACTTTCGGCGCCGGCCACTGCGCTACCTGCCGCACTTCGCACTCGTGCCGGTACTGCCCGTCCGTTCGCATTTGCCATCACCGCCCCTCACCCGCTGCCAGCTGCTCCTTGGGCTCGCGCGAACGAGCGGCAAGCATCCCGGCCATGCCGAGGAACTGGAACGCGGCCAACGCCGTCATCCCCAGGCCAGCAAGCACAGAGATCAGCGCCAAGGTGGTCACCGTGTGATATGCCCGGATGCCGGCCGGCTGATAGGCGGGGAACCACGTCCGGTTACCGAACAGGCCGGCGAGGATGCTGGTGATCGCGAGGAGCCATGCCCAGAACAGAAAGACGTTCATCGCCCAATCGGCCCCACCGGATGCGCCGGCCGCCAGCAGCCCGAAGCACACCGTATCCATCACGATCGCTTTTGCCCAATGCCGAATTGCCTTCATGCTCCCCTCCCCTGTTGGTTGCCGCCGCTCGCGATGTCGCTCACCTTGGCCGGCCTCTCGCCCATGAAGTAGGCGAAAACCCGCTCGTACTCGAATTCGTTCATCCGCGATGCGGCAGCCAGCTCGCGCTCGACCCATGGGCCGGGGCCTGCCGCCTTGAAGACGCGGTACATGTAGCGGCGGGCGGGCTCGCCCGGGTTTTCTGCCACGCCGAGGCTGTCGCCCTTCGCCTTGATGGCCTCGTTGCTTTCCCACCAGATCGACGGCACACCCGCGGGCTGAGGTTCTTGCCCGCCATGGGGGCCTTGCTGCGCCCGAATCGGGAAAAGGCCAGTCCAGCCCCGCAGCACGCTCTGGTCGATCACTGCGACAGGGTCATGGCCTTCAGCGCGGAGGCGTTCAAGCACCGTGATCGACAACTCGGCAGCACGTTGGGTGAAAGGCGCCTTCATCTCGGCCCGATGGTCCAACCAGTCCTGCCAGGATTTCTCTGGCAACCAGTCCGGAAGGTCGACACTCACCTTGGCGCGCTTCGCGCGCGCCTTGGTTCCTTTCTGTTCTTCTTTTGTTCCTTCTGTTACGTGTCCCGTTTTTGGGACTGTTTCCGTCCGTTTTTGGGACCCTTTGCCGCCGTTTTCGGTACCCTTTCCATCCGTTTTCGGAACTGTTCCGTTTTCGGAACCCTTCCGTTTTTGGGACCCTTCTGACGGGTTATCCACAGCTTCGAGGTGCAGCTGGTAGACGACGATCTGACCCGTCTTTCCGGTTCGCTCACCGGCATCGGAGATCAAACCCAGCTCTTCCAGCTTCTGGATGGACGAGATCACCGTCTTCCGGTCCAGCTCAGATGCCTCGACCAGATAGGCCATGGACGTGTAGCAACGGTGCGCAGGCGCACTGGCGCAGTTCGCCATGAGGGTGAGCACGTGTTTCGTCGACGAACGCCCTACGCGCTGTTTCAGAGCCCAGGAAATTGCCTCGACGCTCATTCAAGGGCCTCCAGGCACGGCAGTGCCGGCACGCCATAGACCACCTGGCGGTACGGAGCCCAATCCCACATGGCGCGGTCAAAGAAGGCGAGCTTCTGCTCGTAGGTGAAGCGGCTGCCTTGGTCTAGCTGGTAATGGCACCAGAAGCAGCCCGGCACCGTCATAGCGTCGTCTGCCTTCAAACCCCGGCCCTTACCGTGGCGGAGCTGATTGGAGTGGCAGGGAACGACCGTATCGGCCAGATTCCGGCACACGCCCGGCATGCGCAGGTAGCACTTCTGGCCGTAACAAAGCTGGTCAGGGTGTTTGAGCGGGTCGACGCGGATCGTCTTCCCGTTGCACGTGATGGGAACCAACGCAGTCATGCCGCCAGGCCGAAATCCGCCATGGCTTCCGTAGCGGCAATCAAACCCGGCAGCGCTTCGCCCTCCCCCATGCCCAGAACCCAACGCAGAGCAGCAGCGCGCTCGCCCTCGGCGGTTTCGAGTTCCTTGGCGATCTGTGCGCGGGACTTCATGCGGAACTGCTCACCCATCACGGCGCGCTGCTTGCGAGCACGCTCGTGCGGCCGGGCACCTTCGCCAGCGGCCATCAGCTCGGCGACCTTGGCGCGCTGCTCATCCGGCGCCATCTTTGAAAGCTTCTTGGCCTGCGTAACGGTGATCGAGCCTTTCTCGACCGCCTTCTGCACTACGGACGTGCAATCGAGCAAAGCCAGGGTTGCACGCACGGTCGCCACGGTGCACGCGAACAACAGCGCGATGTCTTCCTCACCGCGGCCCAGCGACATCGCACGACGCATCTTCTCTGCGCGGCCGAGGGGGGTATCTGCCTGGCGGGCCTCGTTCTCGCTGATGATTGCCTCCAGCGCATCACGGCGAGCACCCTTGTGCACAACGGCCGGGACGTGCAGCGAGGGAACTCCGCGGGAAACTCGCCATTCGTTCGCCAGACGGGCAGCTTTCACGCGCTGACGGCCCGCAACAACTTCAGTCAAACCCGTTTCGGGGTTCTTCTGGACGAGAACTGGCTCCAAAACGCCCTGGTGGTCAATGTTTCGTGCCAGTGCCTCGTTGACGGGCAAGTGGACGCGCTCGTCGTACAACGGCGAATTCGGATCGGTCACCAGCGTCAGCGATGCCGGATCGAAGAAAAGCAAATTCGTTTTTCCGGCCGCGCCGTAGGCGTCGATGGAGTTCTTTGCCATGCGTGTTCTCCTATCGGCGTCACGTGGCGCCGAAGTCTTTGGAATCTGGGGATGCTTACTACTGAGGCTTCGCCGGCAGCCCGAGCAACTCCTGGGGCTTGCGGGTGGTGGGGGAAACGCGGGTTTCGTCGTCGACCACGAGAAGCCCCTTCTTGACCAGCGAATTGACGCGTCCGCAGACGCAGTTGATGGCCATGCCGGTCTTGTTCGCGATGTCCTGGCGTGTGAGCAGGATGTCAGGGCGCCCACCGAAGGCAGCGAGCACCTGTTTCTCTTTCGGCTGGATTTGGCCGTCCATCTGGAGCGCGCGATAGGCGCTCAGGCTCGTTTCGGTGACTGACGTCCGCATGGTTCTCTCGCCCCTTACGCCATGACTGGCGCTTCGGTTTCAACGCACTGCCCGGGTTGGTACCCGGACATCCATTCCTTGCGTGCTTCCGTTCCCTCTTCGTAGAGGCAGCTCGTGATCGGCTTGCCCTCTTTGCGGGCCTGTGCGCCCTGCTCTCGCACAACCCGCTTGCTCTGCACCTCGTACGGCATCGAGCACTCTCCCAATCAATGCTTCACGGCTTGCTCGCTTTGCAGTTCCAGCAAGCCCACCCTTTTCAGGGCTTCCCTCAATGTCCCGTCGGCGCCTGCCTGCTTATTCAGGTCTTCCGCTGCCAACGCCTTGTTGTCTCCGTTTCTTGTGAGCGCTTCGTCTGCCGCCTTAATGCCGACGGCCAGCGCCTCGGCATCGTTCATGCATTCCTCGCAGCGAGTACCGCTTCCATGAGAGTCATCTGGGCGCGCCAGACAAGAAATTGGGTCAGCACGTGGTTACCCAGCACGCGCTCCACCTCGTCGATCTTCTCGGCGGGCAGCGAGCGGCGCGCGTTGCCTTTCGAGTTCACGGGCTCCGGGTGGAAGTAGTCCGAGACGTGCTGGTGCTGAAGGTCGGCCAGCGCTGCCAGCATTTGGAGCGTCATGCCGGGCAGTACACGGTGTTTCCAGGCCAGCGCGCATGCTTGGCGGAAGGTCTGGCATTTGGCGATTTCGCCATCCGGCAAGAACCGGCGTTTGGGCTCCCCTTGGGTCGCAGGGGGCACAGCAAACCCTGCTGGGAAGCGCCCCGAGGGCAATTCATTCATCTGCATCGCATGTTTCCTCATTGGGAAATTTCATCGGTTCCACAGTCGCATCCACGGCCGGGCGTGGATTCAAATAAAGGGCATCGAAACCCGATGCCCTTCAATCCCACTGATGTCACCCCTATTTCTTCGTACCCTTGCCGCGTTGACGACCGTTGGGGACCTGGACGTCATCAATCGACTTGATGCGATCGACCCCTTCAACGAGATCCGGCCAAACCCGCGAGAGCAATTCCGCGGGGAACATGTCCTTCCGCGTAACCAATCCGCCCGTGGCATCCTCAATCGGAATTCCGAAGGGAACGGGGACGGGGCGCTCACCGCTGGCCCATCGGCTAACATCAGCAGCATGTGCACCAATCGCCCTGCTGAGCGAGGCAAGCCGTCCGCGTTTTTGGGAGAGGTAGGTCTTCAGGTCCATGCGCACACTATAGCGATGCGCTAAACATAAAGCAATAGCGAATCGCACATTCCATTGTTTAGCGATTTGCTATGGAATCGCGCGCATGAAAACCATCGACGAAATCCGACTGGACAACCTGCTGCTGGCGATCAGCCGCGCAGGCACTGCAACGGCGCTGGCTGAGAAGTCAGGGCTTTCCGCCGCCTACCTAAGCCAGATCAAGAACCGGCAGCCAGACAGTAAAACTGGAAACCCGAAGAACATGGGGGACGATGCGGCGCGGAAGATTGAGGCCGGCATTGGCGAAAAGCGTGGTTGGATGGATGTGGACCACTCCACGACAACCTTGCTCATTCCTGTCAAGGCAAAAGATCACTCAGATCAGATTGAAACTAGCCTTAACGAGCTTCCTCAGGCGCCCTCTTACAATCCTCAACAAACACCCACAAGAACGCTTACAGGCGTCAAGGTGCGTCCGATTGTTACTTACGAGGACCTGGAAGAACTCCCCAAGGAGTCTACGGTTCTCATCACGAGGATTGACGTGGAGCTGTCTGCTGGGAACGGGAGGGAGACCTGGCATATTGAGGAGAAGGAGCCGCTGCCATTTCAAGCGGACTACATCCGGACCCTCGATGCCAAGCCTAAGAATTTAGTCGCCGTGAAGGTCAACGGTGACAGCATGGAGACGCGGTTGTTCGACAAGGACACGGTGGTAGTAGACACCGCCGACACGCGTGTACCTGCCAATGGCGGTGTATTTGCCCTGGTCTATGCAGGGGAGCTGCTGGTCAAGCGCCTATTTAGATTGCCGGACGGAAGCTTGAAGATCGTCAGCGACAACGCAGTTCGCTACGAGCCCGTGAACGTTGGGCCGGAGCAAATTGACCATGTGAGCATCATCGGCAGAGTGAAATACCGTTCTGGGACGGGCGATTTCTGACGGGTTGTGCCGCTCATCAGTGCCTAAAGGACGGCGTTTGGGCATCAAGAACCAAGACAAAAACTACAAGCAAAAAAATGAACCGGCGTTACCGTGTACCCCCACCTGAGCCTGCCATTAAGCATCCGTCCCCTTGGCGAGCAGTTGCAGCGTTCACCGGCCATGCGTTGGCTGGAGCAGCAATCTTTGTGATCGTTGCACTGCTGGCCTTCGGTTTAGGAAAATTTGTACACCTCTTAGAAGAGAACGGTGCAACATCAACTCTAGTCATGTGCCTGACCACGTTGGAGTACGCGCTGTTCTTCGCAGATGCTTTGTGCGTGCTATTCTTCCTCATCAACGCGATCAGGGCGGCTTACTTGGAGATGCAATGATGAACTCCACCTGGAAGATCTTCGTCGATGCGGCAAAAGAGACTCCAAAGCTGTATTTCGCTCCTCTGCGCGCCATAGCAAAAAGCCTCGGCCAAGTGCAAACGGAAATGCGACAGGGACGCGGCACAGTCGTTACGGTGGCCAAGTCGCGCTCGACCACCGCAGCGAAGCGCAAGGCGATGAAGATCGCTCTCAAGAAAGCAGCATTCAGGAAGCAGAAATAGACGCACATCGCTCGCCACGAAGAAAAGAAACCCGCTTGGCGGGTTTTTTTTCGTCCATGTGACGCATGTTTATACCTCGCCTGTGCCCATCGCTATAAAAGCTGACCCGCAGTGGGCCGTCTTGTTGCTTGTATGCTACAGCGCAGAAGCGGCTTTCGCTAAAGAAATTTAGCGATTCCCTAAATTTAGCTCTTGCACTTTATTTAGCGCCTCGCTATAGTTCGCCCATCGACGCACCACCGGTGCAAACAAGATGGAGGACGCGATGCAAGCAGCCCAAACCCACCGCCCCGATGCACTGAGTGCTAAGGCACCCGCCCGCTACTGGACGAAGCCGTTCCACGGCATCCAACACCTTGGCACCGGCGACCGCTGGGCCACGGTCGAGGACAAGGGCTGCGTTGCCAACCTCGTCTGCTGGTTCCCCGGCTGCGGTTTCCGCCCCGACGTCACCACGCACACTGATGCCGAAAAGGCTCGCCAAGCTGGCGAAACGTGGTTCGGTCTCTTCGGGCACGCCTGAGCCATGACTAACCAACAGCTCGGCGCCGTCCTTCTTTCGGTCGCAGTGATGGCTATCGCCATCGCCGTGCACACCGCCTGGCGCATCAAGCACGACCGCTTCACGGTCGACGAAATGGATCAGAACAACGACCAGCGCTCCCAGAGGCACCGCCGCTGACCAACAGGGGATAAACATGACCATCGATCTGCACGCGACGTTCGAGAAATACAACGACGACTACCTAAATTTTGAGGCCGTTGAGAACAAGCGCAGTCAACGTGCGGACCTCCACGCCTTTTTGTTACTGGATGAACTGCAGCCGGCTGGCGGCGACATCATCACCGCCTCCTATCACGACGAGTTCTATCTCGACACCGATTGTGATGAGTTGGCAAAGGTGATCACGGAAGAACAAGTGCGAGAACTGGCGCGTTGCGGCGTTCGATATGACGGCGACGACAACGCGCTGTGCATGTTCGCCTAACCCCCGCTACTTAACACAAGAGAGGAAAGACATGGATGCCAAGCACATCGTCATTGCCGCCGTCTCGGCCTTGATCGGCATCGTTCTCGGGCCGCTGCTGCTCGCCATCCTCTTTTGGGGCTGACATGCATACGCCTGAAATAGATATGTCCCGAGTTGTTACGCATCGCATCGAGTGCGACCACTGGCGTGAGTACAACCGGCCGCAGGCATGGACCGTTGCGCTTTGCGTTGGCATGAGGCACACGAGCTATCGCGATCTCTCTAGCACCGCTTACCCCGAGGCTTTCGCCGTCGTCGATGACTTCGGAACCCTCAAAACCGTGACGCCATGGAGGTAGCCATGCATCTGACCGACAACGAAGCCGCCATTCGCGCAGCGGAACGCGAAAACCAATACAGCCGCCGCAAGCACAACAACCGAATTCTGAACGCCGTTGTGGGCGGCCTGATGGTTGTTGCGGCGATCTACTACTTGGTTCCTCACTGGGGGATGTGATGCCCGTACCCGTTTCTGCGCGTCGACGCACCGAATTCAATCTGGCACCGATCAACGGTCCCATGCAAAGCCTTCTCGTCGAACCGCGCCGCACTACCTGGGTCAGGTCGATACGAAAGCGCGCTCCCCAAGCGCTTGCGTATTTGGCCCTCGTGTGCGGCGCGATTGGAGTCGGCTGCGGCTGGTACGTCTCCTTTGTCCTCGGCGTCACGCGCACGTGACAACGGCTCACCTCCGGCGCTTGACCCTCTTCGCCAACCTTTCAGCGCATTTCCAACACACAGAACGTATGCAGATCAAATCCCGAATCGAGCTTGAAGCAAGCGACATTGGCCAGGCCATTGAGGACTTCGTTCGCCAGAAGACCGGCCGAGACATCGTCAGCGCATTCAAGGTCGAACGCGAACGTGGCGGGGAAGGCTTCATTGTGCCCGGGGCTTACGACCTAGGCCCGGAGCCTGCGGACGAGACAACCAAGATCCAGGGGGCATGACATGCGCGCACTCCTCATGTGGATCACGTCGTTCTTGCCGGCCCGCGTCATCAGCGACAACGGTCACCCGTACCTGGAACGCTACTACGTCGGCACCCTCTTCGGCATCCGGTTCTATCTGCACCGCTTTGTCGGGTCCGATCCGGATCGTGGTGTGCACGATCACCCGTGGGCGTGGGCGCGCTCGATCGTGCTGGCTGGCTGGTACCTGGAGGAGCGTCGTACCGGCATTCGTTCCGTTCACTGGTTCAACAGCCTGGAAGGCGACACCTTCCACCGGATCATCAAACCCGAGGGCATGGCCGACGTGTGGACCCTGTTCTTCCACAAGGCCGGTGACGTCAAACCCTGGGGCTTCATGCGCTACCTCGGCCACGGACAGGCCTTGTGGAGCGAGTACGTCTATGGCGGCAAAGGCAAAGAAACCGCCTGGTGGCTGACTGCCAAGAAAGGCCGGGATCTCCGTCTCTGAATTCACAAGCGCAACACCCATCAACAGGAGAACGCATGCAACAAATTCAAATTCCGCCGCTGAGCGAAGGTGAGATCTACCTCTGCGGCCTCGTCAACGCTACCGGCGACGTGACGCACACGATCCTGCTTCCCGCTGAAGCCGAGAAGCGCATGAGCTGGCCCGATGCGATGGAATGGGCCAAGAGCCTGAATGCCGATCTGCCGACACGCGCTGAACTGGTGATGGCCTTCGAGCAGCACCGCAGCCAATTCAAGGAAGCCGCGTACTGGTCCAACACGCCTGACGCTGATCCCGAATATGCCGGCTGGGCTTGGTTTCAGCGCTTCCTCGGCGGCTACCAGTTCAGCCTCCGACAGCACTACGAGTTCCGCGCCCGTGCCGTCCGCAGATTGACGATTTAACCCTTCATTCATTTTCAGGAGAGGTCAGCAATGACGCCCACGCTTGAAGAAGTCGAAGCAAAACATGCCGAGATCACCGCCATGATCGAGGCAATTCGGAAGGCAGCTGCGCGCGAATACAAGGTCGCCGGCGGCACGATCCAACTCAACGCCGGCGAGCAGTATGCCGGCCTCCTTCTCGGCAAAGACGGCGAGCCCGATCATCACCTGATCCTCCTCCCCGGCGATGAAGCTGAAGTGAACTGGGACGACGCCAAGAAGTGGGCCAAGGAACAGGGCGGCGAGTTGCCGACGCGCCGAGAGCAATCGCTCCTGTACGCCAATCTCAAAGACGAGTTCCAGGGCACCTGGTACTGGTCCGGAGAGGCTCACGAGCGCGAGTCCGGCTGGGCTTGGTATCAGTACTTCTACGACGGCTACCAGGACGGCTACCCTCAGGGCTACGAGTTCCGCGCCCGTGCCGTCCGCAGATTGATCCTTTTGTAATTTAACAATTACATCCACCGTGGCACTGCACACAAACCTTCCGATCTACAAAGCGGCCTATGGGTTGCTGGACGTGGTGACGGACCTGGTCAAGAACATGGCCCGCGACTTCAAGCGCAGCATCGGCGAGAAGATCAGCGCGGAGTGCATCGAGATTATGGTTTTGGTCTTCCGCGCCAATGTCGCAGCTGAGAAGGCGCCGCATCTCGGCGAACTCATCGAACGCCTTCAGGTGATCGAGCTGCTTTTGCGCCTTGGCATGGACAAGCGTCTGATCTCGCGGTCGGCCTATGCCAAAGCCGTCGAGATCACGACCAGCATCGGAAAGCAGGCCAACGGCTGGAAGAAGTCCGCAAATCGCCCGCTTCATGGAGGTCAAGGCCGTCATGACTGAGCGATCTTTCAATCTGGTCGTGCCGCTGGCCCACAAGGCCACCGCCATGCGCGTAACGGAAACCGACCGCCGGTGTGCGGCACGGTCCTGCGCAGTTTCCTCGCTGAGCAATCGGCGAGGCGACGTAGATAGCACGACACATCCGGCTGGGCTTGGTATCAGAACTTCAACAACGGCAACCAGAACAACAACCAACAGAACAACGAGTTCCGCGCCCGTGCCGTCCGCAGATTGGAAATGGAATGCCGCGTTCTCGTTCGCCGAGCTGGTCGAAGCCTATTTCGACTGCCGGCGCACGAAACGCAACAGCGCAAGCGCTCTGTCGTTCGAAATCGATATGGAGCGCAACCTGCGTCGCCTGTTCGACGAGCTGACCTGCGGAAGCTATATGCCCGGGCGCTCGAAGTGCTTTGTCATCGACCGTCCGAAGCATCGCGAAGTATGGGCTGCGGAGTTTCGCGACCGCATCGTGCACCACTTGCTTTACAACCACATCGGCCCACGCTTCGAGCGGTCGTTCATCGTTGACTCGTGCGCATGTATCAAGGGCCGCGGCACGCTGTACGCCGCCCAGCGCCTGGAAATGAAGGTGCGGTCAGTCACACAGAACTGGTCGCGCCCCGCGCACTACCTCAAGTGTGATTTGGCCAACTTCTTCGTCAGCATCGACAAGCGTGTCCTGCTCGATCTGCTGCGGGCGAAGATTCAGGAGCCGTTCTGGCGTGACCTGACCGATCTCGTGCTGATGCACGATCCACGGGAAGACTTCGTCTACCACGGCGATCCAGCGATGATCGCTCGCGTGCCGCCCCACAAACGCCTGATGGAGCAACCGGCACACCTGGGCCTCCCCATCGGCAACCTGTCTTCGCAGTTCTTCGCGAACGTCTATCTCAACGAGCTGGATCAGTTCGTGAAGCACGAACTGCGCTGCCACCATTACATCCGCTACGTGGATGACTTTGTGTTGCTGCACGAATCACCGCAATGGCTTAACGACGCCCACGCTGCCATCGACGCCTTTTTGCCGGCACGCCTTCGCGCGCGCCTCAACCCCAGCAAGACCATCCTGCAGCCGGTTGCCCGTGGCATCGACTTCGTCGGCCAGGTAATCCGGCCGTGGGTGAGGCACACCCGCAAGAGGACGCTGCGCAGCGGCATCCAACGCATGCATGAAATGCCGGCCGCTGACCTCTATCAAGCCGCCAACAGCTACTTCGGTCTGCTGCGTCAAGCCACCGGAAGCCATACCGAGCGGGCAAAGCTCGCCAACGTCGCCCTTCAACGTGGGCATGCGGTAAATCGCCAGCTCACAAAGATCTATCGCCGCTCCCGGCAAGGAGAAAATTCTTAATGCTGACACGTCAAGTTCAAGGCGCCTTCGAGGCGGCTTATGAGAAAGCGGCCGCGTCCAGCCAGCCCGATGACTGGATGAATGCAGCTTTGCTCGGCAAACAGTTCTCGAATGCGGTCACGACGTTGCTCTGTTCCCCCGCAACTGCATGGGAGTGCGCAAACCCAAAGGATGCAAGACATCCGATGGCATTTGTCACGACGAAGCGCCCGACCATGGAGCACTACACCGAACAAGGCTGGACGGTGACGCCGCTTTTCCTGTGCCCTTCCCCTGAATTGGTTGCGGTTCTGACCAACATCGAGCGAGTGCGAGCATTCGAAGCGGTGGGGCAGCACCAAACTACGACGGATTGCGCCTGGACTTACGACGAGCACGATTTCAAGTACGACAGCGCATGCGGCGAAGCATGGTGCTTCATCGACGGTGGCCCTCAAGACAATAACGTGCGCTTCTGCCAAGGATGCGGAGGCCGGGTCGTGCTGGCTGCGCCCGCGAAGCAGCAGGAGGTAGATCGATGATCCGCGACCAGTTCCTGCTCGACATCCAAGAAGAGCTGATCGTCGACAACTTCGCTGGCGGTGGCGGCGCCAGCTGCGGCATTGAGCTTGCGCTCGGCCGACATGTTGACATTGCTATCAATCATGACCCTGAAGCCATCGCGATGCACACGGCGAACCATCCCCAGACTCAACATTTCTGCGAGTCGGTTTGGGACGTAGACCCACTGGCAATCACCCGTGGGCGCCCTGTCGGACTCGGGTGGTTCAGCCCTGACTGCAAGCACTTCAGCAAGGCCAAGGGCGGAACGCCGGTCAGCCGTGACATCCGTGGCCTCGCCTGGATTGAGTTGCGGTGGGCGCTGCTGACGCGCCCGCGCGTCATGATCCTGGAGAACGTCGAAGAGTTCACTACTTGGGGGCCGGTTATCGAGGTGGTACCCGGCCGCTGGAAGCCAGACCCCGCACGAAAGGGCGAGACCTTTAAAGGCCTCATTAGCATGCTGTCGACCGGCATTTCGCCGGAACATCCAGCGTTTGCTGAGGCTTGCGAATTCCTGAAGCTTGAGCGCGATCACCCTCTGGCGCAACGCCTCATCGACGGACTGGGCTATGCAGTCGAATACCGCCAGCTGCGCGGCCGGGACTATGGCACACCCACCATCCGGAAGCGCCTGTTCAAGATTTCGCGGTGCGACGGCAATCCGATTGTGTGGCCTGCCCCATCGCACGGCCATCCCGACAGTGCCGCCGTGAAGGCAAAGGTGCTCAAGCCATATCGCACGGCTGCTGAATGCATTGATTTCTCGATTGACGCAACGAGCATTTTTGATCGCCCGCGGCCGCTGGTGACAAATACGTTGCGCCGTGTTGCCAAAGGCCTTTGGCGGCACGTGCTGACCAACCCGAAGCCATACATTGTCAAGCATGGAGACGAGCAGTACTCAAGCGCCCCATTCCTGAACGAGCACGCCAATGCCAGCAACGACCGAACGATGTCTGTTGCGGATCCGCTGGCCACCTTGTGTGCCCAGGTGAAGGGCGGCCACTTCTCTCTGGTCGCGCCAATGCTTGTGCCGCTACGTGGGACCAGCGAGTCCCATCTCGGCGCGCACAGCATCGAACGTTCCTTGTCGACCGTGTCCGCTGGCGGGACTCATCACGCGTTGGTGGCCGCCCACTTGGTCACCATCGGCTATGGCGAGCGGAAAGGACAAGCTGCTCGGGCGCAGACCGTCGTGAACCCGCTTGGAACCGTGGTGGCAGCAAACAAGCATGCCCTTGTCACGTCGTTCTTCGAGCAGGCAAATGGTGGCTTCTATGACGGCGACGGCTTCCCGGCGGATGGGCAGATGTCAACGATCGCCTCAAAGGGCGCGAATCAACGGCTGGTTTCCGCCTACCTGGTGAAGTACTACAGCTCTGGAGGCCAATGGCAGGACCTTGACGAAGCAATGCACACACTGCCCACAAAGGGCAGGATGGGACTCGTCCAGACCGTGCAAGTTCGAGGTGACCTGCTATCACCGGATCATCTCGCACGCGCGCGGAAATGCGCTGCCTTGTTGCGCGAGCACCTGCCGGAGCATTTCAAGGGCGACGCTGACCTGGTGCTGATGAGCTATGGGGGCTTCCTTTGGGTGATGGTCGACATCACTCTTCGGATGCTCAAGGCTCGCGAGCTGTACCCGGCTCAAGGGTTCCCCGCGCGCTACGTAATCGCACCGGTCGTCAATGGTCGACAGTTATCAGAGCAGGCGCAGATTCGCATGTGCGGCAACGCCGTCAACCCTCAGCTCGCCCAGGTGCTCGCCTGGGCCAACGTACCCGAGATGGCCAGTTGGTCAGCTCTGGAATCCAAATCAATGGGAGTTGCAGCATGACCAACCATAAGGAACGGCCGATCCTGTTCTCGGGCGCCATGGTGCGATCCATTCTTGATGGCCGAAAGACCCAGACACGCCGCCTGTTCAAGACCCACGCTTTCGACGCAAAGAAGGTCAATAGCCTCGATCTGATTCATGTTGTGTGGGGTGCCGAAGCGGGATTCATTTCCTGTAAACAGCCTGTCGATACAGCATGGGCGGGCTTCAACTTCGGGGGGTCCTCAGGCGGCTACTTCCCGTGTCCCTATGGGCAGCCAGGCGACCGTCTCTGGGTGCGCGAGACAGCTCGCTGCGCATTCAAAAGCGAACAGCCTCCCGACAATAGAGGGTGTATCGGCGTCGAATATCAGGCCGGCGGCTCGATGATGCGGGATTACGCGCTGGATCGTCCCAACGAGTTCCCTTGGTTCCCGAATCGCTCTCACAACGTGGATGGGTCTATGCGCTGGGCACCGGCAATCCATGTGCCCCGTTGGGCAAGCCGAATCCTGCTGGAAATCACAGATGTGCGCATCGAGCGCCTGAACGATTGCAGTTCGGAGGACGCGATCGCCGAGGGTATTAGCCCCTACAAGCACGGCTGGGAACGGCGCCATCCAGACCCGAACGACACATCGCATAGTGGTGCGACGGCTGATCCGCAGCTCGCCTACAAAGGGCTCTGGGAAAGCATCAACGGTACCGGTTCATGGGATGCCAACCCGTGGGTATGGGTTGTGGAGTTCCGGAGGGTCGAGGCATGAGCGAGAACAGCAAAATCGAGTGGACCGACCACACCTTCAACCCGTGGGAAGGCTGCCAGAAAGTCGGGCCCGGCTGCGACCACTGCTATGCCGAGACGCGCAATGCACGCTTCTCCGGCGGCACAGCCGTGAACTGGGGCCCAGACGCACCGCGTCGACGCACCAGCATCGCCAACTGGCGCAAACCCTTGGCATGGGACAGGCAAGCCGGCGAGTTCTATGCGAAACACCTCCGGCGTCAGCGCGTCTTTTGTGCAAGCCTGGCCGACATTTTCGACAACCAAGTCCCCATTCAGTGGCTTGTCGATTTCTTACGCGTATGCGCCGCTACACCGAACCTCGACAAGCTGGTTCTCACGAAACGCATAGGGAACGTGACATCGCGACTGGCAGAAGCTCTTTCGTATGTCGGTTGCCAAAAGGGATGCGCCTCGGACCCGATGCTGCGCTGGATCGGGGACTGGTTGGACGGTGACCATGCGCCGACAGACATTTGGTTGGGCGCCACCGTCGTCAACCAGGCAGAGGCCGATCGGGACGTTCCCAAGCTGCTTTGTACGCCCGCATCTGTTCGGTTTCTCTCAATGGAGCCACTTCTTGGTCCTGTAGACCTCACACGTATCAAGCTCAAAGACGCTGAACATCCTGAACTCGGCCAACCGCCCATCAGGATCAATGCCCTACGTGGCTGGTATGGAGGGGCAGGCAATCCCGCTCGATTGGACTGGGTAATAGTCGGGGGCGAAAGCGGGCCGGGGGCGCGTCCAATGCATCCGGACTGGGCCATCAGTCTGTGCGGCCAGTGTGCATCTCACGATGTCCCATTTCTTTTCAAACAATGGGGCGAATGGGTTCCGATGATGGGTCATGTAGAAGGCGTGACCGTTACCGGTCAGAAGTTTACACATGCAGATGGAACGATCATGGGGCGCGCTGGCAAGAAGGCAGCAGGCCGTCTCCTCGCCGGCCTACGGTATGACGGTTTCCCGGAGGGGGCGGTATGACCAAGCAAACCTATGGGGCCCTATGCGATCTGGCCGAGCAGCACGGCGTGGTCATGACTGAGGAGGTTCGCTCGTTCGTGCGCGCGGTGGAGCAGGCAGACGCGGATCGTGGCCCTCACGCTGGCCTGGTGGAAGCGCTGATGCAGGCGTGCATGAAGTTGCCAATCGGATACAACATCAATCTGGATGTCGAAACGGGTTGGGCAGGCGTCCAGATGATTGGCCCCGGCGGCGATGGTGTCGACTACGACGATGGCGAAACTTCGCTAACCGACCAGGTGCTAGCGGCCACTGGAGACGCAATCGACGCAGCGGGGCGGGAAGCATGACCGTCTACGTCGATGACATGGCTGCGCCATATGGGCGAATGGTGATGTTTCACATGGTGGCCGACACCGATGATGAACTGCATGCGATGGCCGACAAGATCGGCGTCGCGCGTCGCTGGCACCAGAAGGCCGGTACGGTGCACAGCCACTACGACATCTGTAAGGCGAAACGCGCACAAGCCGTACGCTGCGGCGCGATCGAAGTAGACCGCGCCGGCCTGGTGGCCGTGATCAAACGAAAGCGCGCACAGGAGGCAGCGTGACCAGCCTAAATGTCGTATCGCGCTTGCAAGTCAAGCATGAAGGCAAGCAATACCTCACCACACTCAACTTGGTCATGGTCAGAGCCGGATCGTCGCAAATGGCCGGTCGTCCAATTTGCCCCGTGAGTTCGCGCCGGATCGTTTGCGATGCTGGTAATCCGCAGATTCCGACAGGCGTCCAAAGACGCCATGTGGTCGTTGATCAGGGACAGCAGTTTGTCCTTCTCGATGACTTCACGCGCCATATCAGCCTCCCGGCAATTTCAGGAATCCTAGCATGACGCATATCCCGCTTCCGTTCCTGACCGACTCCGAAATTTTGGAGATCGTCAAACCCTTGCAGCAGCCGGCGGCAATCGTGCGTTGGTTCCGCGACCATGGATATGTGTGCCGCGTCAAACCCAACCGCATGCCGCTAATATCGCGCTCGCATTTCGAGCAGGTATCCGGATGTGCAACCGCTGCAAACGACGCGCGGTCTGATTCGAATTCAAGCCCGATGGGCGGTCAACCTGACGCGGCGGCCCTGCTCGCCCGCTTCCAGAAGAAGAACAATGGTGCGAACTCGGAAAAGCAATCCGTTCGGGCTTGACGCGCGCAGGCATGCCCGCCTGTACTTCAAGCATGGGGCGTTTTACTACGCTCATCGGAACGGTCATTGGGAGAAGCTCGGCACAGATCTGGCCGTTGCAAAGCGAAAGGCCGAGCATTACAACGACCCGGACAACACATTCGGGCTGATGGCCTATTTCTTGGACGAGTTCGTTCTCCACTGCGAGCGGCGCACTCGACTCCCGCGAGATAAAGGCGGGATGGCCGTGCGCACCTATGAAGACTACAAACGCGACGTTGAGCCGCTGAAAGCCTTCTTCGGAAAGATGGTTCCCACCGCGATTGAGCCGCCCCACATCGGGAAGTATCTTGACCTTGGCGTCGAGATGGATAGGGCTGTGCGCGCCAACCGCGAGAAGGCCTGCCTTTCTGCCTGCTTTACCTGGCTCATCCGTAAGGGAGAAGCTGGCGTGAAGCTCAACCCATGTTTGGGTGTGCGCAGAAACCCCGAGACGCCTCGCGAGCGCTATGTTGAACACGCCGAATATCACGCCGTCGGACGGGTGGCCGTAAAGCAGGTGCGCGGGCTCATGGCGCTTATCTATCGGACGCTGCAGCGCCCCGAGGACATCATCGGGTGGACGCCGGCGAACGTGATTCTGAAGCGCGAGCCGGATGGCAGTCACCGGAAGATCATCCGCAACGATCAGGGGAAGACAGGGAAGATTGTCGACATTGCGATCACCCCCGAGATCGACGCCATCCTGAAGGACTTAAAGATGGACGGGGCCAGCACGGGGCCAGGTATGACCCTCGTCCACACCCGCAGCGGCCACCCATACACGTATGACGGCCTGTGCGCGATGCTGCGCCGGTACATCAAAAAGGCCAAGGTCGACGGATTCGGGTTTTACGACCTGAAGGGCAAAGGCGCGACCGATATGTGGCTCGCTGGCGTCCCCTTGGAACAGATCCAAGTGCTGTGCGGACACGAGTCGGTCAAGACGACTGAGATCTACGTCAAGTGTCGTTGGCGTGGTACAGTGCAGCCCAATTCCGTGCCCTTGGCCGTCTAATACAAGAGCGGTGAGCACGATAGAATGCGGGTTTCCGGGTAGCAAAAAAGCGATTCATATTGGACAGCGAGCACCCCGGATTTCCAGTAATGGCGTGGGTTTCCGGGCCGTTCGAACATGGGACTGTTAATCCGTAGGTCCCTGGTTCGAGCCCAGGTCGGGGAGCCAAAATAACAAAACGCCTCGCTTCGTGCGGGGCGTTTTCATTTTCGGCATCGGTCTCGTGTATTGTCTTGCACCGTCGCCCCAGCCCGAGTGGTGAAATTGGTAGACACCGCGGACTTAAAATCCGCTGCGCCCTAATCGGCGCGTGCCGGTTCGATCCCGGCCTCGGGCACCAATCCTTTCTTCGCCTCCCCTCCCTTCTTTCCGCTCCAGCGCCTTACGATGCGCAGCACGCGTGCGCCTTCGGTGCATCTTCGTATTCATCGTGCCGGCGCACCCATGACAAGGGGCCCGTCTCGTTACGGCCGAGCGGCGCGCGATCGAGCAGTAACAGCGTACCAACCATGTCTTCCAAACCCCGCGCATACGTCGAGTACGTGTGGAAGACATCGCCCGCCTCGTCCTTGTAAAACGCGCTCAATCCGGGCAGCTCGTCATGGGCTTCTTCGCGGGGCGTAGCGGTGTAGTTGTAGTCGACCGAGCCGCTAGCGAGTTCGTCTTGCGCGAAGCTCACGCGATAGTCGTGATTGAACGTCGTGTCGAACGACGAGACCCACGGGAATTGCCAGCCCATGCGCTTCTTGTAAGCCGCGATTTTGTCCATTGGCGCGCGAGACACGGCGACGAACGTCACGTCATGGTGGTTCAAATGCGAGAGCATTCCGCCAACATGATCAGAGAAGAAGGAGCACCCTGGGCAGCCCGCATCCCAGTCGGGCCCGAACATGAAGTGGTAGACCACCAACTGGCTACGGCCGTCGAACAGCTCGGCCAGCGTCTTCCCGCCTTCCGATGTGTCAAATACGTATTCCGTATCGACCTTGACCCAGGGCAGCGCCAGACGCTCGGCGTTGACGGCGTCGCGCAGGTGGATAGCCTCTTTCTCGCGCGCCAGCAACGCTCGGCGTTTGATGAGCCATTCGTCTCTTGAAACTACGGGATGCGTTTGCATGATTGCCCCTCTGTCCTAAGACTCAGGACTTCATACTAGGCGGCCTTACTCGAATGAAAAGCCGCGGCGCGCAAGTCGCCAACCGGATGCGACTTGCGCGCCATGGAAGAGAATCAGCCGTCTCTGCACACGCAAACTCAAGTGCCGGATCAGCCCACCAGCCAGCGCACGCCCATGTTGATGAGCGCGCCGCCGCCCACCAGCCCGACCCACAGCACAGCGGCGCACAGCAGCGGGCGCACACCGGACTTCAGCAGCATCGGTACATGCGTTTGCGTGCCGATGGCAAACATCGCGCAGGCCAGCATGGCGGTGTCGACGGCGTCGATGGGGGCATGCCATGCGGCGGGGATCGCACCGGCGGAATTCAGCAGCGTCACGATCAGCAGCCCAACCGCAAACCAGGGCATCGCTTTCCATGCGTGGCCGGCGGCTTTGCGAAGCGAATTCTCAGGAGACGTCGAAGCGGGCCCCTCAGCTTCACCGGGTGTTGTGCACGCAAGCACCACAAGCAACGGGGCCAGCGCCAGCACACGCACCATCTTGCTGACGACCGCCGCGTTGGTGGCGTCGTCGCCCAGCGGACGCGCCGCGGCAATCACCTGGGCGACCTCGTGCATCGTCGAACCGATGTAGACGCCAAAGTGCTCTGGCGTGATGGCCACACCGGCATGCGTAACAAGCGCGTACAGCCACGGATACAGAAAGATGCCGATCGTGCCGAACAGCACCACGCTGGCGATCGCCACGGCCGTTTCGCGCGGGGATGCCTTCACCGCTGGCGCAACGGCCAGCACAGCCGCCGCCCCACATACCGCACTGCCCGCCGCCACCAGCACGGCTTGTGAGCGCGTGAGGCGAAACCAACGCGTGCCGATCCACGTGCCGGCCAGCATCGTCGCTGCCAATACCACCAGCGGAATCACCACACCCGAAGTACCGAGATCCTGGATCTGCGCCAGCGTCAGCCGGGCGCCGTAAAGAATCACGCCAGCGCGCAGCAGTGTATGGCGCGCAAACTGGATTGCCCCTGGCGTCAGCCAACGCTGGTGCCCCGGTACATGACCGACAGCCATGCCGAGCAGGATGGCAAGCGTGAGCGCACTCAAGCCAAGATGCCCAGCCCACGGCATGGCCCCGAGCGCCACCGCAATCCCCGCACACCCGAACAACACCGCCACGCTGGCGAGCGTTCGCCCGTCAAATCCCGCTGAAACGCCCTGGGGTGCCAACTGTTTCTGTGCAATCGTCATCACATTCGCCTTGCTTATTCGCTATACGCATAACGATATGCGGGCCGTGATAACATGTAAAACAGGTAATTTTCGTAATTCCAACCACTTTTATGGATAACAAAGCGCCTCGCGTCACCCTTCGGCAATGGGCCGTTTTCGCAGCCATCGCACGCAGTGAGACAACCACCGCGGCCGGCGAAGCTCTTGGCCTGTCGCAATCGGCCGTCAGCGCAGCGCTGGCGGAGCTGGAATCCACACTCGGACATCCGCTATTTGACCGGCATGCGCGCCGTCTGCATCTGAATGCGCTGGGCCGACAGCTTCTGCCGCAAGCGCAGGCGCTGCTTGATCACGCCGATGCGCTGGAACACGCAACCGCCCAGCCAAACGTGCGCCTGAAGCTCGCGGCTAGCAGCACGATCGGCAACTACGTGCTGCCCGCCCTGCTGGCGGGCTTCCGGCACGAGATCGCACCCGACAGCCAGCTCGACGTGCTAATCGGCAATACGCAGGACGTGGTCGATGCCGTGCAGCGTTTCGAGGTCGACATCGGCCTGATTGAAGGCACCTGCCGCGGCGAGGCACTGGAGATCGAAACGTGGATCGACGATGAGATGGTGATCGTGGCCGCGCCCGGGCACCCGCTCACCCAAGGAACAGGGCCTGTCTCACACGCAGCGCTGCGCGAAGCGGGCTGGCTGATGCGCGAACCCGGCTCAGGCACGCGCGAACTGATCGACAGCCGCATCGCTTCAGTGGTCGGGCCGCTGCATGTGGCGCTCGAACTTGGCCACTCCGAAGCCATCCAACGCACGGTCGCAGCCGGCTACGGCATCAGTTGCCTGTCGCGTCACGTGGTGGCCGATGCGTTGCGCGATGGCCGCCTGGTCGAGGTCAACAGCGGCCTGCCGCGCATCGCCCGGCCGCTGCTGATCGTGCGCCATCGCGACAAGCATCCGACGCACGGACTCACGCAATTCATCGACGTGCTACGCGGTCACACAACCGATTCGAAAAAAATTCGCGCAAAGGACTAGCGCGATCCGAAAAAGGTTGATATAGTCTCGTTTCTTCGCGGGGCGTTAGCTCAGTTGGTAGAGCAGCGGACTCTTAATCCGTAGGTCGAGTGTTCGAGTCACTCACGCCCCACCAGTATTCATAAGGCTCCATGGGAAACCGTGAGGCCTTTTGTCTTTCCTAGGTGTGTGTTTTTTTGCCTATCCTCCCCACCGCCTGGGCCAGCTTGTTGGTAACAAGGTGCGCGTAACGTGCTGTTGACTTCGCATCCTTGTGGCCCAAAACAGCCCCCACCGTGTACAGATCAACGTCCTGATTGATCATTTCTGAAGCCGCTCCGTGCCGCAAATCGTGGAACCGGAGATGCTCAAGACCGGCCTTCTTGCGAGCCTTCTCGTAGTGCCAGGCGAAGTGGTCACCGTCAATCGTAAATCGCACCTTGCGGGCGAGTACAGCGATCTTTGGATGAATGGGCACGATGCGCGGTAGGCCGTTCTTTGTCTTCGATAGAGAAAAGCCCTTCTTCGTCACCTTGGCCCTCAAGATCTCCGAGCGGCGCATTCCAGAGTAGAAGGCGATCCGCACTGCCGCCCTAACCTGTCGATCCTCGCACTCCATGGCAATGCGCAACATATCCCTGCGCTGGGGGTATATGTGCCTGGCATTGCTGACCTGCGGAATGACCATGCGTCGCGTCTGATCTACTTCGATTTCTTCGACTTTGTAGGCCCATTTGATCGCCGCCCGGATGTATGCCATCACATTACGGATGGACCCATCTGTAAGCCCATCGGCTCGCAGCGCCTTTGCAAAGTCCAGCGACCATTTGTGCAGTTCATCCGTATATCGGTCGTGATACAGCGGACGCCACTTCTCCATGATCTTGGACCTCTTCTCCAGGTCTTTCCATCCGGCTCCCTTGTCGCGGAAATGAATCTCCACGCATTCTCCGATGGTTGTGCGCACTTTCTGCGTACCCTCGGCTATTCGGTAGATTTCCGCTTCCCACTTTGCGGCTAGCTTGTCGGCGTCTGCCTGGCTAAGGCCAATAGGGAGCGTCTTGGTTTTTCTGATCCGCTGACCCGCAATGACGCGCTCGAAAGTCCACCGTAGGCGTTTCTTTCCAGCTTTGGTAAAGGTTTCGACTGGCATTTGTCTAGGTACGCATAGAGTGAGTCAACTTCGTACACGTGCGTCTTTCTTGTCAACTTGTACCGCTTGATGGTTTCGTCCTTCAGGCGACTGATCTGGTGCGCCGGGATGCCTAGGATCGCGGCAGCTTCTTTCGCTCCGACTCTCAAACCACACCTCCCGCGTCTTGGCTAGGATTTTTGCTAGGACTGCTTCCATATCATCCGAAGACTGAGCCGATCAGGCCGTCAATCTCGTTCTGCCAACCGGGCGAGTAACACGGTTGCATTGGGTTATAAATCACTGCTATGGGACAGCGTGCCCGAAACGCTGTTACCCAATCCACAGGTACAGCCATGTTTTGCATTGGGTGGGTGCAGTCGACAAACACGAAATTTTCTCCGCATCTCCATCCTCGCCGCACATGGTCATTTACCACGGCATCAACCTCAAGAAAGTGAGGCGGCGGCATCAATTCCCAATCTGTTTCCATGCTCGTCTCCAATATCCTGCTCAGGGCTGATTGTTGGGTCATGGCATGACCTGCCACAACCAAGCAGCAATGCCCGCAATCAGAAGGACGCTACTTACACTCAAAACGGCTAACCCCAAAAGCATCAGGCCAAATGCGCCTTTGAAATCCCACCGGTCAGTAATCTGCAGGGCGCCGATGGAGAACATCAGCAACACAAATCCGATTGCGGTCACTTTTCACCCCTCCCCACCAGTGTCCTTGGTTGTTGGCGCGCTCTTGAGCTTTCTGAGAATCAGCCGCACAAGTCGCTCATGTACGCGGCGCAGGCGCTCGTCTTCGGTCCAGTGATAGCCTGGGTCAAAGCAAAACCCGTTTTCGTATGCTGGCTTTTCGGTCGGATATTTGCGGGCAAGCATCCGATTCGCTTCGGCATTTGCTGCGCCTCTAGCCGTGAGATATGCGCGGCCACGAGACGGTGAGACGTACACAACGCGCGGCTGCATCTCAATCATCGGCATCCCGCCCTCCCGCATCTGCCAGTGCTGCCGCTGCGCGGACTATTGCGCGGCGGGTGGCGGCGTATTTGTCCTGCTGAAATCCTTCGGCTAGGACCAATTGCCCGACCACTAGACACAGATCGGTGATATTCAGCTTTACCGCCAGCCGCAGCGCGTCGCCGTCATCGGTGAGCGGGTTCCACTGAGAGGGGTAGTAGAGTCCGTTCAGATCTTTGTACATCGCAATGCAATCTTCCCCGAACTTGAACTCATGCCCAGCCGCCTTAGCAGCCCGCTCCAACAGCTCACGATCAACCATGGCTATCCCCTCCCTGCGCTGCCGATGCTGCGGCTCGCTTCTCACGCCATGCGCCAATGAACCCAAGGTTCTTGCCGCACTGCTGGCAATAGGCGTCGCACGCCTGAGTTTCGTAAACATTGCCATCGTGTTTGCAGCGCGCCTGCCTAATCCATGAGGGAATTTGGATCAGGATGCCGACAACAACCGCGAACAGGATAATTCCCAGCGCAATGCCGAACTCCACCAGGGCTTTGCTGATCCAGAACATGAGATAGCTGCCCATGTCACGCCCCTCCCTGCGCTGCCGGTGTGGGCGCGGCGGCGAGCAGGCTCAGCACATACCGGAGTGCTCGATGAGCGCCCGGCGTTAAGTTGATCTCTGGATCAGTTAGCACAAGCCGAACTTCAGCGCGGATTTTATCGGCTAAGCTCTCCCCCATCCCCGCCCGCTGGCCGGACTGGGCGGCGAGCCGCGTCTGCAATTGCTTCTGGATGCGAAGGCTTTCATCGCCGGATGGCTTTGAGTCGATGCCGCGATACGTGGCGACGTTGAACTCGGCAACGGCGTCAGCGTATTGCTCGATCAACGTCCACAGTTCCGGCTCATCCCCCACCGGCTCGGCCTGCTGCTGGGCGGCTACCGTTTCGGCAGACGGAAGCTCACATGCACTTCGTATCCCAACGCTGCCGCAATCGCTGTGATGCTCGTGCTGGTCAGCGTCTGTTTGCCCGCTTCGATGTTCGTGATGCTGGTGCGCTCCAGATTTGAGCGGCGAGCCAGTTCCGCTTGCGTCATTCCGCGCAGCTTCCGAAGCGCCTTGATGGTAGGGCCGAGATTGTTCATGAGCGACAGCGTTCTTGAATGCTTGATCGTGCGTGACATAGCCACCGGTCTTGCTCGGCTTGGCCACAGTCGCGGCGCTGACGCGAGTGAGGAGGGCGCGCACGACGCGATAGAACGTGCCGCTATCAATGTCGTAGCCGTGCTCTTGTGCGATGGCGTAAATATCGCGGTCGCTCAACGTCTGCGCCGCTTCTGGTGCGGGGTGGGTGAAGACAGGTTCAACATGCCAGCCAAGTCCTGTGAAGGATTCTCCTTGGTCCACATATACCCAAGGCTGATCCTCGGCAGCACGTACGCGCCAAGCCACCGGCCCCGCATCAGCCTGCGCGCGCAGGGCGGTTTCGATAGCGCCACGCACTTCGTTGAACGCGCCTTCGCAAGCGTCCGCATACCCCATCTCATCTTGCCGATCGAGGGATATGCCTTTGGCGCCGTCATTGATCTTCTGCATACGCTCAACGGCAGCAATCACCTCTCGCACTTTTTCGTTACTCAGCATGTCTTCTTCTCCTGTTCGCGGGCGGCGTCTATTGCTTCATCAAAGTGTTGTGCTACAGAACCGCGCATCGGGTCTTTAACAGGTAGAGGAAGTTGCAAAAAGAATTCGCAGCGTGCCGGGGCAACTCGGGTTGCGCAGACACTTCCCTGCAGATAGCGATACCTCTCCGCGTCCTCCACCATCGGCGCCAAGTGTTGGTAGCAGGCGAGGAAGCCGCGCCAAGTCGCTTCCACATGCGAATGCACATACTCTGGGCGCCCCCATGAGTCTTTGTGCATCGATACGTCAAGATGTCGATGTTCGGCCTCGAACACTTCTCTGATCGTCTTCTCGTCCATGTCATTGCTCCCGTGCGCGCAGCAGTTCGTTGTTCTTGTCCATGTCTTCCCCTCAGTCTCTGAATTCAATGCCGAAGTTTTGCGCGGCGTGCGATTCGATAGCGGTCAAAAAATCAGCAAACTCTTGCTTATTCAGCGTCGTTGTCGAAATTCCCCGCTCGATCCGTCGCCCGTCAGGAAGCTCGATTTCTTCCGTGCCTATGAAGCGCGAGCGGTAGAACTCTTTCCAAGCCTCCATCTCGTAGCGGCGCCCGTTCAGGTAAGCGTTCTGCGAAATCTCGTTCAGCATCGCGTGCAGGCGCTTGTTCTGGTCTAGGCTGCGCTTCGCGTGGTACTCGGACACGTCTACGGCTAGGGGCTTGCCAAGGTTTGCCATAGGCAGCCACCCCTTGAGCACGCCCCACAGACGTTGTGCATCGCGCTCAGTACGCAGGACGATGGATTGAGCGGCGGCCATGGTCAGAAGGGGATCGAATCGTCCATATCGTCGTGACCGCCACTCCCTTCGCGGGTCTGGCGATATGCTTTACCGCCATCCCCCTTGTTTTGCTGATCCTCGGACTTGCCCCCGAGCATCTGCATCTGCTCGGCAACGATCTCGGTGCTGTACTGCTTCTGGCCGTCTTTTTCCCACTGACGCGTTTTCAGTTTGCCTTCGATGTAGACCGGCGAGCCTTTCTTCAGGTACTGGCCTGCGATTTCTGCCAGCTTTCCGAAGAAGGCAATGCGGTGCCATTCGGTGGCTTCCTTCATTTCGCCGCTGGCCTTGTCCTTGTAGCGGTCGGTAGTTGCCACGCGAATGTTGGTGACAGCGTCGCCGCTGGGCATGTAACGCGTTTCAGGATCGGCGCCGAGATTGCCGACGATGATGACTTTGTTGACGGATGCCATTTCTGTTCCTTACGCTGCGATTTTTTGGAGTGCGGTAACTTCTGCTGCGACTTCTTCAAGGAAGCGCTCAATCTCAAACGACAGTGCCTTGATGTACTGTTCGTCCCTCGGGATGCGCTGCACGAACATCTGAAGTTTCTCGGGCATGCGCGGGTCATAGCTCACGAAGTCGCACCATTCCCGCCCTGCGATCCACATTTGCCCTTGTACCTGCGGCATGTGCTCAAACGGCATGTGCTGCGTCTTGAGCGTTTCAATATGCGTTGCCGAAACTGGGCACTTGATTTCGATCAGGCCGTCAGCGCCAATCAAGCCATCAGGCGAGCATCCAGCCATCAGCGTTTCGTGCTGGATAAATCCGATCTCTTGCACATCCACGCCGCGATCAGCCATGTAGGCAATCCGCGCGAAAGGCTCTTGCTCGGTGCCCCACTGCATAGCCGCGTTGCTGTATCCCTCCTGGCGATTCCCAGTAAGGCGCTCGATCACCAACTGCGCGCGGTAGTTGCGCCGGTCTGCTGCCTCGCCGGTCTTGATCTTCGCCAGTACCTTGCCAAAGTTGCTTGCAGTAGCGCGGCCCAGGCGAGCCGCATACCATTCGTCAGTCCGCTGTTCCATTGCCGGCCTCGCTCAGTTCCTTTTGGCGAACTTGGAAGTACGGCAGATACTTCTTGCGCTCGTCCGCCTTCAGCGTATTCATGATCTTCGCCAGGTCCTGCACAGACTTGGCTTCCTTCATGGCCGGGTGCTCAATCGGATTTCCTGGCTGCACGGGGTTTCCGTCATCGTCAGCAGCGGGCCGCAACTCTTCCGGCAGGTCTTCAATGTCCTGCGTGAATATGTCGGAAGCGCCGAGCGCGGTCAGCGTGAAGTCGATCTGTGCGCGCTTCTTCGCCATCTTCAGAACCGTATTCGCAAGGTCGGCGGGCTCGGTACGTACCTGTTTGATCTGCATGAAGTCATATCGGCGCTGGCCCTTGTTCCATACCTTCTGGAACTTCACGCGCTTGCGCGATTCCGGGTAGAAGTCGAACTCTTCTTCGCAGACAGCCGTGCGCCACTTGTACTTTTCTTCTCCGGTGGAGCACTCCCCGATGCCTTCGCCAACAGCGGTACCGGTCGGCTGATGAAAGCCAATGGCCTTGACGCGGTAACGAATGCAATCGCTGTCGGACAGGTCTTCAATCTCCAGGCGCAGACCCATATGGAACGTGGTCAGCAAGACCTCAGAACCGGCCTTATAGAGCGTCGGCTTCTGCGTCCCAGGGATCGTCCCGAAATGCGTTCCGTCCTTCATGACGGCGCCCATGACCTTTTGCACGGCGTTGATGCGTTCCCGCATCTGGTCCGCTGACATGAGCTGCATTTGCGGCAACTCTGCGATTGCGTTCATCTCTATTTTCCTCGTACCAGTTCAATACTTCTGCTGCGTCGTCGGGGTCCATGTCAGGCCAGACGCTTGCCCGCATGCGTGTAGTGACCCTTCTGCGGGGCGTTCTCACGGGAAAAAATCCAACGTGAGCCAAGTGCGGCGATTGCCTTTTGCCGCAGTCCTTCGATCCGTGCCGCGATGCGATCCTCTTGCGGCAGATCAGTTACGACATGGCGCAGGTCTTCGTTTCGTGCGGGCGATTTGGTCAGCATGTTTTTTCTCCCGAGAGAATGGCCGCAATTACACGTACCTTTAGCCGGAAGTCATCTTTTCCCTGTTCCGGCATCTCTTGCCACGGGTAATCAAGCGACTCCGCGAGGTTCTTTGCGGCCGCCTCAATCACTTCTTCCGCTACGTTGATCTGCATGTCTTCTCCTGTTGGAAGAGGGCGGCCGGTGGTATCTCCGGCTTGGCCCAGTTCGAGATTCGTCCGCTCGACCATGTGCCCGGGTTCGCTATCACACGCGCATCACCACTGCGCATTCACCCTCTGTGATGGAGACTCCCGGGGCTAGTCCTTGGCGGCCACCAAGCTATGCCTTATCCGCGCTCAATCTCCATCACGGAGCGCCCATTACGCCGGGCGTAGCGTTAATGCTTGAACGGCCAGCCTTTTGCGTTCGGCCATTTAGTTACCGCTGGCAACCCATCCGCGCGATGCTTTATCTTCCCCATCATGTCCAGCAGCGCGTAATCGGTGTCTCGGACTAGCTGTTTCATGTCCACTGGGTTGTCCAGCAGGATCACTACAGCGCCCTGTACCCATCGAACTTCACCTGGCGTCATTGCTGCGCTCCTTGGGCTTTGGCGAGAACTGCGCGGGCGTTGACCGCCGCCCAATCACCCTCCCACCCGGCCAATTTCATGCAGACGAGAAGGATGTTGATGGCCTCCACCAACTCCCCCACCAAGTTGTCGTTGTCTGCCACGCGCTGCGCGGCTTCGGTGTCGGATAGATGCACGGTTGCCTCCCGTTAAGCAGGATCGAACGTCAGCGCCTGCAGCTTGGCGATCTGCTCATTGATCTTGGTGATGCGGCTACTAAGTTCTGCGCGTACTGCGTCGCGCTGCTTTTCCAGCGATGCGATCTGAGCAGAGCGCGGATCGAAGTCATCAGGGATTTCTGCGATGATCTTGTGATCGCAGACTTGGATGTAGCTTGAGTCCGTTTGGCTCGCATCGAACCCGAAGAAAGTAAAGTTCGGCTCCAGATCGCCATACACGTTGTTGCGGGCGAAAATAAAGCCGCTGATCTCGATGGTTTTCATGTCTATCCCCTGCTGGTTGTTCAGTGGCGGCGGTTAGGTGGCTTTGCCCTGATTCACATTGATCTGCGGCACGCTGACGATCACCCACTCCCGGCGAGGCTCAGCAACGTTCGCCAAGCGCCACTGCTCGACTGCGGCCTCCAAGGTGGACACCGTTTCTCCGAATGACCCGGAGCGCATGCCACCTTCGCAGTCCTCGTAGTAAGCGATGTCAAAGTTGAGAACGACTGTCGTTGTGCTTGTCAGCTTCATTTTTCTCATTCCCTCTGTTCAGTGGCGGCGGTTAGGCGCGTTGCTTTACGTTGAGCACCTTCCACAGGCCCGGTGCTGCCAATAACCGACAGGCCGCCATACCCGCTTCCGTCTTGCTCAAAGCAAGAACTCGATACACAGCGATAGCTTCGGGACGGTGCTGCGGGTCTACTGCAATGAGTTCAACGTCGTATTCGTTCATCGTCATCCCCTCATCAGTAGCGCCGCTCAGGCGCGTACAGCAAGCCAAGAGGCAAGGCGAGTCATGGCCGCGTAATCCTTGCGTTCCCATGAGTTCTCGGCCTCGCTCCTGCGCGGCAAACAACCAGGAAGCGCATCAAGCAGACCGTGCAGTTGGTCGAGTTCTTCGACGGCCTCGTCCTTCTGCTTGGAATACGCTTCCTTCATGCCCTTTTCATGGGCGGTCTGCTTGACGGATGTAGCCAATTCCCTTTCGAGTTCCTCAATACGGGCCTTGGCTTGCTTCAGTTGTGTCGTCACTGCGGGCTTTTTCGTGGTCATCTCGTTCTCCTCAGGTTTGTTTAATAGCGCCGCTTCTGCGCGCGCTCGTCTTCTTGCTCGTCTTGAAACTGCTCCACAAAGTCATCGCCTACTGAGGCGAGAACGAAGGCAAGCGACACAGCCACAACAATCACCACTGCCGTGTAGATGCCGATCTCGATCAGGATTTCGGGTGTCATCACTCCTCCACGATCCGACCTTCGCGGTCGTTGTAGAAAGCCAAGTCGTCCTTGATTTCCTTGCTCATCAACCGGCCAATCGTCTTGTAGAGAGCAGCTGGGCCGTGGGCATATGCGCGGACGAGCGTGGCGTTGAAGTCGTCTTCTTGGTCTTTTAGCGCATTTAGAAGATCGACCGAGCACTCAGCTTTGACGGCAGCCAATTTGCCCAGTCGGTCTCGGTACTCCACTGAGCGTTTATGCAGAATCGCGTTGAGCAGATCCGTTTCGGTCAGCTCGCCCGGGCCCTTGGGAAGCTCATACAAGCGCGGCTTTAGGAGGGTCAGCGTGGACATGATTTCCTCAGGCCTCTACGAAATCGCCAGACGCATTCAAGCGGTAAAACGTGTCTTCCTTGATGCCGTCTTGTCCGACAATGGCCGCTTTCGCGTGGACGATCTTCCAATCATCATCGCGGTAGACGAGGAACAACGCGCAGCCGTTTTTGCCTTTGACTTTGCCATTACGGCCCGATGCGGTTGCAGCGCCGGAGTCGCCCGATGCGGTTGCAGCGCCGGAGTAGCCCGATGCGGTTGCAGCGCCGGAGTCGCCCGATGCGGTTGCAGCGCCGTAGTAGCCCGATGCGGTTGCAGCGCCGTAGTAGCCCGATGCGGTTGCAGCGCCGTAGTTGCCCGATGCGGTTGCAGCGCCGGAGTCGCCCGATGCGGTTGCAGCGCCGTAGTTGCCCGATGCGGTTGCAGCGCCGTAGTAGCCCGATGCGGTTGCAGCGCCGAAGTAGCCCGATGCGGTTGCAGCGCCGGAGTCGCCCGATGCGGTTGCACTCTTGTTCTTGCCTTCAGCCTTAACAACCGTATTGGGCTGATCGCTCACAGCGCCATCAGCGGGTGTGCAACGATCCAGCGTGTACTTCACTGCGGCTTTGATGAGCCCGGCGATGTCAATTTCCGCCTTCACTGCGATGCGCGAACTGGCGATCTTGGAATCCTCGCCATGGCGAGAGATAGTTCCGCTCTGCTCAACGACAGCGAAGCGCGAAGTAGCAGGCTTGTAGTAGCGCAGAACATGCAACGGGTATTCGCACGCATGGAAGCCACCAGAACAGGCTTCTACGTTGCCTTGATGCTCGTACGTCTTGCCAAGCTCGTACTGGAAACCACGGCAAGTCCAGTCTTGGTTGAAGCCTTTGTAGCTCACCACTACCTGCTCAGCCTGCTCTTTCTTCTTCGCCATCGCCTTCTCCATCTGTTCGTGTGGTGCGTCGATGGAGGTACTGTAGCAAAATGATTCAGTACATGCAAGCAAAATGATTGACTGCAGAGCAAAAAAAAATCCCGCCGAAGCGGGATCTTGTTTGGGCGCGTGGCGCTAGTAAGTGCTGCAGTTAGTGAAAACCCCCTGTTGTACGCACTGCACAGTAGTAGTCGCTGGCCCCGGGTATGGTCGAGGCCCGGATTGCTGAAGCATTCCCATGCCAGCGCTAAACATAGCCATCCTGTTGACCTGTTGCGTCGCTAGAATGCTTGCGTAGTTGTTGCAGCTATCCCCGCGTTCAGCAACCATCCCTAGCGCTACTCTTTGTGTTTCCGGGTTGCCAAAGGCAGCCCCAGCGTATGCCCTCTCGCATAGTTCCAGGGATGTCATCTCTTGCGCTTGTTCTCTGGTAAGTGCGCAGCCAGACATTAAAACGGCGGCGGCGATCAACAGTGTTCGTTTGTACACAGCACATCCCCCCTTAATGTGTCTAATAGTTCTCCTGCAACTGCGTAGCAACCCAAGAGCGCCATAAATGCCTGCGCTGTCTTCAGGTCAGGCACGTCGTACATGATCCTTCCATCTGCTAGTAGCTTGATTTCTAAGGTGGCCGTTTGCTCCCGTGCAGCCTTCCTATATGCGTCAAGCTTTATGACCTTTGCGCGTCTTGCTCCTCGTGGCACTTTCTACCCCCTTCTTCCTACTGGACGGCACCACCTCCTCAGGCTTCTTGATTCGTGTAGAGGTCGGTCGCCCATCACTTCGCTCTCCCTCTTTTGTTATTGAACCTTCATGAGGGGCCGTGGCAACAATATTGCCACCGTAGGAAGTGCTTAACGAGTTTACTTTTGCTAAAGACTGATCTTTTCCTAACGCAAGATGCGCATAATTCTCTTGGACCATCGCCAAGCAATGGGACAGATCCGAATCGCTTAGTGCCTCAGCAATTCTGCGTAACTCCCCCAACTGCATAACGCGCAGCGATTGGATTACTGCCTCTTCGTGGGGTAGATCCATCCAACCTGTTTGCTTACCCCTTACCGCCTCGAATCGGCGGGCTAGATTAGGCCCAATGTTGCGTGTGGGGTTTTCACCTATCAGCTGCCCCATCTGTGAATCAGACATCCCCATCTCGCGGGCAAGCTGCGCGTTCGATCCGGCCTCACGGGCCAGGCGTCGCGCGTTCTCTCTTCGAATATCGCTAGTCGTCTTCATAGCCCCGGAAGGTAGCGATGAGGCGCTTTTTGATATACGAGCAAGGTGATTGACTTTACGTAGCATTTTGCTATAGTGTCCATGAAGCATTGATTCAGGACACTCGAATGGACCTCAAAGCCTATTTCCAGGCTACCAAGCCGCAAGAGCGGGACGCCCTAGCCAAAGACTGCGACACGTCCGCCGACTATCTGTATCTCTGCGCGCGCGGGGATCGTCGTCCAGGGCCGCAGCTCGCGAAACGTCTGGCTGCCGCAGAGCCGCGACTGACTCTTGCAGAACTTCGCCCCGACCTCTGGTCCGATCAACCCGCATAACGATCTCCCCCTTTTGGCGTGCTCGTCGCACGCCTCTTTTTTAGTCGCCAGCCAACTGGGTAACCAAGTGGGTATTCAACTGGGTAGCGATTGAATTTTCCTAATAACAAGAAGCGAGTAGCGCCCATGAACCAGTTGGAGATTCGCATGTTTGCGCCGTTTGTTGAGGCGCACCGGCTCACCGAAGCAGAGGTAGAGGCCATGTCATTTGAGCAGACGGTGGAGAAGGCGCTGGAATCCGGCCTGAAACGGTTCGACCGGCGCACCTTGGCCAAGCTCGCAGGCATTCACTACCCGCACTTTGGCGATCTGATTTCCGGGCGCCGTCCTTTCCCGGCGACCAAATTGGCGCGCTTCTGCATGTTGTGCGGTTGCGCATATCCGCAGCAGTGGTTGGAGATCCGGGCCAAGCGCGACGAAGAGGAATATCGGCGCGTCAGTGGTCAAGCGATTCTTGACTACTTGCAGCAAGGCATCGCAGCGAGGGCCGCATGAGCAAGCCCAAAACCCAATACGAACGCATCTGCACAGCCCTACGCATCAAGGCGATGACCACGTTTGAGCTTGCTGTCGCAGTCGGCTCTACATGCGTGTGGAAGAGGCTTAAGGAAGCGGTGGATTACGGCTACCTGCGAGCCAACGAAAAGCTCGTAGAGGGCACGAAGCGCGTCAATGGCAAGACGCTCAAGACTTGGAAGATTGTGCGGGTGTGAGGTAACGCTGTGGCGCGGGCAAGAAACATCAAACCGGGGACGATGGAGAACGAGCAGCTGGCGGAACTTGATCCGCTGACGCGCCTGTTCTTCGTCTACCTATGGATGCTGGCAGACCGTGAGGGACGCCTAGAGGATCGCCCGAAGCGCATCAAGGCGCAGGCTCTTCCTTACGACAACGCTGATGCCGACGTAATGCTGGATGAACTTGCTTCGTCTGGGTTCATCACGCGCTATCAGATTGATGGCGAGCGCTACATCCAGATCATCAACTTCACCAAGCATCAGCGTCCGCACACGAATGAAGCAGATTCAGTAATACCGCCAATTCCTGAAGAACTTGCTACCAAAGTTGAAAGCGCTGCTACCCAGAGCGACAAGCACGAAGAACCAAGCCAGCAAGCACTTCGCCCTGATTGTCTGATTGATGATTCTCTGATTCCGGATACCGGATTGTCTGAGAGTGAGTCGGCTGCGCCGCCCACGCCCAAGAAGCCCGCGAAGTCCAAGAAGGTTCCTTTGCCAGAAGGTTTTGCCGTCAGCGAGCGCGTACGCCGTTGGGCAGCAGAAAAGGGATACGACCGCCTAGACGCCCACTTTGAGGCCTTTGTTAGCAAGGCCAAGGCTAAGGCTTACGGGTACGCGGATTGGGATGAGGCATTGATGGGTGCGATCCGCGATGACTGGGCAAAGCTCAGGGTTCAGCCTGCTAGAGCATCGCCGCTGTCTCGGCAGTCCGAAAGCGACAGACGCATCAACGAATTTTTGAACGGCCCATTGCCGGATGACGGCAACACCATCGACATGGAGACGATCCGATGAAGGACTCAGAAAAAGCCGAGTTCTCGCAGGTTGTGCGAGCCATGTTCGACAACTACGGGCGTCAGGCGCCATTGCCAGAAACGCTGCGCCTGTGGTGGGGGCTGCTGGCTCAGTTTGACATCGTGGCCGTGCGCAATGCATGCCAAAAGCACATCCAGGCAGAGCCGAAGTTCCCCCCGACCATCGCGCAGCTTCTGGCGATCCTGCGGCCCGCTGAGTTGTCTGGTCGCCCCGGCCCGGAGGAAGCGTGGTCTATCGCGGTGCGCGCATGCGATGAGGCAGAAACGGTTGTGATGAACGATGAGATTGCTCTTGCCTGGGGTGCCGCAAAGCCGATTTTTGACCTTGGCGATGAGGTCGGTGCGCGGATGGCTTTCAAAGAGGTCTATGAGCGCCAAGTATCTACCGCAACCGGTCCCGCCAAGTGGTGGCCGTCGCTTGGAACCGATCAGCACAAGCGTGATGTGGCGTTGTCTGAGGCGCGCCGTCAAGGATTGCTGCCAGCTCCGCAAGTTGCAGCGCTCCTGCCGAACCACACGGACGACAAGGGCTGTCCTGAAGGTTTGAAGCGACTCAAGGAGGCGATGGCTGAGTTGAAGCTTGGTAGTGAGGCGGCAGCGGCCAAGGCGGAGCAAGAGCGAGTCGCTGAACGGCAAATCGTCACGGATAAAAAACGCTGGATTGCGGAGCAAGTTTCTAACTTCCAGGAGAAGTCAGCATGAGTCTTGTGCGTCTTAGCGCCAGCCATTTTGCTGATGCCATGCAAACAGCATTTGAGTTCCCGATTGGATACGTGGACGGAAGCGAATCTCTTTCTCTGCGTTTTGCCAAGCTCAGAACCACGTATCGCACGTACCAACGCGCCGTTGATGCCGGGAAGTGGTCTTGGATGCGTGGTGATCCTTACATGATTGCTGATTGGATGAAGATTTTTACGCCCATTGAAGATGACGCATGGTGCGAGATTCGTTCATACGGTCTGCCGATGTGGCCTCAATTTCCTATTGACAAATTCTTCGTTGATTTTGGGAATCCAGTAAAGAAGGTCGCGCTGGAATGTGATGGTCGTGATTTTCACAATGCAAAGAAAGACGCTGACCGAGATGCAGTGCTTCTTTCGCGTGGCTGGCGCGTTTTGCGTGTGACAGGTTCTCAATGCTACGGCACGCGCACTATGTTGCCGCCTTGGGTTAAGGCTGATCGGGGCGAAGAAGTTGATCCGTATTACGAGATGCAATACGAGCGCGGAACGATCCATGAGGCAATCACAGAACTTCGCCGTATCTTCGGCCAGATCAGAACCGAATACGCCTAACAAAAAGCGCGCTTAGGGCGCCGGAGGAAGCATGAAGGTTTTGTTCTTGGACATTGATGGTGTACTGAACAGCCGTCGCACTGTTGTGGCTACAGGTAACTATCCGCACTGCTTTGATGACGACAACAAAAAGAATTTCGACTGGATTGCGGTCGGTCTGATTAGGGTGCTTTGCGAGAAAGAGAAGGCTTCTATCGTTCTCTCTTCGTCGTGGCGTCACGGAACACACGCGGTGCATGAATGCGCCAATGGGCTGGACCTTCCCATTTTCGACAAGACCTCGGCATTGCCCGGAGTGCGCGGCGAGGAAATCCAAGACTGGTTGAATCGCCATCCGGAAGTGACGCACTACGCCATCGTTGATGACAACAGCGACATGCTGGAATCGCAGCGTGACCACTTTGTGCAAACAGATGAGGCCGAGGGTCTTTCGTTTGCCGACTTCAAAGCTCTTCAACGCATCCTCCAAGGCCAACTTGGGGGTGTCCAACGCAAATCCATTTTGTGGGAGGACGCTTGAGACGTGCGGCTCGTACAGATGAAAACCAAGCCGAGATTGTGGCGGCGCTTCGCAAGATCGGCGCAACCGTCACCTCAACTGCAGCAATCGGCAAAGGCTTCCCTGATCTCTGCGTTGGTTGGCGCTCAATGACTTTCCTGCTTGAGATCAAGGACAGCAGCAAGCCGCCGAGCAAGCGAAAGTTAACAGCAGACGAAGCGGATTGGCATGCAGCTTGGCAAGGGCATGCCGCAGTTGTTGAGACCGTAGAGCAAGCCATTGAGGCCATCGGCGGATAAGGCTGATGGGAATGTGTGGTTAGGGATGTGAGTTAGGAGGAAGAGATGCGTGATTTTGTGAGTGTGTTGGTATTTGTCGCGGCGATTGTGTTCCGGACTCTTACACCGAAAGACAAATCCTCGTGGAATGAGTGCCGCCAAGACCATTCGGCGCTGCATTGTTTGAAGAAGTTCGCGGAGTAGGAGACTGATATGTGCTGCATCTGCGGAAGCAAGGAACACACATCGCCGCATTGCAAGTGGGTGCGGCTGGCTGGGAGGTAATCATGCGCGCCTTTGCTGAACATCTGACACAGGCCCGAGAAGAACGCGGGATGAGTCAGCGAGAGCTGGCCCGACGAGTGGGCGTCAATTCCGAGACCATCTCCCGCTACGAGCGCGGACTCAAGGAGCCGATGCTAAAGAGCTTGGTGGCGCTAGCTCAGGAGCTGGACTGCTCGATTGATTTTTTGGTTGGGCTGGAGAATTAGCCATGGAACACGAGAAAAAGCATCGACATGGATGGGTGAATATCTGGAAGCCGCATCCGACTACGCCGCCTCGCGTGAACGGCTTTGTTCATAAAAGCGAGTGGGAAGCAAAGGAAGTCGCACGGCTTCACGGAGAAGACTTGCTAGCAACGGTAAAGGTGGAGTGGGAGGAGTGATGAGCACGTATTTGCCACCCAATGAAATCAAGCGATGCGAAGCGCTAGCCCAACATGCAGACATGCATTCCGGTAACGATAAGCAGCCAGAACCAGTTGAGCAGCCCACCGAGCAGATCGACTGGGAGAAGCACCGTCAGTTTATGAGGGGGCTGGGATGACCTACCGCAACCGTGACTTGTTGAGCGTCGTACATGAAATCGACTGTGTGAAATGCAACAGGCATGGCGTTCAAGCGGCGCATTCCAACCTGCAGGAGTTCGGCAAGGGAATGGGCATCAAGGCTAGCGATGCGGCGATCATGGGGATTTGCCCCTACTGTCACTCTGACCTAGACCAAGGCAAAAACATGAGCAAAGAAGAGAGGCGCGTTATGCAATACGAATGCATCGCGAAGACATACGTGCGTTTGATGGAGCTTGGTTTGATCCAAGTGGCTAAATAGGGAGCGGTCATGGGGATCAGTGAGACAACCCTGCAGATGGTCTGCAAGTACATGGACACGCAGACGGAGCCAGTCACTAGCGCGGAAGTTGGCGCAGCAATCGGGCGCGCTGCAGTTACGGCGCGTGAGGCGCTGGGTATCTTGGTTCGGCGCGGGCTAGCAACAAAAGCAAAACTCCCGGCTACTAAGTTTTGCGGCATCACACTCATCTACCGGCGCACCGATGTTCCCTACTTAGATCTGGGCCGACTCAGCAAGGAGCACGACTTCACGGAGCTGCTGAAGGTGTGGAGGGTTCGGCCATGCAAGGCTTGGAAAGGCGCATCGCGCACTCATTCCATGGATGAGGGTCTTGGATTCGGGGAATTCGCAGACGGTACGTGTCTTTAGGGAGGGAAGATGAACGATCAAGAGCTTCGGGCGTTTTGCGGGGAATGGGCGTACTGGTGCCACTCAAGGCGCTATTTCGCCCCTCCCGTACCGCCCAACATCCTAGCGCGGTTTCAGAAAAGCCGAACGTCGCCAAGGGAACCGGACGGACCACTGAGCGCTGACATGGCCTACTTCAATATGGCGATTCATGGGCTGGCCGAACAAGAACCGGATGACGCTATTTGCTTCACCCTCTTCTATTTCTACCGCTTCCGGCCAATAAAAGTGCTGGCGGCGGAGTTGAAGATCGGTCATCGCACTTTCTACGACAGGATGGACAGGTTTGCTCGCCGCGCCCAAAAGCTGGCGACTACGATCAAGCGTGTTCACCTTGGCAATTTGGAAGAGATGCGCCAATCGGTTGACGTAGATTAGTGCGGAAAAATCCGCACAATTTAGATCCGCACAAAATAGCCATTTATACTAGACTTTCTGCAATGCTGTAATTCGTGTGCCCGCCATGCGCGGGCTTTTTCTTTGGGGTTCCAGGTGGTGACACGGAAGCAAAAAGAGGCTGACATCGTGGCCCATTGCGGGAATTGCCGGTACTTCAAAGAAGAGAAAGAAGGTTACGAGACATGCCGACGCAACCCGCCTCAAGTCATGATTGACGAGGAAGGCAATACGTCGAGCGTGTTCCCACCGATTGTGGCCGCTGAGTGGTGCGGCTGCTGGCCGCCAAAGCTGAACGCCTGATGGCTACTCTGCGCGACTTTGCGACGGCTCGCGAGATTGAATACCTGGACGCCATCGAGAAGCACGGTAGTGAGCGCAAGGCCGCAGATGCGCTGCAAGTGTCGCGAGGCACGGTCAGCAAGGCCATGGTCCGCCTGAAGGCGAAGGCGTCCAAGCGCGGATTCAGCCCTGAGCACGATATGCATCATGTCGTGCCAGAGGGCTACAAGGTTCGCGGCACGTCTACGCTGTATGACGAGTCTGGTAAGCCCAAGCTGCAGTGGGTCAAATCTAGCATTGATGCGGAGCGGCAGGAGGAATTGGCCCGCGCAGCGCTGGAAATTATGGCGCAAGAGGTTTGCGGGCTTTCGCCGCATGTTGGAGCGCCAACACATGTTCTCTCTGATTTGCTGGCTGTATATCCGTTCGGCGATCCACATGTGGGGCTCCATGTGTGGGGTAAGGAATGCGGGCAAGATTTTGACCTTGAAATCGGACGCAAGCTGACGTTTGGTGCCGTTGACCGGTTGGTGACAAGTGCGCCAGCCGCCGACACCGCAATTTTATTGTTGTTGGGAGACGTCTTTCACATGGACGATCAGACCAACCAGACGCCAGCGCATCGGCATCAGCTTGATGTTGATTCGCGTTATGTGAAAGTCATTCAAGTCGGCATCGAGACCTATAGGCACGCAATCTTACGCGCTCTGCAGAAACACAAGAAGGTCATTGTCAAGGCGGTTCCTGGCAACCATGACCCGCACGCAATATGGGCACTTATCTTCACGTTGGCGGCTTACTTTTCAAATGAGCCGCGCGTTGATGTAGACACCGGCCCTGCAAAGCATTGGTATTTCCGTTTTGGAAAAGTACTAATTGGGTCAACACATGGGGACACAACAAAGCACAGCCAGCTGGGCGGAATTATGGCGTGTGACCGAGCGAAGGATTGGGGTGAGACGCTTTACCGCTATTGGTACACTGGCCACATCCATTCCCAATCTGTTACTGAGTTGCCGGGAGTGGTTTGCGAATCGTTCCGCACCTTGGCTGCGCCTGATGCGCATTCCGCTAGACATGCGTACCGGTCTGGTCGCGACATGCTTTGTATTGTTCATCACAAGGACTTTGGCGAGATCGAGCGCCATCGTTGTGATGTTGCAATGATTAATAGTTAAGCTCTATTCGGTAGCCAGATCCGCCAGCATTGCCTTTACGGCGCATACCTAGCGCTGGGCCTGGGTCTGGCTCCCAAATTGAGTGTCTCCTCCAAGGTTGGTCATCCAACCACTCCTGCCCTGCCGGTGAAAGCCGGTGGGGCTTCTTTTTGGGACCAATCATGAAGTTGACCACGAAGGCACGTAAGGCGATGCCGAAGACTGAGTTCGCTGGACCGAACCGCTCGTATCCCGTGCCCGATGCAAGTCACGCAGCGAATGCGAAAGCTCGAGCCAGTCAGGCGGTGAACGAAGGCCGCATGTCGAAAAGCCAAGAAGCAAAGATCGACACAAAGGCAAACAAGGTACTGAACCGCGAGCACGGCAATGCTGGCCCGCGTGAAGTGCAACACCCGCAGAGCCACGCTGAATTCGAAAAGCTTGGCAAGTGAATAACGCTTAACTTGGAGCGCTACCCGTAAGGGCGCGGCTGAGAGTGGCAGATAGCAAAATAGGGACAGATACAGCAAAGCGGACTCCTCCGAATGCTGGCAAGGGTCGACCGAAAGGTGCCCTGAACAAAACGACGATGGCGGCCAAAGAAGCAATTGCGATGGCTGCTGATCGTCTGGGGGGAGTGGATCGCCTTGTAGCGTGGGCGCAAGAAGAGCCGCAAAACGAGCGTGTGTTTTGGGGAACGATCTACCCGAAGCTGTTGCCGCTGACTGTTGGTGGCGATGCTGATTCGCCGCTCAAGCTGGTAACTGAGTTCGTTCTAGCCCCGTTCGTAGCAGAGGATGACAAAGCTGCGAATTGAGATGCCCGCAAAGCTGATCCCTGTGTTCCAGGGGCCAGCGGATGTGCGAGGGGCATATGGTGGGCGGGGCAGCGCCAAGACGCGCTCATTCGCCACGATGCTTGCGGTTGTGGGCATGAGGTACGGGCAGGCTGGGGTGTCTGGCTTATTGGTCTGCGGTCGGCAGTACATGAACTCACTGGCTGATTCATCGCTGGATGAGTGCAAGCGCGCTATCGAGAGCGAACCAGCGTTAGCGAAGTATTACGAGGTTGGCGAGACCTACATCCGGTCACGTGATGGGCGTATTGCATTTGCGTTCGTCGGGCTGGATAAGTCTGTGCAGTCCATCAAGTCCAAGGCGCGCATTCTGGTGCTGTGGGTTGATGAGGCCGAGCCGGTAACAGATGCGGCTTGGCAGATCGTGCTTCCTACGCTGCGTGAGGAAGGCGGCGACGGCAAAGACGCATGGAACGCCGAACTGTGGGTGACGTGGAACCCGGCGCGGAAGAACGCACCGGTTGAGCGCTTCCGCAATTCGAGCGATCCGCTGATCAAGGTTGTGCAACTGAACTGGCGCGATAACCTGAAATTCCCGGCCAAGCTGGAGCGTGAGCGACAACGGGATCAACAAGAGCGGCCTGAGCAGTATCCGCACATATGGGAAGGCGATTACGTTACCGCGCTGGCCGGTGCGTACTACGCCAAGCATCTGCAGAAAGCGAAAGAGGAAGGCCGCATCGGCTTCTTCCCGGCTGATCCGCTGATGACGATTCGCTTGATGTGCGACATCGGCGGCACGGGTTCAAAGGCTGACGCATTCGCCATCTGGGCGATGCAATTCATTGGCCGCGAAATCCGCGTTGTGAACTACTACGAGGCCGTAGGGCAACCGATTGACGCTCACCTAGCGTGGTGTCGGTCGCAGGGCTACGAGCCAAGCAAAGCGCAATTCTGGCTGCCTCACGACGGCTCTACGCAGGACAAGGTTTATGACGTGTCCTACGAGTCAGCGCTCAAGAAGGCTGGCTATTCCGTGACGGTTGTCCCGAATCAAGGGCGTGGCGCAGCGATGGCCCGCGTTGAGCGCACTCGCGTGCTGTTTCCGCAGATCAGGTTTCACGAGCAAGCGACCGAAGCAGGACGCGCGGCGCTTGGTTGGTATCACGAGAAGCGAGACCTGGAGCGCGGCATTGGGCTTGGGCCTGAACACGATTGGTCGAGCCACGGAGCGGATGCGTTCGGCTTGGGCTGCGTTGTGTGGCAAGAGCCGCAGGAAATGAAACCTTTGCAGTATCCGAAATTGGGAGTGGTCTAGTGAGCATTGCACTGGAAGCGCGCGTTGCCGAGCTAGAGCGACGTCTTGCAGAAGTTGAAGAGCGAGCGGCGCAAGCACGGGAATTGGCGGAGCGCGCTCGCAATGAGCAAATCATCGCACGCAAGCCGGGTCCGAAACCGAAGGAGCAATCTTGAAGACGCCTCATACCTCTTGCCAACGAGGGAAGCGCGTTCGCATCGTATTGCGTGACGGGTCTTGTTTCTCAGAGAAGTTTTTGGAACGCACAGGGAAATTTGTAGTGACTGAAACGCACCGCGTTCCCGCTTCGCAAATTCGTTCGTTCTCTATTGAGCGCGGTGGCCGCAATGGCTGAGAAAGCTGACAAGCGCGGTATGACCGAAAGCGAGCTACTTGCGCTCATCGGCCAATACGAGCGCGCTAGCCTAGGTTCGAGCGTTTCGAGTGGCCCGAGCGTTGGCGGAAACATCAAGCCCGCTGCGCAGGCAATGACCACGTTGGAGATCGACCGATACAACGCGCTGAATGCGTACTTTGGTCGCCCGCTTGGCAATGAGGTAGAGGATCGCTCGCAGATCGTGCTTCCCGAGCTGCGGGACACGGTCGAATGGATCATGCCGACGCTCATGCGGATGTTTGTCGGCTCTGGAAAGCCTGTGCAGTTCGATCCAGAAGCGCCTGGAGATGAAGAGCAAGCCGAGATTGAAACAGAGGTCGTGAACTGGGTGTTCATGAAGCAAAATCCGGGCTTCTTCATCTTGCACGACTTCTTCAAAGACGCCCTGCTGTTGCGCAATGGCTACGTCACTTCGTATTGGGTCAAGGAAAAGAAATCAGTCGTTGAGAGCTATACCGGCTTGAATGAGCAGGAAGTGACGATGCTGCTCCAGACGGACGACGAGATCGAGGTTCTCGGCCAGTCTGAGCGCACAGATGTTATTGAGACGTCAGCAGGTCCGCGGCAGTACCAGTGCTTCGACATCAAGATCCGCCGCACGAGCGAAAAGGGCCGCGTCTGCGTTGAGTGCGTACCGCCTGAAGAGATGCGCGTGTCTCCGCAGGCCCGTCATGGGCTGGATGATTCGCCGTTCACCCAGCACATGCGCACGATGTCACGGACGGAGGCCAAGGAACAGGGTTTCGACCCGGAAAAGGTGGATGCAATCACCGTTGCGCGTCCTGCGTGGCTCGATCTAATCGCATTGGCGCGTAATGAAGTCACGGACGAGCTGTCCGAAGAGAATCCGGTTGATCCTGCTAGCCAGTTGATCGACATTCGCACGAACTTTGTGCGCGTGGACTATGACGGTGACGGCTTGGCTGAATTCCGCCGCATCGTGATTGGCGGTGATGTGATCTTGGCGAACGATGAGATCGAGGAAAGCTCTTTCTCGTACTGCTCGCCAATCCGCATGCCGCATCGCCATGTCGGTATCAGCTATTTCGATCTGCTGAACGATCTTCAGGTCATCAAGACCACGCTGTTCCGCCAGGCGCTGGACAACATCTACATCTCGAACAACCAGCGCGTTGCCGTCAACTGGAAACAGGTGAACGTGCAGGATCTGTTGGTGTCTCGCCCGGGCGGCATCATCCGCGTGGATGGCCCGATTGGTGACAACATCATGCCGTTCCAGCAGCCGTCCAACCTCATGGCGCAGATTCTGCCCGCCATGGAGTACTGTGACCTGCAGCGCGAAATGCGCACGGGCATCGGCAAGGACACGATGGGCGTTGACGCTGACGCATTGCAGGATGTGACCAAAGGCGGCCAGCTTGCGGCAATGTCGGCTGCAGCGGCCAAGGTTGAACTGGTTGCGCGTCTGCTGGCTGAGGGCGTGAAAGACATTTTCCAGAAGATTCACAACCTTTTGCGCCGTCACCAAGACGATGAACTGACGATTCGCCTCACCAACAAGCAATGGTTGACAGCGAATCCGGCTGAGTGGCGCGAGCGCACCGAACTGGCGATCAATGTTGGCCTTGGCTCTGGCAACCGTGAGGAAGCGCGGGCGAATGTGATGTTGCTGGGTCAGGCGCAGAAGGAATTGGGCGTGTTCGGCCTTGTCGGCCCCAAACAAGCCTATGCGACATTCAAGAAGGTGACGCATCTGCTTGGCTTCGAGAATCCGACAGAGTTTGCTATGGACCCGGACTCGCCTGAATACCAGCAGATGCAGCAACAGAAGGCGCAACAGCCGCCCGACCCGCATGTGCAGGCCGCGCAGATCAAAGCGCAAGCAGATCAGCAGATCGCTGGCATGCGGCTGCAGACCGAGCAGACCAAGGCGCAGAGCGAGCAAGCGCGCGCACAGGCAGAACTTGCCCACGGCGCGCAGCAGACTCAGGCCGACCACGAAGCACAGATGGCGCAAATCCAGTCGCAAGAGTGGCAAACCGCGCTCAAGGTCATTGGCCAGATTGTTGCATCGCAACTCAAGCAGAACGCCGTGGCTGATGCGGGCCAGATGGTGAATCAGGACATGTCGGAGATTCAGCGTGGCAACTAAACAGAAACGTAATCGTCATTGGCTTATTTGGCCGACAGGCGCAACCGAATGGATGCTGACATACAGCCGCGATCTAGCAGAAACATGCCGAAAGAATGGTTGGGGTTGCATCGAATTCGTAGAGGTAAAACGTGGCGCTTGAAGAAGAGGTGATTCGCGGTGGTGACGCTGCCCAAGTGCTGGATGCGCCGATCTTCGTAGAGGCAAAGAAGGCCATCGAGGAAGGCATCCGCCGCCAAATGGCATCTGTCCCCATGTCGGATCAGGCGATGCACACGCGATTGATCATCGCGCTGCAGATGTGGGACACGCTCGAGAAGTACCTAGAGAACATCCGCCAGACAGGCCAGATCGCGCAGTTCCAGATCAACCAGCAGGAAGAGCAGAAGAAGCGATTCCAACTCTTCAGCCGATAGCAGTACCAGTTTCACCAACAAGCCACCTTCGGGTGGCTTTTTTTATTGAGGCGAGCAAATGAGCGATGTGGAAGCGACCACCCAACCGGGCGCCGCAGCCGATACCGAAAGCCAGTTTCAGAGCTTTTGGGACGCTGGCGCGTTTGATTCGAATGATGAGCCGCCCCGCGAGGATGCGCAGGCTGCTGCAGCTGCTGAGGAAGCGCCTCCTGCTGATGATGCTCGCGTGGGTGACGATCCACCTGCTGACGATGCTTCAAAAGGTGATGAAGCAGCAGCAGAAGAAGCGCCGCAGGCACAAAGCCTAGACGAACTGCTGGCCTCGCTGAAGGTTGACCCGCAGGCCGCTCGTGCCCTCAACGTGCCGGTGAAGATCGACGGCGTTGAAAAGCTCGTCCCGCTTGAGACAGTCCTAAAGAGCTACCAACTCGAAGGCCACGTCAACAACAAAAGCATCGAACTCAGCAACCAGCGCAATCAGTTCGATCAAGAGCGCGAAGGCTGGCGCCAAGCCACGCAACAAGCGCTGCAGCAACACCAGCAAATGGGCCAACTGGCCCTGCAGATGCTGAATCACGATTTTGCACAGGTCGATTGGAACACGCTGCGCAGCCAGAACCCCGGCGAGTTTGCTGCTCTACAAGCTGAATACGCAAGCCGCCAGCAACAGATTGGCAGCTTCCTGCAAAACGTGCAGGCACAGCAAGCCCAAGAAACACAGCATCAACAGCAATTGCTTCAACAAGCGATTGCGCAAGAACGCGAACGCCTGATTCAAGTCGTGCCTGAGTGGCAAGACCAGAAGGCGTTCACGGAAGCACAGGGAAAGATGGTGAACTACGCCCGCAGCCTAGGGTTCAAGGACGCCGAGCTTAACCAGATATACGACCACCGCTACATGCGAATTCTGCACGATGCGGCGCGTTATCAGGAGCTCCAAGCGGCCAAACCTCAAGCGCTGAAGCAGGTTCGGCAAGCGCCTCCTATGGCGAAACCGGGATCTCGGACGGAAACCAACCCGCAAGCGGCGAAACGTCAACAAGTGATGGATCGCCTCAACCGAAATCCTCGCGATTCTGACGCCCAAGCAGCGGCGTTTGAGTTCTTCGCGAACTAAGGAGTAACAAATGTCTGTTCCGTCAAACACTCTGCAGACCTACACCCAGACCAACATCCGGGAAGATCTGTCGAACCTGATTTTCAACGTCGATCCGTTCAAGACCCCGATCTTGAACATGACGAAGAAGAACAAGGCCACCCAGAACAACCACGAATGGGATACCGATTCGCTGGCCGCTCAGAACCTGAGCAACGCCGCCGTTGAAGGTGACGATCCCACGTCGCAAACGCTGACCCCGACCGCACGTATGGGCAACTATGTCCAAACGTCGAACAAGGTCGTGCAGATCTCGGGCAAGTCGCAAGCTGTTGTTGCTGCTGGCGGCACCAACAAGATGGGTTATCAGCTCATGAAGAAGTCCAAGGAGCTGAAGCGCGACATGGAAGGCATCTTGACGTACAACAACGCCAAGGCTGCCGGTAACTCGTCCACTGCTTCGAAGCTCGGCGGTCTGCCCTGCTGGCTGTACACGAACACCGTGTTCCAGACAGGCGGCACTCCGGCTGGCGCTAACCCGTCGCTGAACGCCAACGGCTGGACTGACGGCTCGAGCACGCGCACGTACAACAGCGCAACCACGGCCTTGACCGAAACGATGGTCAAGTCGGTCCTGCAGAAGATCTATTCGTCGTCGGGTGAATCGCCGGAATACGCGATTGTCTCGCCGGTGAACAAGCAGATCATCTCTGGCTTCGCTGGCCCCGGCACTCGTTTCATCGAAGTGGAAGACAAGACGCTGAAGACCGCTGTTGACGTCTACCAGTCGGACTTCGGTGATGTGAAGATCATCCCGGACATCTTCCTGGCTCAGTCGAAAGACTGCTTCTTCGTCAACCCGAACTATCTGCGCGTGGCCTACCTGCGCCCGTTCCAAACGGTGCCGCTGGCTAAGACTGGTGACAGCGACAAGAAGATGCTGCTTGTTGACTACACGCTTGAGGTGGGCAACGAGAAAGCTCACGGTCTGATCACGGACACGACGGGCTAAGCAGGACTCATCCTCTTTGCAATAACGGGGCGGCTTCGGTCGCCCCTTTTCTTTTGGAGAGTCCTAAATGGGTTGGCTCACGATTTCGCCGTTCAAGCCTATCGCTGGAACGGGTCAAAACATCACGGTTGGCGCGAGTTCAGCATCATCCGCCGCAATCGGCGCAAGCACATACGCCATCTATGTTTCCACGACTGGCAATTGCCATTTGCGCGTGGGCACGGGAACCGTTACTGCCGTTACCACTGACATGCTGATCAAGGCAACAGATCCGCCGCTTCTGATGAAGGTGGCCCCAGGTGAAAAGATCGCCGTGATTCAAGACGGCGCGTCTACCGGTACTTGCAACATCGTTGAAGCGACGCACTGATCATGGCAAACATCACCGTTCACGAAGAGGAAGACAAGCTGCACGTCAAGTACTCGGAAGATGTCGAATCGCTGCTCAAGTACACGCATGAGAAGCGTGCCGCCGAAGGTGCATTCGAGCGCATGGGCGAGTTTAAGCATGTGATGCGCGTCCCCATGACTGTGATGCTCGACATTCGCACCAAGTACGGCTGGGATTACCAGATCAAAGATCACTGGCCCATGGTCAAAAAGATCCTGACTGGCCCTGAATACGCCAAATTCCGCACCACGAACCGGCAGATCTGACCATGCAGCGATACATCAATTCCGTTGCGGGTCCGACTGGCGCCCCGGTATCTGGCGCGTTGGTGCAAGTGAATCTGTGGCCGTCAGGAATGGCTGCAACGATCTATTCGGATAACGGTGCGACTGTTACCACCAATCCGCTCACGACCGACACGAACGGCTCATTCTCTTTTTACGCCGCTGACGGGCATTACCAGCTCTACATCAGCGGCCCCAACATCCAGCCTCTGCAAGTCAATGACGTGATGCTGCTTGATGGCATCCCGGCTGATCAAGGTGTCGCCTCTAGCGTTAATTCCGTTGACATCATTAGCATTCAGCAAGGTGGCATTCTCAAGCAGGCTACCGGCGCATTGATTGCGCAGATGGTTCAAGGAAATAACACGCCTGTTCCAGTTGCAAATGGTGGGACTGGGGCGACTACGGCTTCGGGAGCGCGGGCTAATCTTGGTGCTGCTGCAAGTGGCGCTAATAATGACATCACAACCCTTACGGGGTTGACTACGCCGCTTGGCGTATCAGAAGGCGGAACCGGAGCCAACGTAGCAGGCGCAACCGCCGCTAACAATATTGGCGCCTTGGCGGTTGCCAGCAATTTATCGGACTTGAATTCTGCCTCCACGGCTCGCACAAACTTAGGCTTGGGGAGCATGGCTACGGAAAATTCTAATTCCGTAGCCATTACTGGCGGCACAATATCTGGTGTCACAATTTCTGGTGTTGCAGGGTATGAAAACACCGTAGATACAATTGCCGCTCTGCGGTCACAAAGTCATACCTCTTTTAGCAAAACATTTGTATTTGGATATTCCACAGCAGGAGACGGCGGGGGTGGAACATATTGGTATGATTCATCAGATACAACAAGCACAGACAATGGCGGAACTGTAATTGTTGCGGCGGATGGTGGGCGATGGAAGTTACAGTTCACCGGAAATATTTCTATCCGGCAGTTCGGCGTACTTCCAAGCAATGCTGACAACACTGCGCAACTCAACGCAGTTGCGTCATGGATGGCATCTTTTAATGCGACATTGACTGGCCCCCGTGTTGTTATACCTGCTGGCGTTTATTCTTATGCGACAAGTCCCAACTGGGCCATTGCTAGTGCTACGTTAATTGCTCAAGTCGGTGCCGTGTTCAAGCATACTGGCACTGGGATTGCCTTCAATGTTGACGGGGGCGCCTCTGGGTCTGGCGTGTATCGTGTACGAATTGAAGGCGGCCTACGCATTCAGGGCAATGCCAATTCCACTGACGGTTTATACACACGGGCAGTTCATCATTCGTACTTCGATGTTTCCGTGCGCGATGTTGCACAAGCAGCTGTTCATGTGCTGTGGTGTGTGTGCAATGGCTATCGTGTGTCCGCTAGTCCTCTGGGCGAGCCTGCATTCTCCCCGGTTCCAACTACAGGAATTTTGCTGGATCAACGTGGTGCAGGGGAGGCTACTTCCGACTGTACGTTTTACGATCCTGTCTTGGAGGGCATTGCATCTGGCTATGGCATCAATCTCGCCAATGCAGTGCAATGCACGTTCATCGGAGGAACAAGCGAGTCTAATTCTGGCGGTATTAGCGTGCAGAGCGGTTCGAAATGGAATCGCTTTATTAACACGGACCTGGAATTCAACACGACTATTGATATTAATTGTGTTGGATCTTACAACGTCTTTGATAATGTTCTATCTTCGACTACATCGACGTTTGCCGGAACATCAAATCTGGTGTTGAGCGGAAATTACAATACCGTCAACAACAGCGGCACTGACAATGAGTTCGTGAAGCTTCGCTATGCTTTGAGTGGAGGCGCCTTTACGGACACTGGCACGGCTACAATCAAGCGCTCTGTACGTAATGTCACTAGCGGCACGCTTGATGCGGAACTGGTACGCAATCCGCATCAGCTGTTGTACATCAACGGGCCTGCCAGCAATAACACAGTAATTGGATCAGCAGACCAGCTTGTTTCTGGCGGTAGTGCTAATGATGTTGTGCATTATCACTATGGAAGCGGAACACAACAGTTTTGGGTATCTAACGTCAAACAAGACACAATCGGGCCAAATACGCGAGGATTTTATGGTGCATCGCCTGTTGCAAAGCCAACCGTTTCTGGCGCTAAAGGTGGTAATGCGGCCCTTGGCTCTTTATTGTCTGCGCTTGCAGGCCTTGGCCTAATAACTGATAGCAGCACTGCATAGTGTAAGCTAATCATAAACATTTGCCCCCGAGACTGATTGTATGACAATCTTTGTTCCAGCCGTTGCCCCGACATACCCATTGGGTACGGCTGGGGTCTATGACTACAACTCGCTGAAGCAGGCCGTACAGGACTGGTTTGCTCGCTCTGATCTTGGCAATTGGATAGACTACTTTATCCAAATTGCAGAAGCTGACATCTATCGAGACATATTTGCGCTAAATCAGGGTAAGGGTGTGCAACCGATTGAATCGGCGTTAAACGTCACAATCAGCAATGGCGTTGCTGCGGTGCCATCTGGCTATCTGGGCATCAAGATTGCGTTGGTTTCGATCAGCGGCAACACCTTTGAGGTTGAGCGGCGCACGCCTGAGTTCATCTACACGCAGTATCCGGACCAAACGGCATCGGGTACGCCCCAATACATGGCTCGTGTTGGTCAAAACTTCGTGTTTGGACCATATCCAGACTCGGCTTACACGATCACAGGCATTTACTGGCAGCGCTCCGCTCAACTTACCAGCGCGAACAGCACAACGTGGATGACCAGCACGATTCCGACGATTCTGCTTGCTGCAGTCAACCGAGCTGCCGCGCGATTCAACAAGGATGAAGAGGCTTACGGCGTGTGGGACAGTCTTTACACGCAGCAACTGCAAAGTTTCATCCTGGCGGACAAGGCTGAAGAATTGTCCGGTTCGTCTATCGCAATGGCGGCTGCCTGATGCTGCTCCAAATCGCTGACTACGCCCCGGATCTGCCGCCGAACAACTCAAGCGGTACATCTGCCAATATCGTGAACCTCTTTCCGAAGACGAAAGAGTCATGGGGGCCGGTTGGAACGCTGACGAACTACAGCGGTAACGGCTTGTCATCCCAATGCTTGGGCGCAATTGTCGCGATTGATACCGGAGCAAACAATTATCTGTTTGCTGGCGACCAAAACAATTTGTATGAGCTGGCGCCAGGGAATTCCAACTTTACGACGCTGAATACGGCACTTTCTCTGCCATCGGGTGAGCGTTGGGCCTTCACACAATACGGGCAGCGAGTTATCGGCGCAGGGTTCGGCTTGAATCTCAAGTCTTTCACGCTTGGGTCAAGCACGCAGTTTACGGATTTAGCTGCAAGCGCTCCACAGGCGCGCTATATCACCACAATCAAAGATTGGGTGATGGTCGGTAACACATACGACTCTACGAACGGAGCGCAGCCACAGCGTGTTCAATGGTGCGCGATTGACGATCCTACCAACTGGCCGGCACAGGGCAGCGTAACGGAGGCCCAGCTACTAGCGGGATCGCAGATCATTCCTGGCGATCAGGGATGGATACAGGGAATCGTTGGCAACCTTGGCACCGCAGATGGTGCCATTTTTTTTGAGCGCGGAATTTTCCGTGTGGTCTTCCAGGGGTCGCCAACTGTGTTTGGCTTTTACCCGGCTGAAGGCTCGCGCGGCACGCCTGCCCCGAAAAGCATTTGCCAGCTTGGCGCGCTGGTCTATTACCTTGGCGAAGATGGTTTTTACGCATTTGATGGATCGACCTCTACGCCGATTGGCGTTGACCGAGTGGACCGCACATTTTGGTCAACGGTGAACATGTCTTACTTGGCGAATGTGGTCGGCGCAGTTGACCCGATCAATCGCTTGGTAATGTGGCTTTATCCATCTGTGTATTCCTCTGGTGGGGTTCCGGATTCACTGCTTGTCTACAACTGGGCGCTGAACAAGTGGGGCTTTGCGAAAGTCAATGCGGAATACATCTTTCGCGCGATCACGCAAGGTTATTCGCTAGATTCGTTGGATACCTATGCGGGCGGCATCTACAACCTTGACACGTTGCCTTTCTCGCTGGATTCGCGTGTATGGACTGGCGGTCAGGTGCTGATGGGCGCTTTTAGCCCGACGCATAAGCTCTCGTACTTCACGGGGGCGCCAGCAAATGCTACCGCAGACACGGTAGAACTGGAGCCGTTTGGAAACAAGGGCAATCGAGCATTCCTGACCAGCACGCGGCCTGTGATCGATGGCGGCACACCAAGCGTTCAGATCGGGACGCGCAATCGTCTCGTGGATGCCGTGACCTTTGGTCAGCCAAGCGTGATTGACGACAACGGGGAATGCCCCGTGCGTGCTGATGGCCGTTATCTGCGCGCTCGCATCCAGACAACCGGATCGTTCAACCATCTGCAGGGGATCGAGATACCCGAAGACTGCATCCACGAGTCGGGGCGCAGATGACTGCAGTACAGAAGGGATATTCGGGCGTCCAAGAACTTATTTCGGACGAGAAAGAGCATCGCCGCCAAATTGCACGCCTTGCAAACAGTCTTTTGCAGGGCAAGACCAACAATGTTGTTCAGGTAACGCTCGCTCCGTCTGCGACAACGACGACGCTCACCGATAAGCGGATTGGCGCGAACACCGGGATTTTCTTTTCACCGTTGACAGCAAACGCAGCAGCGGCCTTGGGTGGACTTTATGTGTCAGCGCAGACCAACGGCAGCGCCACATTGACGCACGCCAGTACGGCCACGACTGACCGCACGTTCAACGCTCTCTTGGTCGGATAAACATGCTCTACGGAATTCCGAACACCGATATTGAATCGGTGTGGGGAGAAGTATTGCCTTGGATTTCTTCCGCCTGCAAGCGCAGTCGCGGAAAGTTTGATGCGCAAGACATCAAGCAAGGGCTTTTGAATCGAGAGGATCAGTTGTGGATCTGGCGCACTGAAACCGCTTATGCGGTAGGCGTTACCCGATTGGTGAATTACCCCAAGCAGTGCGTTTGCACGATCCGAATCGTCACGGGGCGCAACCGAAAGGAATGGGAAAAGGAATGCATCGCTCAGATTGAAGCCTGGGCGAAGTCGCAAGGATGCGACGCAATGGAATTGCAGGCGCGGCCTGGGTGGGAAAAGGCGCTACCTGGATACGACAAAACCCACGTCTATCTAGAGAAACCACTATGAGCGGCGGCGGCGGAAGCACACAAACCGTAACAAAGAGCGATCCTTGGGCGGGGCAGCAACCCTATTTGAGCGATGTTTTCCAAGGCGCTCACAACACATACAACCAGTATGCCAGCAACCCCGCATCTTCAGTTGCCGGGTTCACCCCTATGCAGCAGCAGGCTATCGGGATGACTCAGGGAGTAGCCAACGGCACCAACATTGGGAATGCGGCGTCCGTCAACAATGCGGCGGGCAACTACACAACGAACCTGCTGAATGGGAACTACCTGAATTCCAACCCTGGCAGCGCTGCGTTTAACAAGTTCGCTAGTGGCGACATGATGAACAACCCGTATATGACGGGGATGGCTAACGCCGCCGCAGACAGCATTACACGGGCATATCAGACCGCAACAGCGCCACAGACAGCGAGCGCATTTGCTGGCTCAGGTCGATACGGTTCAGGCGCCTACGGCAATGCCGTCAGCCAGAACCAGCAAGACCTTGCTACCCAGCTGGGCAACTCCATGAACAATCTTTATGGAGGCATGTACCAAAACAACATGCAAAACATGTTGCAGGGTGCGCAGGGGCTTTCGACCAACTACAACACTGCCGCGCAACAGCAGCTTGCGGGCGCGGCAAATGCCCCGAATATCGTCAATTCGGTGAACGGCGCTGTATCGAACCTGTACAACATGGGCGGAAATCAGCAGGCACTCAATCAGCAGCAGATTAGTGCGCCATGGCAGTTGCTAAACAACTACTCGAACCTGATCCAAGGCCAATACGGCGGCACTTCTACATCGACGCAACCGTACTACCAAAACCGTATGGCTGGCGGCATGGGGGGTGCCATGGGTGGAGCAATGATGGGCAGTATGTTCGGTCCGGTTGGTATGGGTGTTGGTGCCGCAGCGGGCGGCTTGCTCGGTATGCTTTGAGGTGAAAAATGAATAACTACTTTGGTTTCCAAAACGCGCCTCTGAACTACGGCACGCAGACTCCGACGCAAGGCATATTCACCGGTCAGCAAATGCAGCCAGGTCAAATGCAGATGAATCCCATGATGGGGATGGCTGCAATGAACTTGATGAATCAAGCCAATCCTGGCCAGCGCATGGGAATTGGCCAGAACCTGATGAGCGCTGCGCTGCCACTTGCGATGATGGCTAAACAAGGTGGCTTGATGGGCATGGGAAATCAGGGAATGTCTGCTGCCCCCCAAACTCCAATGCCGTCTTCGCCGCTGAATGTCCCAGGTGCGTTTGGCTTTGGATCAGAACCTAAGTCGTCAATGATGCTGGGCGGAGGTCAAATGAATCCCTCAATGTTCATGGGGGCCTGATATGTCGCTTTGGGACAATCAACCTGACGGCGGCGGCTTGATGGGGATGCTAGCTAATCCCCAAAGCATGGGGATGCTTGGGCTTGCGCAGGGCTTGCTTGCGAGCGCGGCCCCTTCGCGCATTCCTGTTTCCATGGGCCAGGCGATGGGTGCTGGCGTACAAGGCGGCCTGCAGGGCATTGGGAACGGCGTGCAGATGCAGCAAAACATGCTGAAGATGCGCGCAATGCAGGGCCTTCTTGGTGGCGATATGGGGCAGCAGCCCCAACCTCAACAGGCGCCTACTAGCCTGCTTGGCGTTCCGACGAATCCGGAAGGCGGCCTGCTGTCGCCCACAGTTGCGCAAGGCACCCCGCAGCCGCAAGCACCGACTCCGCAACAACCGGGCGCATCCATCTACGGCAAGACCCCGCAGCAACTGTTCCAACAGGGTATGTTGATGAACATGGCCGGGATTCAGGGTGGTGGCGAGCTAATGAAGATCGCGGTTGACCATGACCCGACGCTTGCGGCCATGATGCCTACCGACATCACCAAGATGGGCGTTCAGGGCGGTATGGCGCCGCAGGATATTCAAGCGGCAAACCGTATGGGGGTGAGCAAGGCCAACTACATTGCGCCGGTCAATGCTCGCCCAGGTGCCATTCTGCGTGATCCTATGAGCATGCAGCCGCTGGCGTTCAATCCTCATGTTCCCACCGGGGGTACACCAGTATTCGATGCAAGCGGTAATGTGGTTGCGATCAACACGCTTCCTGGCGCAGCTACCGTTGAAGGCCAAATGTCGGCGGCCAAGGCTGCTGGCGAAGGCAGCGCGCTCCCCTACTCGGGCGTTGATGCGAACGGCAATCCTCTACCAATTACGAACCGCACTGCTGCGGCGACTGGCGGTTCTGGAGTTCCGGCTCCTTTGCGAAACAACAACCCAGGTGCACTCATGCCAGGTGGCCGCTTGGCCCAGTATCCGGATATGCAAAGCGGCTTGGCGGCGATGGATGCGAATCTTGCGAACTACGGCAAGCAAGGTGTCAACACGCTTTCTGGCGTCATTTCCAAGTGGGCGCCTCCCAACGAAAATGACACGCAAGCCTATATCTCGGACGTTTCAAAGCGTCTTGGTATCGGACCAAATCAGCGGGTTGACCTGACCAACCCGGCGCATCGTCAAGCTATCGCCACCGCGATCATGCTGCACGAGAATGGTCCGCAAGCGGTTTTTGGTGGCGGAGCACAACCGTCAGGCCAGATGTATGCGCAGGCGCCTCTTGGCGCGACGACTGCAGCCAACACATCCCAGGGCGCTCCCAGCCAGCAGATGGCTAATGCGTATGGCTCGCTCTCTAACGCGGACGCCAACTACCAGCAATCTCGAGAAGCGCTGGACGAAATGATGCAACTGGCGAATAACAAGGGCCTGAGCGGAGCGATTGTCGGCGGTGCATTGCCAGAGAACATGAGCACGCGCCTCAGCCCAGATGCCGCCAAGTATCAGAAGCTGCACGCTACCTACGTTGCGTTGCAAGGTAAGGCTCTTGGTTCTGGCGGGACGGATGCCGCTCGAGCGACGATTGATGAGGCTGTCCCGACCTACGACAAGCCGCAATCTGCAATGATGAGCGGTCTTGGTACCCAACTGAACAACCTCGACATCTCGCACCTGAAAACGCAGTTCCTGACGCCGGTCTATCAGCGTGGCGACGAAAAAGCGTTCACGCAGCAGTCAGCCGCGTTTGATCAGAACATCAAGCCATCAATGGCTCCCATTCTGACCATGAGCGGCCCGCAGCAGCGTTCGGCAGTTCAAGCGGCGATCAAGGCAAATCCATCCCTGCGCGCCAACTTCGAATGGGCATTCAACAATGGGCTGCTGAAATGAGCGCATTTGATGATTACCTGAATGCAGATCAGCCGCAGGCGCAGGCGCAGAGCTTTGATTCTTATCTTGGACAGCAAGCGCAGGCACCCGCGCAGGCAGCCCAATCCGCTGTGCCACCAGTTATGCGCGCTCCGCAAGTGTCGCCCGCCACTAGCGCCACGAGCTTTGCCACTGGCGTGATGGACCCAGCTTTTGCGATTGGTCAGCACACCTCGCACATGCTCCCGCAAGGCGTCACGGACACGATTCGCACGGTCAATAACTGGTTGAATGACAAAGGGATCATCCCCGATTCGCTACGCATCCCGTCTGGCGGCATGGACCAGTTTGTCAACGACCGAGAGGCGAACTACCAAGCCCAGCGCCAAGCCGCCCAACCGCGTCTGTCCTCGTTGGTAACGGGCCAGCAGCCCCAACTCCCCACGGATTGGTGGCGCATTGGCGGTAACCTTGTTGGCAGCGCACCCTTGGCTATTGCTGCTCCCGAAACTGCTGGCATGAGTTTGCTGGGGCGCACAGCGGTAGGTGCCGGGATGGGTGCGGCAAATGGTTTGCTAGCGCCTGTCGTAACAGATCAGAACAACTCGTATGGCGACCAACTGAAAAAGAACGTCGCAGTCGGAGCCGCTGTTGGTGGCGCTGCAGTGCCGATCATGTCTGGTATTGGCGCCGCTGTACGAGGCGTTACAGACCCGGCGCGTCAGGCTTTGGCAAATGCTGGCGTAACGATGACGCCTGGGCAAATCCTAGGCGGCGCTTGGCAGCGTACCGAAGACAAGTTGACCAGTGTTCCCGTTCTTGGTGACTTCATCAAGAATGGCCAGCGTCGAGCAGTCGAAGACTTCAACCGCGCCACGTACAACAACTCTCTGTCGCCGATTGGTGAAACATTGCCGTCTAATGTAGGGACTGGTGCGGATGCAGTTGCTGCCGTCCGTGACAAGATCGGCAGCGTCTACAAGGCGATTGAACCGAAAGCGACGTTTGCAGCAGATCAGAACTTTGCCACCGATCTTTCTGGAATCCGTAACTCTCTAGCGCAGGAAGCCCCGGGCGTACTAGATCAATTCGACAACATTGTTCAGAACCAGATTACCAAGAAGCTCGCTAACGGCCAGATGACTGGTTCGCAATGGGGCGACACACGTTCCATGCTGTCTAGGATGGCGGCAAACCAGATCAAAGGGAATGCCGATGCCGACAAGTGGGCACTCAACGGGGCGCTTTCAGACTTGGGAGATGCGGTTAATTCTGCTGTTGGTCGGTCCAGCCCGGCTGATGTGCTGCCAACCCTGCGCAAAGCTAACGCAGCTTATGCCCAATACAAGCAACTGGAGCGCGCTGCTGGGTCTGTTGGGGCATCAAATGCAGGCAATGTTTTCACGCCGGGCCAGTACGCGAATGCGGTTCGTAATGGCGCCACGGCTTTCCAGAAAGCGACCAATAGCGGGTTGAACGGTGGGCTGGCGAACAATGCGATGGATGTTCTGGGATCGAAATACCCCGATAGCGGTACTGTTGGACGCTCGCTGTTGACTGCTGGTGCCGCTGCGCTAGGCGGCCATGCTGTGGCGCCTCAAGCCGTCGCGCCTGCTGCAGCGATGATTGGCCTAGGCTCACTTCCTTACACCAAAGCCGGTCAAAAGGTCGTGCAAGGCCTATTGATGAATCGTCCCGACATTGCAGCCCCGGTCGGCAACTTCATCGGCACGTATGGCCCTGCTGCTGGGCTACTTCTTGCGCCTTCCGTTGCGCGAAGCCAGCCATGATCGAATGCGTGGTTTAGCCATCCCAACCGCAACGACAAATACGGTCGTGATGACGAGACGCCAAAACTGATCGTCCGTCATATCAAAGACACTCCCAACCCGCCCAAGTGGCGGGTTTTTTACTATAGGTGATCCGAAATGTCACTGTGGCAATGGTCAACGACGCCAGCTAATAACGCAACCGCAGCAACAGCCATCAATTGGGCAGAGGGCCAACCTCCTAGCACTGTGAACGACAGCGCACGGCAGATGATGGCAGACGTTGCGGCATGGTATGTCAGCCCGGAATGGCTGAATTACGGCCAAAGCCCAACCTATGTTAGCGCAACTCAGTTCACGGTCACCGGGAATCAGACGGCAATTTACAGCGCTGGACGTCGCGTCCGCGCTTTCGTGACGGCTGGCACGATCTATGGGTCTGTTCAGACTTCCGCATTCACGTCTGTTACGACAGTCACTGTTACTTGGGATTCTGGCAATCTCGATAGCGGCCTGACTGAGGTTGATGTTGGCGTTTTGAACCCTGCGTTTGCATCATTTCCAGCACTGACAAACCAAGCCCCTGGCCCACTTTGGACAACTGCGAACTGGCGCCGCACTAACAAGCTGTCCGCAAACAATGCAATCGAATTCTCTGGCGGCACGCACAACTATGGCATTGGTAATTCAGGCGGCATTCTGTACGTGTTCACGGCGCCAGATGAAACCACTACTTCAGCGGCTACGAATGTTTTGCAGCTTGATAGCTCTGGCAACGCTACGTTTTCAGGCAGCATCACCGCCAGTTCCGACGAAAGGCTAAAAAGGAAATGGAAGACGGTAGGCAAGACATTCCTTGAACGCCTATCTCGCGTCAAATCTGGCACCTTTGAGCGTAAGAAAACAAAAGAGCGCCAAGTCGGGGTCGGTGCGCAGTCGTTCCTCGATCATCTCCCAGAACTTGAGGCCGCCATTTCGACGGATGCCAAGGGCTATCTCTCCGTTGCCTACGGTCAGGCAGCGCTCGTCTCTTGCGTCGAACTAGCCAAAGAGGTTGTACGCCTGCGTGCGCTTGTGGAGGGCAAGAAATGACCCTTCCAATTTCTGGCGCTATCAGCAGCGACAACATCAATACGGAGTTCAATCGGACTGGCTCAATCAGTTTTCTGCACCAAGCCGTTTTGGCATTGGCCGGTAAAACTGCAGCACCGATCACTATCCCTGGCGATGTGTATGGCAAGGTGGGAAAGATCACGGGCGTAGAAGCTGCCCACGAATACGGCACTGGCACCCCGTCCAAAGACGAATACATATCGCTTGTACCAGCAAACACAACGTGGCTGGGGAAGCCCACCTACAGCCAGTTTGTTACGCAATGGCAAGCTAGCCCAGGAGTATGGGTTGTAGATGTGCTGCTGAACACCTCTACGGCAGCGCTTTATACGGGTCAGGTTCGCGTGGTCAACAACTCCACTGGGGTTGCCAAGATCCTCACTTATGCAGGTCCGGTGAATGATGCTCTCGGCAACCTTACTCGTTGGCGCTCTGCAACTGCTGGAAGTCGTGACGACACCTTCATGCGTGTCGGCATCAGTGATTCCTACGTAGTCCATCCTTACTTTTGATTTTCTCCGCGCCAATGAAAAAAGACATCGTGTCTGCCACTGGGCAGATTGTTCCTGCCATCGCAGGTGACATCTGGCTTTGGCTCTCTAACCATGAGTTGGCTTGGTTCGTATCGCTGCTGACGATCATCTATATCTGCTCTCAACTCTGGTGGGGATGGCGCAAGTACCTGAAGGAGCAAAAGGAATGAATTACGAACTCCTCAAAGCCGATCTTCGCCGCGATGAGGGTGTGCGCAACAAGCGGTATCTGGATTCACAAGGCATTCCGACTATTGGTGTCGGTCACAACATTCAGGCTGACCCTCACTACCCGTACGCAGAGGCTGATGAGCCTTTGACGGATGACCAGATCGAAAGCCTTTTGAATCGAGACATTGCCATCGCCGTGATGACCCTGGATGAGTACGCCAACTGGTGGCGAGCCATGGAGGAACCACGACAACGAGTTCTCGCAAACATGGTGTTCAACATGGGTTGGGGAACGCTCAAGGGATTTAAGAACACGCTAGACGCGATGCACTTTGCCAAGTACGACATTGCGGCGGCTGGCATGCGTGCATCGAAGTGGTATTCACAGGTTGGCGCGCGTGCAGAACGTCTCGCCAAGATCATGGAAGAAGGGGCATGAGATGGAATGGAAAGACATTGCGGCAGATGTTGCGAAAGCCGCTCCGATACTTGGTGGCCTGCTTGGCGGCCCCGCTGGTGCTGCTGTTGGTGGCCTTATTGCTTCGGCGCTTGGAACGTCAAACGATCCGGCGCAAATCTCAGCAGCGCTAGCCACCAATCCAGACGCATTCGTCAAGCTCAAACAGATTGAATCCGAACAAGCTGTTCGACTCCGCGAACTGGCCGTAACTGCCGAAAGTAACCGACTGCAGGCGGAAAGCGCCCAACTAGCCACGGTCAACACGTCCATTCAGGCTGAAACCAAGTCCGACCACTGGCCTACCTATGCCTGGCGCCCGTTCATTGGCTTTGTCACCGGCGTCATGGTCTTTGGGGATTACTTCATCTTGCCGCTGGCCAAGATTCCGGTTCCCGCTGTTCCTGAATCTGTGTGGATCATGCTGGGGTCAATCCTTGGCGTGGCGTCATTCTGGCGCGGCAAGATGCAAGCCGATCCGAATACCAAAGCTGACGGGCGGGGTTGATCATGCTTGGCCGCTACATCATGAACTGGCTGCGCTGGCTAGACGAGGGTTTTAATGTCCTGACCGGTGGTGACGCCAATGAAACGATGTCCTCACGCGCTGGTAAAGGCGTCAAGGAAGGTAAGCGCTGGGCGTGTGTCCTATGCCGCTTTCTCGATCTATTCCAGCGCAACCATTGCGAACGCTCCATCAACCAAGACGACGGAGCGAACGCAACTGTCCCCGACTGATCATTTCTTGATGATCGGGCAGTCAGGAGGAATGGGCACCGTAGTCGAGCACACCCCGTTCTCCGGTGGCTTCACCACGGGCGGATTCTGCGGTTGGTTGGTGTCTTCTTCGCCGCCACCGCAGGCCGACAGAAAGGCCGCCAAAGTGACCGCTGCAAGTGTGTGGAATTTCGCCTTCCGAAGTCCAGCACTGTTCACATATACAGTATTTTTCATTTTGGTAAGTCCTTGATTTTGCTTGAATGGCTTACCGGTGGGCTGTGTTTACGTACAGTGCTAGCGGACTCTTAATCCGTAGGTCGAGTGTTCGAGTCACTCACGCCCCACCAGTATTTAAAAAGGGTTTCCAGGCAACTGGAAACCCTTTTGCTTTTCCGCAAAAGCTCCGCCAAGCCACCAAGGTTGCCAAGGCTGGCAAAGCACCTCGCAAGCCATAGTAGACTTCGTTACTTTTCGGAAAACGACGGAGACCAATGTGGCTGAAATCAAAAAGAACGGTGCGGGAACGGTCAAGATCGGTCATGGATGCTCGATTGGTGAAAACGTGCAGATCATCTTCGCCCGGCCTGCAAGCGTGACGCTAGGCGACTACGTGACCCTGGGCGATAACGTCAAGATGATCGTCGATGGTGGCAAGGTAGAAATCGGCGATTGGACAACGCTGCATGCTGACACCCTCGTGCTGTCGAAAACCGGCGTCAGCATCGGGCAGCACTGCTGGTTTGGCCAGAATACGGTGCTGGATGGGACCGGGGGCCTGACCATTGAGAACGGCGTGCGCGTCGGCATGTATTCGCAGCTCTGGTCACACGTGGCGGCCGGCGAACAGATCGAGGGCTGCACCTTGTTCGGCGAGCGCCCCATTCACGTCGAGCCCGATGTGTGGCTTGTAGGCTCGTGCATTGTGGCATCAGGCGTGCGCATTGGACGCCGCGCCGTCGCCCTGATCGCTTCGAATATCACGAAGGATGTACCCGCCGAGGCGGTTATTGCCGGATCGCCTGCCAAGCCGAAGGAAGGTCTCAGCTTCTACAAGTCGGTGACGCTCGATGAGAAGTTTGAGATGCTGGAAGGCTGGCTTAAGAACATCATAGGGGCACCTGTGATGGATGCACCTTCACTCACGCGTGATGACAACATGCTGACGGTACATTGGGATGACGTCGAAAAGGTGATTTTCTATAAGAACTCGACCGACTTCGATCGCACAGTCGCCACCCGCCCTTCCAAGGTTACGCTCTGTTGCGTTGAAGATAAGCGCTACGTCAAAGCCATGACCCGCGCCGAGCGTAGCGTGCTGAAAGCGCTCGCTGGCAACAAAGCGCGCTTCTATACAGCTTAACGCTTCGTCAGGGCGTCATAGGAGCGTTCGCAGGCGATGCCGGCGACACTGAGCCGATCGGCGTAATCGCCAAGCTGCCCCGCAGCGCCGTTAGTCCGGCTGAGCACGTCGACGAGCACATCGAGGGGGTCGCCACCAGGCTGACCCGGGCCTGTGCTGGCAGCGGCGGAATGGCCGGTTACGCGGGCGGCTGCGACAAGTCGGGCGACTCGTGCGCGCAGCCCATCAGCAGCAACACCGGCAGCAGCCGCAGCTTGTTTCGTGGCTTCATTTGCGATCTCCGCTTGAGCTTGAGTCCGCCGCTGTTCTTCGGCGCGGTCGGCCCGCACGTCGGCGAGGCGCTTCTGTTCAGCCGCTTCCTTGGCCGCGTCGAACTGCTGCTGTACGTGCGCAGCACCAGCGGCGTAGCCTGATTTGTAGAGGTGGTGCAGACCGCCATATACAGCCATGGCGATGCCCAGCACCAGCGCGCCGATGCCGCCCCATTTCACCCAGTCGATGGTCATGCCTTGGCCCTCCTTTCGCACAAATCGCGCTCGGCCATTCCTCGATCGCGATGACCGAGCGCTACGTGCGAAACCGCCGCGACGATAAGATCAAGCCCACGCGGTAAACCGTTCCGCAAAACACGATCGCCATACGGTGGGATGCGGGTTCGCAGGCATCACATCCGGAACGTTTGCGGAACTGTATTTATTCCTAACCCGTTGACGCGCATATAAATTGGGGTGGGCTCTTAATCCGTAGGTCGAGTGTTCGAGTCACTCACGCCCCACCAGAATATGAAAAAGGCTCGACAGTTGCCTGTCGGGCCTTTTTCATTTGCGCGATTTGCGAAGCGTTTTTGCTTCAGTGCAAAGAAAACAAAACGGCTGACGGAATGGTTCGGCAAAGAAGCGTCATGGGCCGGTGAGCGCCGCTAACGCGGCGTCGCATTTCAGGCCGTTGTTTCGATGCGCAGTTGCATGCGCATCTGCAGCGTCTCGCCGGGCGCCAAAACGCGCAGGCCCGTGCCTTCCCATCCCTTGGCCGCCAAGTTGATCGCGTCGGCCACGTGCGAAATGGGCTCCAGACAGAAATACGGCTGCGCGTGTGGCGCGTGCAGGATGAAGTGATCGAGCGGGTCATCAGCGCTGAGCGTCAGCACACCGCCCGCGCACGACACCACGGCACGCTGCTGCCATTCGCTGTAGTAGACGCTGAGCGCCGCATCCGGCAATGCGCGGGCGTGGCAGAAGTCTTCCTGCGGCGTGATCGGCTCGCGGCGGACGGCGACTTCACCCGCATCGGTCGGCCACATCGTCGCAGCATCGAACTGCACGCGCGTATCGGGCCTGCGCGCGAAGTACGGATGGAAGCCGCCACCAGCCGGCATGCTGCTGTCGCCAGCGTTGCGCAGCGTCATGACGGCATCCAGACCGGATTCGCTCAGCACCAGCGTTTGTGTGGCGGTGAAGGGCCAGGGCCAGTTGTCTGCCTCGGGCACATAGCGCAAACCAAGTTCGATCGACGACGCTGTGACCTGCTTCACCGTCCATACACGTGCGTGCGCCAGCCCGTGCATGGCATGCGCTTGGCCCGGATGCGGCGCGAGACGGACCTCGCGGCCGTCCCAATGGAAGCGCCCATCGCGGATGCGGTTGGAGAACGGCAGCAGCGGATAGCACCCGGCCTTGGGCCATGCCAGCCCGTCGAAACCGCCGCGCAGGCACTCCGTCGACATCGGCGCCAGCCAGTCGACCCGCTTGCCGCCCTCGCCGGCCGAAACCAACGAGGCAATGCGGCCACCTGCCGCCGGCGCGACATCCATCGTCAGCGCGCCGGCCTGCAGCGTATGTATTGGCCCCGGCGCAAGCCAAGTTTTGGGCTTGCTATCCATCAGAACGAATGCCGAATGCCAACCATGCCCACAAACTGGCTGCGCCCGTTCGACGGCGTGCCGTTCTGCGAGTCGCCCACCGACGCCACCGCATCCACGATTGACGTGCTCGCCCCAGAAGCGCGTAGCGTCTGGCCGTTGGCGCGCTGGTACGCCTGAATCGCATAGAACGCGGTGCGCTTGGACAGCGAATACAACTGCTCCATCGAGAACTGGTTGTACTTGGCCGGCGAGCTGATGCCATTGCGCGCCTTCTCGGCCGTGTAGCTGTAGCCGAAAGCGAGCCGCAGTGCGGGCGTCAGATCGTAGGTGGCTATCGCGCCCACCGTATTGAACGTGGCCGACTGCGTGAACAGCGACAGCGCGCCTGGTTTGTACTGAACGTTCGAGTAATTCAGACCCACCATCAGCTTGCCGAACGTATAGCGCGCGGCCGTAGCGATGAGCTGGGCGGAGTCTGCCGTGGCATAGCCGGAGTTGACCGGCGAGTTGTTGGCAAACGTCCCGACGTTGCTGAAATTGCCGGCCGTCGTGCCGGTCGACACGTTCTTCAGACGCGTATAGCCCACGCCCCACGAAAAGGCTTGGTAGTCGTAGCGCAACGCGGTGCTCACGCTGCTGCCGTTCGAAACGCTGCCGGCTTGCTCGCCAAAGCCGTATTGCACGCCGGCTTGCAGACCACCCCACACCGGCGTGGTGTAAGTGATGGAGTTGTTGAATCGCAGCGTGGTATCCAACGCGTCCACGTCGCCCGGGTGCGCGCCAGTGGCACCCGTCAGCACGTTGGTCGGGCCCAGCGACGCGACGTACTGGAAGTACGGCGTGTACGCACGGCCCAGCGTGATCTGGCCGTAGTTCGTGTTGCTCAGGCCGACGTAGGCCTGGCGGTTGAAGATATAGCCGGCCTGGGCTTGCTGGCCCGTGTCGGCATTGAAGCCGCTCTCCAGCCGGAACAGCGCCGTGTTGCCGCCGCCCAGGTCTTCCGTGCCGTACAGGCCGAACTTGCTGGCCAGCAAGGCACCCGAATTGATGTAGGCGTTGGAGTGGCCGCCCTGGTTGCTCGAATAGGCAAAGGCATTGTCAACCACGCCATACAGCGTGACCGACGTTTGCGCTGCGGCGTGCATCGAAGCGCCCGCACAAAGCAGTGCAACCGAAGCGTAGAACGGTGTGACGGAGCGGGAACGTTTGGCTCGTGTGGTTTTCATCGTTGTTATCTCGGAAATCTCCTGCACCAAAGGAACACCGTGCATCACGGGGCCTCTGCGGACCCCGCACGTGATGCGCGGCGAGGATGCGGCACTAGGCCAGCAATTGCAACGTCAGGCGGCGCCAGCCACCCGCAGCATCGATTTCCAGCACGCGGGCATGCGGCGTCTGTACCTGTCGCGCATCACCGGCGGGCAGGTAAATTTCGACCGTGTCGGCGTGCGTCGGCATCTTGCCTTCGCGCGATACGTGCAGCGTGATGGCCTGGGCGTCAGACACCGCACGCACGCTCCAGCGGCCCTGCTCGCCACTGCGCCACGCTTCGGTTTCGCCATCGTCTTCAATGCAGCCACCAACGGATTCGCCAACACCTTGCATGGGCACGACAAGGAAGCCGCGTTGATCGGCGCGCTGATCGAAATGCTGCTCCGCCACGTTCAGCGCGATCACACCGCCTTCGCGAATCAGCATGACCGGTTGGTCCCAAGGCGACGGCAGCGTGATTGTCTGTCCGCCGTCGAAGGCCTCGCCACTCCAGTACGAAACCCAGAGTGCGCCGGCTGGCAAATAGACGGTGCGCTCGGTCTGCCCTTCGTCCACGGTCGGCGCCACCAGCAACGACGAGCCGAGCATCATGTCATCGCACTCGGCGTAGCAGCGGCGGTCGTTCGGAAATTCGGCAAACGTCGGGCGCAGCACAGGCTCATAGGCCTGCGTGGATTGCCAAAGCAGTTCGTACAGATACGGAATCAGCCGATAGCGCAGCTTGATCAGCGAGGCGATTTGCGAGGTGACCTGCGGATACATCCACGGTTCGTTGACGGTCTTGTCATCGTTCCACGAGTGGATGGAGAAGCGCGGCATGAACACGCCAAACGCCACCCAGCGCACCAGCAGTTCCGGCGACGGCGCCGGGCCCGCAAACCCGCCAATGTCGTGACCAATGTTCGAGACACCCGACAGCGCGAGCCCCAAACCCATCTTCAGGTTGTAGCGCAGCGTTTCCCACGACGTGTAATTGTCGCCGGACCACGTCTGCACGTAGCGCTGCATGCCGACACCGCCCGAGCGCGACACCAGGAACGGCCGACGCTGCGGCGCGAACTCAAGCTGCGCTTCGCGCGAGGCGCGCATCATCAGCATCGTGTGCAGCACTTTGGCTTCGCGGATGGGCGCCTTCTTGCCGAACCCATACGCGAAAGCGTCGGGCGTCCAGACTTCAAACTCGTTGTTGTCGTTCCAGGTCGACGCCATGCCGTACTCGAGCAGCGTGCTCTTGACGTTGGCCTTCCACCAATCGAGCGTTTTCGGATTAGTGAAGTCGAGATACGCGCCGACCTCATCCCAGAATTGCACCCACGCCGGCTCGCCCTTTGCATCGCAAATCAGCAGGCCGGCTTCTTTGGCTTCTTCAAACTTCGGGTGGTCGCGCAACAGGCACGGCTTGATGTTCGGGCACAGGCGAATGCCGGCATCCAGATAGCTCTGGACGAAGCCGCGCGCATCTGGAAACTTGTCAGTGTTCCAGTTGAAGACGTAGCGCTTTGGGCCGATCGACGTATAGCCCGACGAAAGGTGGAACGAGTCGCACAGGATATCGTGCTCACGGCACCCCCTGATGAACTCGGCCATCTGTTCCTGCGCGTTGGGCGCATCGGTGTACGTCATGGTCGAGCCGGAGTACCCAAGGCCCCACTTCGGCATCCACGCGGGGCGGCCGGTCATCCACGTAAAGCGGCGTGTGGCATCGAGCGGCGTGTCGGGCGAGGCGATGAAGTAGTAATCGAGATCGCCATGCGGCGCCACAAAATAGCGATAGAGGCCGTGATAGTTGTCCAGCTCGCGGCCCATGTCGAAGCTGCAGTCGGACAGCGTGTCGTAGAACAGCCCGAAGCCGGTGCGGTTTTCCGGTTGCCACGTCACATAGAACGGGATGTGCTTGTACAGCGGATCGGTCGTGCGCGCGCTGTAGCCCATCGCATCGATGTTGCGCATCTCGTAGCGCTGGTGCGCACGGTTCATGTCACCGGCGCGCTCGCCCAGGCCAAAGTACATCTCGCCGGGTTCGCGGCGCACGTAGTGGTAGACCTGCTCGTCCCAGTAGCCAAAGTTGTAGGCCTGCGTGGGGCGATCGTTCAGCACGGTCTGCCATTCGCCCGCCCCGCGGATCTGCCATGTGCAAAAACCACCGGAGAGCGCAACGCTCAGGCGGATCTTGCTGGTTTCCACGCGCAGCGTGTCTGCATCGGTCTGCAACTGGAATGCCGGGAGCGAGAAGCCGGCGAGGTCTCGGCGGTCGCGCCCTTCGAGCGGCGTGTCGTCACCGCCCGGTGCAATCGACCACGTGGCAGGGCCGCGCAAATCGCCCTGCGGCAGCACAAGCACGCGAATGATGTCTTCTTCCAGCACGAAGAGTTCAATCGCAGCGCCGGCGCTGCTGGCTAGGCGCAGCCGGTTGCCTTCGTGCGCCTGGAGTTCGAATCGGGGGGGATGCAACATGGACATCGGTTTCAACTCAGTGTGAAGCAGAAAGACTCAACTGACGCGCGGCGCGCTCTTCCTGCGATTGCCCGCGAATCAGCACGATCAGCAGCACCGCGCCAATCAGATCGAACGCGCCGAGCAGGCCGAACAGCGGGCCGTAGCCGACCTTGTCAGCCAGCGCGCCCACCAGCAGCGAGAAGCCCAGGCCGCCGATCCACGCCGCCATGCCGGCAAAGCCGCTGGCGGTGCCGACCTCTTCCGGGTCGAACACGTCCGCAGACAGCGTGTTGACCAGGCCGGAAATCATCTGGTGCGCAAAGCCGCCCACGCAGAACAACGCAATCGCCGTATAGGGAGACGCCACGAGCCCGACGCACGCCGGACCAATCATCATGAACGCACCCAGCACAACGCCGCACACACGCGACCACACCAGCGGAATGCGGAAACGCTTGATCAGGAACGGCGACAGGTAGCCGCCCGCCAGCCCGCCAAGGTCAGCCGCCAGGAACGGCAGCCACGCGAACATGGCGATCGCCTTCAGATCGAGATGGCGTTCGTTCACGAAGTAAAGCGGAATCCAGAAACTGAACGTCTGCCACGCCGGCTCGGCAAAGAAGCGCGCCAGCGCAATCGCCCAGAAGCGGCGCGACGTCACGACATCCTTGACGGGGCGCTTGCCACGCTCGGCACTGACGGGACGAAGCTGCCCGCTGATGATCTTTTCGCGCTCTGCATCGGACAGCGCGGCATGGTCCTTCGGCGAACGGTAGAACGCGAACCACAGCGCGGCCCACAAGAAGCCGAGGGCGCCGGTCACCACAAATGCCGACTGCCAGCCGTAACGCAGATGCAGGAAGATCACGAGCGGCGGCGCCAACATCGCACCGAGCGACGTACCCGAATTGAACCAGCCGACGGCAACGGATTTCTCCTTGTCCGGAAACCATTCAGCCACGGCCTTCATGCCCGACGGAATGGCAGCGGCTTCCGTCAGCCCCATCAAGGCGCGAAAACCCGCCAGCGACAGCCACCCGCTTGCGCCCGCATGCAGCACGCCGGCAAACGACCACAACACACCAAACAACGCAAAGCCGATACGCAAGCCAACGAGGTCGACGATAAAGCCGCAGACCGGCTGCATGATCGTGTAGCCGACCTGGAAGGCCGCCACCACGTAGGAATACTGCTGGGTGCTCATCCCCAGCTCGTCTTTGAGCGTGGGCGCAAGGACGCCCAGCGAGTTACGCGCCAGATAGTTGACGATCGTGCCCAGGCACACCAGCACGATGATCCACCAGCGCAAGCCCTTGATGGTCTTCACGGTGTTGTCTCCGATGTCTTCTTATTGGTTATTGATCTACGAGGCGGCGTAATACCGCTTGCGCCGCCCCGGGGTGCCGCCGTGGCGGTCAGCGCACCATGCAGGGGCGCTTGTTGTCGAACTGCCAGTTGGGAATCAGCTGCCGCATGGCGATCGCATCGTCGCGTGCGCCCAGGCCGTGCTGCTTGTAAAGCGCGTGGGCCTCCTCCAGTTGCTCCATGTCGAGCGTGACGCCCAGGCCCGGTGCCGCCGGTACGTCAATCTCGCCGCCCACGATCTGGAACGGCTCGCGCGTCAGGCGCTGGCCGTCTTGCCAGATCCAGTGCGTGTCGATGGCCGTGATGTTGCCCGGCGCGGCTGCGGCCACGTGCGTGAACATCGCCAGCGAAATGTCGAAGTGGTTGTTGGAGTGCGAGCCCCAGGTCAGGCCCCAGTCGTCGCACATCTGCGCCACGCGCACCGAACCCTGCATCGTCCAGAAATGCGGATCGGCCAGCGGAATGTCGACCGAGTGCAACTGAATGGCGTGCCCCATCTGGCGCCAGTCGGTGGCGATCATGTTGGTGGCCGTCGGCAAACCGGTGGCACGGCGGAACTCGGCCATCACCTCGCGGCCCGAGTAACCGCCCTCGGCGCCGCACGGGTCTTCGGCGTAGGCGAGCACGTCGTGCTTGTCGCGGCACAGGCGAATAGCCTCTGCCAGCGACCACGCGCCGTTCGGGTCCAGCGTGACACGCGCCTCAGGAAACGCTTCGGCCAATGCTGTCGTGACGACCATTTCGTCATCGCCGCTCAGCACGCCACCCTTGAGCTTGAAATCCTTGAAGCCGTAGCGCGCATGGGCCGCCTTGGCCAAGCGCACCACCGTTTCCGGCGTGAGCGCTTCTTCGTGGCGCACGCGGGTCCAGTCGTCAGTGGCGTCGCTGCCGTCTGCGTAGTCGAGGTCGGTGCGTTTGCGGTCGCCCACGAAGAACAGGTAGCCGAGCACCGGCACCTTGGCGCGCTGCTGCCCTTGCCCCAGCAGCGCTGCCACGGGCACGCCCAGGTGCTGGCCGAGCAAGTCGAGCAGCGCGCTTTCCAGCGCCGTCACCGCATGCACGGTGGTGCGCAGATCGAAGGTCTGCAACCCGCGGCCGCTGGCGTCGCGATCGGCAAATTGACGGCGCACGCTGTTGAGCACGTTGTTGTACGCGCCGATCGGTTGTCCGACAACCAGCGGCGTCGCGTCCTCAATGGTCTTGCGAATGGACTCGCCGCCCGGCACCTCGCCCACGCCGGTATGACCTTCGGAGTCCTCCAGGATGACGATGTTGCGGGTGAAGAATGGGCCGTGTGCGCCGCTCAGGTTCAGCAACATGCTGTCTCGGCCAGCCACCGGAATGACCTGGAGGCGCGTAACGCGCGGTGTGTGCACTGGGGTTTTGGCGGTCGGGTGATTCATGGTCATCACGTATGTCATCAGTCGTCGTACAACATGGAACGGGACTATAATTGACACATTCCTGCCGAACTACCCCTGGTAAACCCGCCCCCATCCGGAG
>NZ_JBGLYZ010000030.1:0-64978 GCF_047304345.1 Ralstonia sp. Ralssp135
ATGAACCCGAACATGCTCGTGCCCCACTGGTTGTCGGCGGCGCGCCAGAGGCTGCCGCCCGGCGAGGTCGCGGTGGGAGCGACGTTGTTCTGGTAGTCGATGCCGCTGGCAACGCGGCCGTACAGCGTGACGTTGGTTTGTGCAAGGGCGGGAGCGGTCCAGCCAGCGAGCGCAAGGCCGCACGCCAGCAACCCGCGAACAGCGGTGGTTCGATTCATGACGTCTCCTGAAATGTTTTTGTAGGCGGGGTCCGGTGCGGCGCGCGGTTTGAGATCGCTGGAGGCACACACCAAGCATCGTCACCGGCCCCAGGCGCATTTGTAGTCGGGGCGGCCTTAACGTGGCAAACTACAAATTCTTCGTTGGACGTTAAATTTTTCTTAACGAGAACGCATGCCCCGCCGCCTCCCTCCCCTTAATGCATTGCGCGTCTTTGAAGTTGCGGGCCGCCACTTGAGCTTCAGCCGGGCTGCGGACGAGCTTTGCGTGACCAACGCCGCTGTCAGCCACCAGATCAAGCAGCTCGAAGATCATCTGGGCAAAAAGCTCTTCGCACGCCGCAACAACCAGCTCACGTTGACAGACGCCGGCGACAACTACCTGCCTCGCGTGCGCGACGCGCTGCGTGCGCTCGAACAAGCCACCGACCTGTTGATGGACACCGCCGACGCGCCGCTGCGCGTGGCTGTGCCGCCAACCTTTGGCGCCAAATGGCTGGTGCCGCGGCTGTACCGCTTCTTCAACCAGCATCCGCACGTGCGCGTCGAAGTCTCGACCGCCGACGTGCAAGACCACGGCCAGTTCGATCTGTGCATCGACGACCGGCAAGTCAACGCGCCCAACCTGCGCGTCGAGTGGTTCACCTCCACCGATTTCTTTCCGGTTTGCAACGCTACGCTGCAGGCTGCCATCCGCATGCCGCAAGACCTCGCCACACACACGCTGCTGCATGAACGCGGCGGCCGCCATCTGGCGCACCATCCCACTTGGCGGCAATGGCTCGACGAGGTCGGTGTGCCCCACATCGATGCCACGCGCGGGCCGGCGTTTTCCGAAGCCCTGATGGCGCTGCAGGCAGCCATTGACGGCCAGGGCGTGGCGCTCGGCCAGGGCATCCTCGTCGAATACGACATCGCCGCCGGCCGTCTGATGCGACCGCTGGCGACCGAAGCCTCGCTGCGCCTGTCGTACTACCTGATCCATCCACACCAGGCGGCCGAGCACGCGGGCTTTGCATTGTTCCGCCAGTGGCTCGTCGATGAAGTTGCGCGCAGCGGCGGCCGCGCGCGCAACCAGCCCCCGGCAAGCGAGGTGTTTTGATTTCTTTTTGATTGTGGCGTGGCGGGCGCTCTACACTACTCGTCCCTGGCTGCATTGCGCCGAAGAAGGAGCCCGCCATGAGCTTCCCCCGCCCCGCCAACACCCCGTGGCTTGTCCCGTACCTGACCGTGCGCGACGCATCGGCCGCCATCGCCTTCTACCGCAACGCGTTCGGTTTTGATGTGCAGGATGAAATGCACGACCATGGCCGCCCGATCCACGTCGAGATGACCTACCAAGGCCAGCTCATGCTGATGTTTGCGCCTGAGGGCGTCTTCGGCTCCACCGCGAAAGCCCCGGCCGGCGCGGGCTTTGAATGCCCGCAGAGCTTCCACCTGTATTGCAGCGACGTCGACACCGCGTATCAGAACGCGCTCGACCAGGGCGCCACGTCCATCATGGCGCCGCACGATGCCTTCTGGGGCGAGCGCTACGCCGCTGTGCGCGACCCGGACGGTTATCGCTGGGGCCTCGCCTGCCGCCCAGCGACAGCCTGATCGCTCCATCGCTTGATTGCCTGACCCGATTCACCAAAAGGATTGCTGTAATGGGGCTTCCCCGTTTTTTCGTCGATACGCCGCTTGCCCCCAACACCACCGTCACGCTGCCAGAGGCCGTCACGCGCCACGTCCACGTGCTGCGGCTGGCCGTCGGCGATGACGTCTGCCTGTTCGATGGCTCCGGCAACGAATTCCGTGCTCGGCTCGACGCCATCAACAAGCGCGACGCCGCCGCCAGCCTTACGGATGCCACACAGCCCGACACGGAGGCCCGCTACGCCATCACCCTCGCGCAAGGCATTGCCGGTGGCGACAAGATGGATTGGCTGATCGAGAAGGCCGTCGAACTGGGTGTGAATGCGGTGGCTCCGCTACAGACCGAACGCGCCGTGGTACGCCTCTCCGGCGAGCGTGCCGCCAAGCGCGTGCAGCATTGGCAGGCACTGGTGCAGGCCGCCTGCGAGCAATGCGGCCGAGCACGCGTGCCGGTGGTTGCACCGGTCGCCACGCTGCGTGACTGGCTTGCCGCCGTCAAATCGACCGACGCGCCGCGCGTGCTGCTGTCACCGCGCGGCACGCAATCGCTCACCCAATGGGCGGTGCAATCGCGCACGCGCATCGAAGGCGGCGGCATCGTCCTGCTGATCGGCCCCGAAGGCGGTCTTTCGCCCGACGAAGAAGCGCTGGCCGAGGCCGCCGGTTTCTTACCGCTGACACTCGGGCGACGTATTCTGAGAACGGAATCGGCGGCGCTCGTTGCCGTGTCCGCGCTGCACGCCGTGCTCGGCGAGTTCTAAGTTCTAACGACGAAACACTGACCGTTTGATCCCACCGGCGGGCCTTTCCCCCATGCCCGCCACTGACCAAAGGAGCTTCATCATGGGTCTACTCGATTCGATTCTCGGCGGCGGCAATGACGCCAGCGGCGCGCAATCGTCCTTGCTGGGCAACAAAAAGGTGTTGCTTGCCGTGGGCGTGCTGGCTTACCTCGCGATGAAGCACAAGTCGCAAGGCGCAGGCGATGCAGCCGCACCGCAAGGGCAGGAAGATCAGGGCGGCGGCCTGTTCGGTTCGCTGGGTGGTTTGCTGGGTGCGGCAGGCGGAGCCGGCGCGCTGGGCAGCCTGCTCGGCGGCGCGGGCGGAGCGGGTGGCCTTGGTGGTCTGCTCGGCGGTTTGTTGGGCGGCGGCAGCGGCAATGCGGACCAGGCGGCCGTCGGAGGCCTCGGGCCGTTGCAGCAGATCCTGGAGCAAGCCGGCCTGGGCGAACAAGTCAAATCGTGGATCGGCAATGGCCAGAACCTGCCGGTGTCGGGCGAGCAGATTACCCAAGCACTGAGCGGCACGGGTGCGCTGGAGGAGGTGTCAAAACTGGCCGCCCACTTCGGCATCAACGAGGGCGATCTCGCCAACCAGCTCGCCGAAGGCCTGCCCGAAGCGGTCAACCACCTCACGCCGCAGGGCGCAGTGCCGGCGGCCTGAACGTCATCGCCGCACAGGAGAAAAGCCCGCAATTGCGGGCTTTTTTGCGCCGGCAGTCAACCCGCACCGTAGGCCGTTCGGCCCGCGTCGCGCAGTGCCTGCACCACATGCAGCGCCGCCGGAGACAACAACCGGTCCGTGCGCGTGATGATGCCGAAGTCATCCATCTGGCACGGCATCGGCAACGGAAGAATCGCGAGCATCTGATACGTCGCGTAGTACTGCGCGACGTCGGCGCCGATCACGGCCAGCATGTCGCTCTGCTCCAGGATGCGCGTCAGGAATAGCAGCGCTGAGGTTTCCACCACGCTGGACGGCGCTGTCAGGCTCTCCCGCTGGAACATCAGGTCGAACCGGTGACGCAGCACGCTGCCGATGGGCGGCACCACCCAGGTGGCCGGCTGCACGTCCGCGAGCGTCAGCGACGGTTCCGCCAGCAGCGGATGCCCCGGCCGCGCCACCGCAACCACCGGCTCGTCGGCCAGCGGCTCGTAGCGCAGGTGCAGCTTGTCGTGCTCGGCAAACAGGCGGCCGACCACCAGATCGAGCTTGTCCTGCGCCAGGCGTTCCAGCAACACGTTGCTGCTTTCGATTTCCAGCGACACCCGCAGCCCCGGATGCTCGCGTGTGATCTGTGCCACCACCGGCGGCAGCAGCCGCACGCCCGGCGACGTGATGGTGCCCACCGCCACATGCCCGAGGTGTCCTGCCTTGAGCCCGAGCACTTCCTCCTGGGCCTGGTCCAGGCTGCCGACCACCGCGCGCGCATGGCGAATCAGCGCATCGCCATAGCGCGTGGGCCGCATGCCGCGCGGCATGCGCTCGAACAACTGCACATCCAGCATGGCTTCCAGCTCGCGCAGCAGCTTGGAGGCGGCGGGCTGCGTCATGTTGAGCGCGGCGGCCGCCCGGTGGATGTTGCCCTCCTCGGCCAGGGCAATCAGCAGCAGCAGCTGTCGCGTCTTCAGGCGCGCACGGACGTACCAGGGGCTGTTCGACATCGGGTCTTCCTCGAGATATCAAATCGGATATCGGTCACGGCCAATATTTCATTGGAAGGATATCAGGGCGCTCCGTACACTCGGTCCGATCAAAAAACCACAACCACACCGGAGACAACGGACGTGCCGCGCGGCCCGCAAGTGCCACGCAGCCGATCGATGCGCGCGCGCCTCGACTACCACGTCCGTGACACACGCACCCATGTCGGAATCGAAACCCAAGCTGCGCTCGGCCCAATGGTTCGGCACCGCCGATAAGAACGGCTTCATGTACCGAAGCTGGATGAAGAACCAGGGCATCCCCGATCACGAATTCGACGGCCGCCCGATCATCGGCATCTGCAATACCTGGTCGGAACTGACGCCGTGCAACGCGCATTTCCGCAAGCTCGCCGAGCACGTCAAGCGCGGCATTTACGAGGCGGGCGGATTTCCGGTGGAGTTTCCGGTGTTCTCCAACGGCGAATCGAACCTGCGCCCGACCGCCATGCTCACGCGCAACCTCGCGGCCATGGATGTTGAAGAGGCGATTCGCGGCAACCCGATCGACGCGGTGGTGCTGCTCACCGGCTGCGACAAGACGACGCCCGCCCTGCTGATGGGCGCGGCAAGCTGCGACGTACCGGCCATCGTCGTAACGGGCGGGCCGATGCTCAACGGCAAGCTCGACGGCAAGAACATCGGCTCCGGCACGGCGGTGTGGCAGCTGCACGAATCGCTCAAGGCAGGTGAGATCGACCTGCATCGCTTCCTGTCGGCGGAAGCGGGGATGTCGCGCTCGGCCGGCACGTGCAACACGATGGGCACGGCGTCCACCATGGCATGCATGGCTGAAGCGCTCGGCACATCGCTGCCGCACAACGCGGCCATCCCGGCGGTGGATGCGCGGCGCTACGTGCTGGCGCATATGTCGGGCATTCGCATCGTCGAGATGGCGCTGCAGGGGCTGACGCTGTCTAAGATCCTCACGCGCGCCGCGTTCGAAAACGCCATCCGCGCCAACGCAGCCATTGGTGGTTCGACCAACGCCGTGATCCACCTGAAGGCGATTGCCGGGCGCATTGGCGTGCCGCTTGAGCTGGAAGACTGGTCGCGCATCGGCCGCGACACGCCGACCATCGTCGACCTGATGCCCTCGGGCCGCTTCCTGATGGAGGAGTTCTATTACGCGGGCGGCCTGCCTGCGGTGCTGCGCCGACTCGGCGAGGCGAACCTGCTGCCGCATCCCGATGCGCTGACCGTCAACGGCAAGACGCTGTGGAGCAACGTAAAAGACGCGCCCATTACCGATGATGAAGTCATCCGCCCGCTCACCAACCCGCTGATCGACGATGGCGGCATTCGCGTGCTGCGCGGCAATCTGGCGCCGCGTGGCGCGGTGCTCAAGCCATCTGCGGCGAGCCCGGAGCTGCTCAAGCATCGCGGCCGCGCCGTCGTGTTCGAAAACCTGGAGCACTACAAGGAACGCATCGTCGACGAGTCCCTGGAGGTAGATGCCAGCTCCGTGCTGGTGATGAAGAACTGCGGGCCGAAGGGATATCCGGGCATGGCAGAGGTTGGCAACATGGGCCTGCCGCCCAAGCTGCTGCGCCAGGGTGTGAAGGATATGGTGCGCATTTCCGACGCACGCATGAGCGGCACCGCCTATGGGACGGTGGTACTGCACGTGGCGCCCGAAGCTGCGGCGGGCGGCCCGCTGGCCGCGGTGCAGGACGGCGACTGGATCGAACTCGATTGCGAGGCGGGCACGCTTCACCTGGACATCTCCCCCGAAGAGCTCGCGCGCAGGTTGGCGGCCTACGAGCCCCAGCGTTCGCATGGCGAGGCCGGCGGCTACCAGCGCCTGTACGTCAACCACGTGCTGCAGGCGGACGAAGGCTGCGATCTCGATTTCCTGGTCGGCTGCCGTGGCGCCGCGGTACCGCGTCACTCGCACTGAATCGACACACGCGTAGGAGACTGGCTTTGCCAATTGCTCAACCCGCCGCGCACGCACCACGCTATCGCGGCATCTTTCCGGTGGTGCCCACCACCTTCACCGAAACCGGCGAACTCGATTTGCCGAGCCAGAAGCGCGCGATCGATTTCATGATCGATGCCGGCTCGGATGGCCTGTGCATCCTGGCCAATTTTTCGGAGCAGTTCTCGCTGTCCGATGACGAGCGCGAAGTGCTCACCCGCACCGCGCTGGAACACGTAGCCGGCCGCGTGCCCGTGATCGTCACCACCTCGCACTACAGCACCCAGGTCTGCGCGCAACGCAGCCGCCGCGCGCAGGACATGGGCGCCGCCATGCTGATGGTGATGCCGCCCTACCACGGCGCCACCTTCCGCGTGCCGGAAGCGCAGATCTACGAATTCTTTGCGCGCGTGTCGGACGCGGTGGGCATTCCGATCATGATTCAGGATGCGCCGGCCAGCGGCACGGTGCTGTCTGCGGCGTTCCTCGCGCGCGTGGCCCGCGAGATCGAGCAAGTGGCCTACTTCAAGATCGAAACACCCGGTGCGGCGGCCAAGCTGCGCGAGTTGATCCGCCTGGGTGGCGATGCCATCGAAGGCCCGTGGGACGGCGAAGAAGCCATCACGCTGCTGGCCGATCTGGATGCAGGCGCCACGGGCAGCATGACAGGCGGCGCATATCCCGACGGCATCCGGCCAATCATCGAAGCGCACGCGAAGGGGCAGCACGATCTCGCCTTCGATCTGTATCAACGCTGGTTGCCGCTCATCAATCACGAGAACCGGCAGGCCGGCATCCTGGCCGCCAAAGCGCTCATGAAGGAAGGCGGTGTGATTGCCTGCGAGGCGTCGCGCCATCCGTTGCCGCCGATGCATCCAGACACCCGCCGGGGCCTGATCGACATTGCCCGGCGGCTCGATCCGCTGGTCCTGCGCTGGGGACGATAGCCATGCACGGTGAACGCACCCCCGTTTCGATCGGCATTGTCGGCGTCGGCAAGATCGCGCGCGATCAGCATCTGCCGGCGCTTGCCGCAGAGCCCGGATTCAAGCTCGCGGCCTGTGCGAGCCCGCATTCGCGCATTGACGGCCTGCCGCACTACACGACGCTCGACGCCATGCTCGCAGACGAACCCGCGCTGCAGGCGGTGTCGTTGTGCACACCGCCGCAGGTGCGATTTGCACAGGCCCGCGCGGCGCTCGCCGCCGGCAAGCACGTGATGCTGGAGAAGCCCCCGGGCGCCAGCGTGTCGGAAGTTGCGATCCTGGCTGAACTGGCGCGGGAACGTGGCTGCACGTTGTTTGCCTCGTGGCACTCGCGCCATGCGCCTGGTGTCGAGGCGGCCCGCGACTGGCTTGCAAGCCGCGCCATCGTCTCGGTCGACGTGCAGTGGAAAGAAGATGTGCGCCGCTGGCACCCGAACCAGGCATGGATCTGGGAACCCGGCGGCCTGGGCGTGTTTGACCCTGGCATCAACGCGCTTTCGATCCTGACCCGCGTGTTGCCGCATGCGTTCTTTCTCACGGCGGCCGATCTTTGGGTGCCCGCCAATCAGCAGACGCCGATTGCTGCCCACCTGGCATTCACCGATGCGCGCGGCACGGCAATCCGGGCGGAATTCGACTGGCGCCATGACGCAGGTGAGCTATGGCAGATCGACGTGACCACACGCGACGGCACCTTGCGGCTGGCACAAGGCGGCAAGCAATTGATCATCGACGGCGTTGAGATCGACGTCGGCCCCGAACGCGAATACCCAAGCCTGTACACACGCTTTCTCGAATTGATCGCCAGCGGCGAAAGCGATGTCGATGTCCGCCCGCTTCAGCACGTGGCCGACGCCATGCTGCTCGGTCGGCGCCATCTGATTGATCCGTTCGTGCCGTGAAGCACGCCCGACTCACGTAGTGCCATAAGAGCCATTCCAACGAGGAGACAACCATGCAACGCAAACTTCGCCGCCTGACGCTATCCGCCCTGGCAGCCACCCTGTGCCTGGGGCCGCTGGCCGCCGCCCTGCCCGCCCACGCCGACGAGCCGCTCAAGATCGGCTTCCTGGTCAAGATGCCCGAGCAGGCGTGGTTCATCAACGAACAGAAAGCTGCCACCGCGCTTGGCCAGAAGGACGGCTTTTCAGTGGTGAACATCGGCACGCCCGATGGCGAAAAGGTGCTGTCCGCCATCGACAACCTGGGCGCGCAAGGTGCCAAGGGCTTCGTCATCTGCGCGCCGGACGTGCGCCTCGGGCCGGCTATCTCGGCACGCGCCAAGCACTACAACATGAAGTTCGTCACGGTTGACGATCAACTCGTCGACTCGTCCGGCAAGCCGCTGGCCAACGTGCCGCACCTGGGCATGTCGGCATTCAAGATCGGTAACCAGGTCGGCCAAGCCATCTCCGACGAGATGAAGCGCCGTGGCTGGAAGCCCGAGGAAGTGGGCGCGCTGCGCATCACCAACTACGAGCTGCCGACCGCCAAGCTGCGCACCGACGGCGCCACGCAGACGCTACTGGCCGGGGGCTTCAAGAAGGAGAACATCTTCGACGCGCCGCAAAAGACCACCGACGACGCCGGCGGCTTCAATGCCGCGTCGCCGGTGCTGGCCCAGCATGCGGGCATCAAGAAGTGGGTCATCTTCGCGCTCAATGAAGAGAGCGTGCTGGGCGGCGTGCGCGCAACCGAGCAGCTGCACATTCCGGCAGCCGATGTGATCGGCGTCGGCATCAACGGCGCCGGCGAGGCGTTTGCCGAGTTCCAGAAGAAGGAACCGACGGGCTTCTTCGGCACGATTGCCGTCAGCTCGACCAACCACGGCAAGGATAGCGCCGCAAACCTCGTCGATTGGATCAAGACCGGCAAACAGCCGCCGGCCGATACGCAAACCACCGGCAAGCTGATGGTGCGCAGCAATTGGCAAGAAGTCCGCAAGGAACTGGGCATTTGATGCAACACGCGGCGCGGGCCGGTCCCGCGCCCCACTTGCATCCGCAGAGAGCAACCGATGACAGTCCAATCACTTGATGAGAGCGGCCCACCCGACGCTTCCGCTGGCGCATACCTGAAGCTCGACGGCATCACCGTGCGCTTTCCTGGCGTGCTGGCGCTCGACCACGTCTCGCTCGACATCCGCCGCGGCGAGGTGCACGGCCTGATGGGCGAGAACGGCGCGGGCAAGTCGACGCTGCTCAAAGTGCTCTCAGGCGTCAACCAGCCGGAGGACGGCACGCTGTCGCTCGACGGCGTGCCGCAGCAGTTCACAAACACGCGCGCAGCCATTGCGGCGGGCATCGCGATCATCTATCAGGAACTGCACCTCGTGCCTGAGCTGACGGTGGCAGAAAACCTGATGCTCGGCGCGCTGCCCAACCGCTTTGGCGTGCTCGACGAGAAAACGTTGATCGCCCGCGCGCTGCGCGAACTCGAACGGCTGGGCGAGAGGCTCGATCCGGCCCAGCCCGTCAAGCATCTGTCGATCGGCCAGCGCCAGATGATCGAGATCGGCAAGGCGCTGATGCGCGACGCGCGCGTGATCGCGTTCGACGAACCAACGAGTTCGCTCTCCTCGCGCGAGACGACGCAGTTGTTCCGCATCATTCGCGCGCTCAAGGCCGAGGGCCGCGCGATCATCTATGTCACCCATCGCATGGAAGAGGTGTATGAACTGTGCGATCGCGTGACCGTGTTCCGTGACGGCCGGCATATCGACACGTTCAACGCCGGCGCGAGCCTCGACCGCGAACGGCTGATCCGCTGCATGGTCGGGCGCTCGATCCAGGACGTGTATGGCTACAAGCCGCGCCCGCTCGGCGAGGTGAAGGTCGACGTGCGCGGCCTGATGGGGCCCGGCTTGACCGAACCCGCATCGTTTCGCGCGCATGCAGGGGAAATCGTCGGCTTCTTCGGGCTGGTCGGCGCGGGGCGCTCGGAGCTGATGAAGCTGCTCTACGGCGCGGTCAAACCCACAGCGGGCGAGGTTCACCTCAAAGGCAAGCGCGTCCAATTCACCACGCCGCGCGATGCGGTGCGCGCGGGTGTCGCGCTCTGCCCTGAAGACCGCAAGCAGGAAGGCATCGTCGCGATCGCCTCGGTGTCGGATAACCTGAACATCAGTTGCCGGCGCCACTTTAGCCGCTTCAGCGTGCTGAACAACCGGCAGGAAGCGCGGACCACCAAGTCGTTCATCGACAAGCTTGCCATCAAGACACGCAACGGTGAAACGCCCATCGGCAAGCTGTCGGGCGGCAATCAGCAGAAGGTGATCCTCTCGCGCTGGCTGGCGGAAGACATCGACGTCTTCCTGATGGACGAGCCCACGCGCGGCATCGACGTCGGCGCCCGCAGCGAAATCTACAGCCTGCTCTACGGCCTCGCCGAGGCGGGCCGCACTGTCATCGTCGTGTCGAGCGACCTGGCGGAAGTCATCGGCGTTGCCGACCGCGTGCTCGTCATGAAGCAGGGCCGCATCGTCGGCGATCTGCCCAGAGAGCACGCCTCGCCTGACACCCTCATCAAACTCGCGCTGCCACGTTAGCGCGCGAATTACGCCCTCATGGAAACCGATCCTATGCAAACGCCATCCACCGAATCCGTGCCGGGCGGCCCGCCATTGGCCGCCCCTGGCATCCCCAGCCGCGCAGCCCTCACGTGGGAGCTGGTCAACCGATCGGGCATCGTCGTGGTGTTCCTCCTGCTGTTCACCGCGCTGGCGTTCACGGTGCCGGGCTTCATCAGCAGCCGCAACATCCAGGGCCTGCTGCTCTCCGTCACCTTGATCGGCTCCATCTCGGTCACGATGATGTTTGTCCTCGCCCTCGGAGAGGTCGACCTCTCCGTCGCCTCCATCGTGGCGTTCGCGGGCGTGGTGGCCTCCACGCTCATCACCGCAACCCATAGCGTGGTGCTTGGCGTCGGGGCCGGCGTGCTGGCGGGCGGCCTGGTCGGGCTCGTCAATGGCGTGCTGGTGGCGCGCTACCAGATCAACTCACTGATCGTCACGCTGGCCATGATGGAAGTCGTGCGCGGCCTCGCCTTCATCACCTCCAACGGCGACGCGGTGATGATTTCCGAAGAGAGCTTCTTCGACCTGGGCGGCGGGTCATTCCTCGGCATCTCGTACCCCATCTGGAGCAATATCGTCGGCTTCGCGCTGTTCGGTTTCCTGCTCAAGAAGACGGTGTTCGGAAAGAACGTGCTCGCCGTCGGCGGCAATGAAGAAGCAGCGCTGCTCGCCGGCTTGCCCGTGACGCGCATCAAAGTCGCTGTGTTCGTTTTGCAAGGCCTGGTGACCGGCTTTGCCGGGGTGATGCTCGCCTCGCGCATGAGCCTGGGCGATCCGAAAACGTCGGTCGGGCTTGAGCTGGGCGTGATCTCAGCCTGCGTGCTGGGCGGGGTTTCGCTCACGGGCGGGGTGGCAACCGTGTCCGGTGTGCTGGTCGGCGTTCTGATCATGGGGTCGGTGCAGAACGCGATGAGCCTGATGAACGTGCCGACGTTCTATCAGTACCTGATTCGCGGCGGCATTCTGCTGCTGGCGGTGTGGTTCGACCGCATTCGCCGCAACAAGCGGGTGGGCTGACACGCCGGTCGGCCTTCACACGGCAACAAAAAAGCCCGCATTTGCGGGCTTTTTCATTTCCGGGCCGATCAACCGACCGAGCGGCCTAGCTCACGCGAACGAATAGAACACGCGGAACTGAACCTTGCGCTCGCCCCAGAACTCAGCCGCGTCGCGGAACACGTCCAGCAGCACTTCACGCGCTTCCTTGTCGAACTTAGGCTGGCACGGCAGGCCCTCGAGCACAATGACAAAACCCGGCTGCGGGCCGGCCTTGTAGATCATGTCGGTCAGGCAGTCAGCCAGGGCGTCGAAGTTCTTGCCGAAATGCTTCGGGAACAGAAACTCGCGCGCAATCACGTCGAGCACTTCGCTCTTGGTGGTCGCGGCCGCGCAGTTGGCGTACAGGAAATGCTGGCCAAGGCTGGCCGCCGACTCGGCCAGATCCGCCACGCGAAACGCGCGGATCGACTGCACGATATTCGGACGCACCGTCTTGAACAGGTTCATGGCGTCTTCGCGACCTCCGTCGTCGTCCGTCTGAGTATTGTCCTGCGTCATGATGTTCTGCGGTGCGCTTTGAGGCGACTTGGCCGCTCCCCCGACGCGTGCGCCCAGGGCTTGCATCCCGACCACACCGTCGTACAGATTTTGCGCCTTGTGCCACGCCTCGCGGGCCACGCGCTCATCGCGTGCGGTGAGCGAGTCGTCCAGCCCAAACATGTTGGTCGTCATCGCTGTATCCGTTGAAAACTGTTGTAGTGATCTTCCGTGTAGTAGCAGTCGTTGGCCGCTTGCTGATCGCCGCCGCAAATAATGCGTCGGGCGCCACGGCTGCGGGCCCCTCGCGCCTTCACGGTGTACTCGTGGTAATAGCCACGCCGCTGTGCAGGCAAACGTCGTTCATAGTTGCCGAACGTGGTGCCATCTTTTGCATACGGAAACGGGCCGCCCTGCTCAATCAGTGCCAGCGTGCGCTGCGCCTCGTTGGGCAGGTCTACCGGGCGAATGGTTCCCACGGCGGCGGCCATGCCGGTGGTGTCCCGAGCAACCGCATTGACCGGCAGGCCGGCCACCGACAACGCGAGCGTTGCCATCAGCGCACCACGCGCCATCGCCTGAGATACGGAGCGGCCGATCCACGCTCCAAGTCGCTTTGTCATCAGCAGGCCCTAACGGGAGAATCGCGCCGACCGGAGCCCGGCGCAGGTCACAAGCGCAGGTGGCCGTCCAATAACGATCCGGACAGCCGGTTTGCAGCTGAAAGCGAAGCGGCTCAATGCGTGAGAGGCCTGGCAGGGAATGACAAGTCGGGCGACTGCCGAAGACTTGGGGAATCCTTCCGCCTGCAAAAACCACCCATTGCGCGCACCGAATAAGGCCAACCAGTCAGACGTGTGTACGGAAAGCCGCATTTTTTGAAACCCGTCCGGCCCGGTTCGGACCTCATGTGCTCAGAAGCACCCCTTCAGCCCGTAAGGGTACGCTCATCAATGACAACAATCAACCGACGGTGGAAGTCTGAAGGGTTTTTTGATACGGCTATTTAGTTTGCGGAAATGTGAGCGCACGCAAACTTAGTGAATAAAAAAAGGGAGCGCAGCATCGTGCGCTCCCTTTTCTGGTGCGGTCGCGATCAGCGTTGCGCTTGTGCAGCGGCATCCACAACGGTCAGGGCCGTCATGTTGAGGATGCGTCGCACCGTAGCCGATGGCGTGAGGATATGCACCGGTTTTTTCACGCCCAGCAGGATCGGACCGATGGCGATGTTGTTGCCGGCGGCCGTCTTCAGCAGGTTGTAAGCGATGTTGGCCGCGTCGATATTCGGCATGACCAACAGGTTGGCTTCGCCCTTGAGCGGCGAATCCGGCACCAGCGAGTTACGCAGCTTCTCGTCGAGCGCGGCATCACCGTGCATCTCACCGTCCACTTCCAGGTTCGGGGCACGTTCGCGCAGGATCGCCAGCGCTTCGCGCATCTTGATAGCCGAAGGCGCTTCCGATGATCCGAAGTTCGAGTGCGACATCAGCGCGACCTTCGGCTTGATGCCGAAGCGGCACAGCTCCTCAGCGGCCATGATGGTGATCTCGGCCAGTTCCTCGGCCGTCGGATCGACGTTCACGTGCGTATCCGCCAGGAACACCTGGCGACCCGGCAGAACCAGGCCGTTCATGGCCGCATACACGCAATTGGTGCCGCCCAGGATCTGGTCGATGTAGCGCAAGTGGGCGGCCGTGTTGCTGATCGTGCCGCAGATCATGCCGTCCGCTTCGCCCTTGTGGACCATGACGGCGCCAATGAGCGTATTGCGGCGACGCATCTCCAGCTTGGCGTACTGCGGCGTCACGCCCTTGCGCGCCATCAGCTTGTAATACGTCTCCCAGTAATCGCGGAAGCGCTCGTCGTGCTCGGGGTTGACCACGGCGAAGTCCACGCCTTCGCGCAGGCGCAGCCCGAAACGCTCGATGCGGTGGGCGATCACGCTCGGGCGGCCGATCAGGATCGGGCTGGCGAGCTTTTCGTCCACGACGATCTGCACGGCGCGCAGCACGCGCTCTTCTTCGCCCTCGGCAAAGACGATGCGCTTGTTCTCCATCGGCACCTTGCGAGCGGCCGAGAAGATCGGCTTCATCAGCGTGCCCGAGTGGTAGACGAACTGCTGCAGATGCTGGCGGTAAGCGTCCATGTCTTCGATCGGACGCTGGGCCACGCCCGACAGCATGGCGGCCTGCGCCACAGCCGGCGCGATCTTGACGATCAGGCGCGGGTCGAAGGGCTTCGGGATCAGGTATTCGGGGCCGAACGACAAGTCCTGGATGCCGTAAGCGGAAGCAACGATGTCGCTTTGCTCCTGACGGGCCAGTTCAGCCACGGCGTGCACGGCGGCAACTTCCATCTCACGCGTGATGGTGGTTGCGCCCACATCCAGCGCGCCGCGGAAGATGAACGGGAAGCACAGGACGTTGTTGACCTGGTTCGGGTAGTCCGTGCGGCCGGTGCCCATGATGACGTCGGGGCGCACTTCCTTGGCCAGCTCCGGCAGGATTTCCGGGTTCGGGTTGGCCAGCGCGAAGATGATCGGCTTGTCGGCCATGCGCTTGACCATGTCCTGCTTGAGCACGCCAGCGGCGGACAGGCCCAGGAAAATGTCGGCGCCGTCGATAACTTCTGCCAGCGTGCGCAGGCCGGTCTTCTGTGCGAAGAGCGCCTTGTCCGGGTCCATCAGTTCGGTGCGGCCTTCGTAGACCACACCCGCCAGGTCCGTCACCCAGACGTTTTCGCGCGGCAGGCCCAGGTCAACCAGCAGGTCAAGGCACGCCAGCGCCGCAGCGCCCGCGCCCGAAGCCACCAGCTTCACCTTCTTGATGTCCTTGCCGACGACCTTCAGCGCGTTGGTAATGCCAGCACCCACCACGATGGCGGTGCCGTGCTGGTCATCATGGAAGACGGGGATCTTCATGCGCTTGCGCAGTTCGCGCTCGACGAAGAAGCACTCCGGGGCCTTGATGTCTTCCAGGTTGATCCCGCCGAAGGTAGGCTCCAGCGAGGCGATGATATCGACCAGCTTCTGCGGGTCTTTTTCGTTGATCTCGATGTCAAACACATCGATGCCAGCAAATTTCTTGAACAGGCCGGCCTTGCCTTCCATGACCGGCTTCGAGGCCTCCGGGCCGATATCGCCCAGGCCGAGCACAGCCGTGCCGTTGGTCACCACGCCGACAAGGTTGCCGCGGGCGGTGTAGCGGAACGAGTTGGCGACGTCTTCGACGATCTCTTCACAGGCTGCGGCAACACCCGGCGAGTACGCCAGGGCGAGGTCGCGCTGGTTCGACAGCGGCTTGGTCGGCGTGACGGAAATCTTGCCCGGGGTCGGAAACTCGTGGTACTCCAGCGCGGCCTTGCGCAAGGCGGCGCGCTGCTGCGCCTTGAGTTCTTCATCCGTGCGGGCGGGCTGCTGAGGCTGGGAATCCACCGTGGTCATGGGTCTCTCGTATCGGGTGGCCAGCGCGCGCGCCGGCCGTCGCATCTAGCGGGCCACCGGGATACCCTCACGAGCGCCACGGGAATACGGTCCGCCTCCTTGGGCCCGTCATTTTATATAGTGAAAAGCGATCTCACAACGGGATTTTGGGTGGGGGTGACATGCGTATTCGCTACAATATTCCACCGTCCTGTCACGGCACCATCGGGCTTGCCCCATATTCTTCCATTGCCGCTGCCGTGTCCAAGCCCGCGAATTCACGCAACTCCGCTCATTCTTCGGCAAATTTGTCCGAATTTGAGCTAATTCGGCGCTACTTCACTCGACCCACGCCAAAAGCAACCTTAGGCGTAGGCGACGACTGCGCCTTGCTGGCGCCTCGCCCCGGGCACGAATTGGCGATTTCCACCGACATGCTGGTCGCCGGCCGTCACTTTTTTCCACATGCGGAGCCGCGCGCACTTGGGCATAAAGCGCTGGCTGTCAATCTGTCGGATTTGGCCGCGATGGGTGCGGAGCCGCGCGCTTTTACGCTGGCCGTAGCGCTGCCTGAGGCCAATCCTGCCTGGCTTAAACCGTTTTCGGAAGGCCTGCTCGCCCTGGCGGATGCCTTTCACTGTGAACTCATCGGCGGCGACACCACGCGCGGACCGCTCACGCTGAGCCTGACGGTCTTTGGCGACGTTCCCACCGCTGCGGCACTACGCCGCGACGCTGCCCGGCCCGGCGATGACCTCTGGGTCTCGGGCACCGTAGGCGACGCGCGGCTGGCCCTCGGCGCCCTGCGCAACGAATGGGCGCTTACGCCTGACGCGCTCGCACAAGTGCAGCCGCGCATGGACATGCCCACGCCGCGCGTCGCGCTCGGCCTGGCATTGCGCGGTGTCGCCCGGGCAGCGCTCGACATATCGGACGGTTTGTTGGGCGATCTTGGCCACATCCTCACGCAATCCCGCGTCGGAGCGACGATCACGGTCGACGATGTACCGCGCTCGGCGACGCTCGCGGCGCAGCCTCTGGCGCTGCAGTTGCAATGCACGCTGGCCGGCGGCGACGACTACGAACTTTGCTTCACTGCTCCTGCCGATGCGCGCGACGCCGTGGTCGCGGCGGGGCAGCGCGCGGGTGTGGCCGTCACCCGCATCGGCCGCATCGACGCCGAAACCGGCTTGCGGCTCGTTGATGCCCACGGCGCGCCAGTCCTCTTCACGCACGGCAGTTTCGACCATTTCTCTTCCGCCTCATGATGTCTTCCGCTCCCTTCCCGCCCTCCAATCCGCCGGGCCAGCCTGAAAGCGTCGTCCTCGAGGCGGGCCAGACCGTGCAGGTGCGGCGCCCGACGGCGCGCTTCATGTTCGGCCATCCGGCACGCATCCTCGCGCTTGGCTTTGGTTCGGGTCTGTCGCCCATCCTCCCGGGCACGGTCGGTACGCTGTACGCGTGGCTGGTCTACGTGGTGTTTGCACGCTGGATTTCCGGGCCGACTTGGCTGCTGATCGCGGCGGTTGGCTTCGTGATCGGCATCTGGGCATGCGCCCGCACCGCGCGCGATCTGGGCGTGGCCGATCATGGCGCCATGGTGTGGGACGAGATAGTCGCGTTCTGGCTCGTGCTGGCCTTCGTCACGCCCACCACGCTGGGGGGGCAGTTCGCCGCGTTCCTGTGGTTCCGCTTTTTCGACATGGTGAAGCCCGCGCCCATCCGCTATTACGACCGCTCGCTCAAGGGTTTTGGCGTGCGCGGCGGATATGGCGTGATGGTCGATGACATTCTCGCGGCGTTCTACACGCTGCTCGTGTTTGCGCTGTGGCGCTCGTTTTGACGTCTGACGTCAGAAGCTTCGAAGGTATTGCAATGGCTGAATCCCGCGCCCTGGCCCAACTGGCCGAACTGGTGGCTGACACGCTGAACAAGCGCAGCCTGATGATGGCATCCGCCGAGTCGTGCACCGGCGGGCTGGTGTCTGCCGCCATCACCGATGTATCAGGCTCGTCCGCGTGGTTCGAGCGCGGCTTCGTCGTCTACTCCAACGAAGCAAAATCGCAGATGTTGGGCGTTCCGGCGGCGCTAATCCGCGAACATGGCGCCGTGAGCGAGCCCGTGGCGCATGCCATGGCCGAGGGTGCAGTGCTCAACAGCCGCGCGCAGGTGGCCGTCTCGATTACCGGTGTGGCGGGCCCGACGGGCGGCACGGCCGACAAGCCTGTCGGCATGGTGTGTTTCGGTTGGAGCAACCGCCTGCAGACGCGCGTAGAAACGCGCCACTTCAAGGGCGACCGCAAGCAGGTCCGCCTGCAGGCAGCGGAGCACGCACTGCGTGGCCTGCTCGACTTCCTCGACTCGGCGGAGTCCTGATCTAGATCTCGCTGGGATGATCCGGCCGGCGACGATCTCCGTGATCGTGTTCCGGCTGGTGCTCGTGATCGTGCTCGTGGCGACGGTCGCGATCATGATCGCGACGCGTCGTCTCATGCTCGTGGGTGTCGTCGCGCTCTTTCTCGAGCTTGCGGTCCGGGTCCTTACCGGTCTCTTCTCGGTGCGTACCGGCAACGGGGCGGTGCGGATGCGTGGTCATGGCGTCCTCGCTCTCACCGCAACCGGACCGACAAGGCAGATCAGTTGCGGAACTGGTTGATCTGGTCCCGAGTGGCAAGCGCCACGCGGCGGGCGGCATCGGCGAAATCGCTGTCGGTGCTGGCATAGAGAATGGCCCGCGACGAGTTGATCATCATGCCGGTGCCGTCGGCCGTGCGGCCAGCGCGCACCGTGGCTTCGATGTCACCGCCCTGGGCACCAACACCCGGAATCAGAAGCGGCATGTCGCCGACAATCTCTCGCACCTTGGCAATTTCTTCCGGGAACGTCGCGCCCACCACCAGGCCCATCTGGCCGCTGGTATTCCACACGTCGCGCGCACGTTCTGCCACGACCTGATAGACAGGGCGGCCGGCGGTTTCCAGAAACTGCACATCGCTGCCGCCGGCGTTAGACGTGCGGCACAGCACGATCACGCCCTTGTCGGCATGCGCGAGGTACGGCTGCATCGAATCAAAACCCATGTATGGGCTGACGGTGATGGCGTCGGCCTGATAGCGCTCGAAGGCTTCCTTGGCGTAGTGCTCGGCGGTCGAGCCGATATCGCCGCGCTTGGCATCAAGAATGACGGGGATACCGGGGTAGGCCTCGTGGATGTAGTTGATGAGCTGCTCGAGCTGGTCTTCGGCGCGCTGTGAGGCGAAGTAGGCGATCTGCGGCTTGAATGCGCAGACCAGATCGGCGGTCGCGTCCACAATGGCGCGGCAGAACGAGAAGATCGCCCCGCCCGTGCCCGTCAGCGACGCCGGCAGGCGCGACGGGTCAGGATCGAGCCCAACGCACAGCAGGGAATTGTTGCGCTGCCAGGCGGCAGCCAGTTGTTCGGTAAATCGCATGGTGTCGGGAATGTGAGAGCGGCCGGCCGGCCGCATGACTTGTGTGCATTTTACTCGTCGGGCGGCCCGGTGGCGGCATCTTCCGGGCGTGGCGCCTGCCCCACGCGTGCGCGCCAAGCCACCGTTTGTGGCTGAACCTGCCGTCTCTTTACGCTACACTCGGCGCGATTTTTTCGCCGCCCGCTCAACGCCTGCTTCAAGGAAACATCCATGATCAACCTGTTCGTCGTGCAAAAAGGCCGTCTCGCGCAGGAACAGGTCGAAGAACGCAGCGAACTGCTGCAGCACAAGCCGATCTGGATCGACGTGATCGACCCCGACGACGAAGAGCTGGCGTGGATCAAGGAAGCCCACGGCGTGGTCCTGCCCGAACTGGAGCAATTGGGGGACCTGGAAGCCTCCGCCCGCTACTTTGAAGGCGAAGACGGCCACATCCATATCCGCACCGATTTCCTGCTCGACGAAGAAACCGCTTCCCGTAACGTGCGCGTGGCCTTCGTCTTGACCAAGGATGTGCTCTTCTCCATCCACGACGAGGATTTGCCCGCATTCCGGCTGGTGCGCATGCGTGCGCGGCTTCGCCCGGGCTCGGTGCGCAACGCCAAAGATGTGCTGATGGATCTGTACGCTACCGACGCGGAATACTCGGCCGACTCCATCGAGGAAGTCTATGAACGCCTCGAAGATGCCAGCAAACGTGTGCTGGCCGATGAGGTGACCGACGCCGCCGCCGCCGATGTGCTGGAGATCATCGCCCGCGTGGAAGACTTGAATGGCCGGATCCGCCGCAACGTGATGGATACGCGCCGCGCGGTGTCGTTCCTGCTGCGCAGCCAGTTGCTCTCGGCCGACCAGCAAGACGAAGCGCGCCAGGTGTTGCGCGACATCGATTCCATCGAGAACCACACGGCGTTCCTGTCCGACAAGGTCAACTTCCTGATGGACGCCACGGTCGGCTTCATCAACATCAACCAGAACAAGATCATCAAGCTGTTCTCGGTGGTATCGGTGGCGCTGATGCCACCCACGCTGATCGCCTCGATCTACGGCATGAACTTCAAGGTGATGCCGGAGCTGGACTGGGCAGAAGGCTACCCGTACGCGATCCTGATGATGGTGGTGTCGGCGGCGATTCCGCTGGTGTACTTCCGCCGCAAGGGCTGGCTGAAGTAGGCCTGCGCCGGATTAATCCGGCAGCGTGGCCGAACCCATGCGGTTGGCGATCACGGTGGCCTTGCGCGTGAAGTTGACGTGCACGTTGGCGCAGTAGCTCTTCTTATCGAAGCACTTCGGCGCGGGCAGCGCCGCAGCCAAGCGGGCCGCCTGACCCACCGTAAGCTGCGAAGCCGGGCGCTTGAAGTAATGCTGCGCTGCCGCTTCCGCACCGAAGACGCCCTCGCCCCATTCCACCGAGTTCAGATAGATCTCGAGAATGCGTTCCTTGTCGAGCCAGAACTCAAGCATCCACGTGATGACGAGTTCTTCACCCTTGCGCAGGTAGTGGCGCTCGCCTGAGAGGAATAGGTTCTTGGCCAGTTGCTGCGTGATGGTCGAACCGCCTGCGACCACGTGGCCGCGCCGCTTGTTCTTCTCCCACGCGTCGAGCATGGCGTCGACTTCCCAGCCGCTGTGCGAGACAAAATCCGCGTCTTCACTGGCGATGACCGCGCGCTTGAGGTTGCGTGATATCTGGTCGTAATTGACCCAGCGGTGGTCGACCTTGCAGGTGAAGACATTGGCGCCGCATAGGCGCATGCGCTCGGCGCGCATGAAGCTGGTAGACGACGGATCGAACACCTGCCAACTCGCGATGGCGGCAAAGAAGTACAGGTTGAGGGCGACCACGCCCGCAACGAAGCAGCCGATCACATAGCCGAACCAACGCATCATCGCGGGGCTTCGCTCCGGTTCAGCGAGGCGCGCGCGCCGCGACGGCGGCTTCGCCTTGCAGCCCCTCGCGCATGGCGAGCAGCACCGGAGCGGTGTCCGGACGCACGTTGCGCCAGACGAAGAACGATTCCGCCGCCTGCTCCACCAGCATGCCCAAACCGTCCCATGCGCGGGCGCCGTTGCGCCGGGCGAACTCCATGAACACCGTCGGCCGCGGGCCGTACATCATGTCGTAGGCCAGCGCGTTGGGACCGAACACGGTGGTCGGGATCGGCGGCACTTCGGCCTGGAGGCTGCTCGCCGTAGCGTTGATGATGACGTCGAAAACGTCGTCCGCAGCAAGTTCGTCATAGCCGCCGCCCACGAGCTCGACCTCGTGCAGCTTGGCCGAAACTTCGAAGCGCTCGACCAGCTTGTTGGCGCGATCCGCCGTGCGGTTGGCAATGAACACGCGCGCGGGCTTGTGCTCCAGCAGCGGCAGCAGCACGCCACGCGCCGCACCGCCGGCGCCCAGCAGCAGCACGCGTTCGCCTTCGAACGAGTTCCCGATGTTATGGGTGATGTCGCGCATCAGGCCGACGCCGTCGGTGTTGTCGCCAAAGATCTCTTCGCCATCGAACTTGAGCGTGTTGACCGCACCGGCCGATTCCGCCCGCAGCGACAGCGACGTCGACATGGCATACGCATCGAGCTTGAACGGCACAGTCACGTTGAGCCCGCGCCCGCCTTCGCGCACGAAGTTCATCACCGTTTCGTCGAACGCGATCAGTTCGGCGTAGATGCGGTCGTAGCGGATGAGCTGCCCCGTCTGCTGCGCAAACGCGGCATGGATGATGGGCGACTTGCTGTGCGAGATCGGGTTGCCGATCACGCCATAACGATCTGTGGGCGGGGCGCTCGCAGCTGCGAGGATGGCCTCTTGAAACGACGACGGCATGGACGACGAAATCAGCGGGTCTGCAGGTGGGTTTCCAGGCCTGCGCGGGTGAACTTGAACGTAGCAACGACATCCTGAATGTCGACGCGCTTGCGCATCTCGGCCGGGAAGCCGCCAAACGGTGAAGACGAACGCACGATGGCCACGGCTTGGCGATCCAGCGCGGGGTTACCCGAGCTTTTGGCGATCTCGATGCCTTCGATCTTGTAGCCGTCTTGGTTGTAGCCGAGCTGGCCTTCGCGGTTGATGCTGATCACGACGATCAGCTCGCCGTACAGCGGGCGGCCGTTCTGGCTGGGAAAGTTGGCGGTGCCGCGCGCTTCGATCTTGCGGCGCACCGAATCGTAGTAGCGGGCGTAATCCACCTGACGCGCGCTGGCGGCCGTCAGCACATTGCGGCGCGGGCGCTTGGCGTAGTTCTCGAGGTTGCGGTCGATCTCGGCCTGCAGGCGGGCGATTTCATCTTGCGTGGTGCGGTCGTCGGTGCCATTGGTGGGCGATGGCTGCGGACGCTCGCCGGGCTTGACCTGACGATCGTTGACCAGCGGTGCGCGGTCAGTCGATTGCGTGAGCAGGCGGCGCTGCTCTTGCTCAAGATATTCAACGCGTCGCTGCGTGAGCTTGATGGCATCGCCGGTCTGCTCGTTGGTGTCGGCAGGCAGCGGCGTGGTGGCGCGTTGTTGATCGTATTCGCCACCTCCGTTCAGGTTGACCTGGGCCACGGCCGTCGCCTTGGACGGCGCCGTCGACGACTTGGCATTCACCAGCACCACATCCAGGCCCGGATCTTCGCGCTTGATATCGAACGCTTCGGGGGCCACCACACGCACGAACAGCAGCAGAACATGCACGGCCAGCGACACCACCAATGCCTTGGTGAGCGTGCTGCTGCCGGACCAGTCCGGACGGTTTGCAAGGGCGGCCATGGGGCGATTCCTGGTCGATGCGCGAAGAATGAAGGTCAGACTGCGATTGTAGTTATGCAGCGCCAGGCGTTCCACCGCTCTCGCCGTCTTGCGGCGGCGGCGCCACAGCGGCGTCGGCTTCTGCGCGAGCCTCTTCCTCATCGGCCGCCGGTTGTGGTTCAGCCGGCACATCGGCTTCAGTCTCTGCCTCGGCCAGTTCTTCTTCGATGGCTTCGGCCTCAGCTTGTGCGTCCGCTGCGGGTGTAAGGATTTCGACCACGCGGCACGATACTTCCAGGCTGATCTCGTCGGTGTCCAGGATATCGAGCACGACATGCGTGCCGCGCGGCGTTTGCGCCAGTTCCGGCACCTTCGTCACGAGCGGAATGTCGGCGAAGCGCACGGCGCCTTCCTTGAGCACCACTGCCTGCATACGCGTGCGATTTTCCTGCTTGAGCCAGCGCAGGCACCAGTAGCGCTCCATGGTCGACTGGTGGTCGGCGTAGGCAGCGTAGGTGGCTTCGAAGTCGGCCACGGCTGCCAGCAGGTCGGCATCTTTCGGCTTGAACGGCGCGATCAGCTTGGCCGTCACGCCGTGCTGCGCCACCGCTGCGATCTGCCACTGGTTGACCAGATCGACATAGCGGCGCAACGGCGAGGTGCTCCACGCGTACTGCGCCACGCCCAGACCTTCATGTGGCGCTGGATACGTCTGCATGCGCGTGCGGTGCATGCCCCACGCCTTCTGCGTGCGATAGATGCCGGGCACCCCGGCGTCGGCCAGCATGCGGCCCCACGTGCTGTTGGCCAGGATCATCAGCTCGGCAACGATCTTGTCTAGCGGCGAGCCTCGCTTGCGCTGTTCGATCCGCACGCGCTCGCCACCGCCTTCCGCTTCCGGAATCGCATCGATGTAGAACGAATAATCGCCCTTCTGCGCGCCCTCGGGCTTCAAGCCACTGGCGATGCGTGCCTGCTGGCGGCCGTCGTACAAGGCGCACACAAACGGCCACAGCACCGCCAGTTCGGCCTTGAACGGGTAGTCGCCCGAGCCATCGGCCAACGCGTCGGCGGTGATCACGTCGTCGAGCAGGTTATGGCGCAGGTTGGCGGCCACGGTCACGGATTCGCAGCGCGTTTCGCTGGCGGTGACTGCCCAGGTGGCGCGGTCGACCGTCGCATACAGCGACAGCGCCGGGCACGCGCGCCCTTCCTGCAGCGTGTAGCGATCAACCACCGACTCCGGCAGCATCGTGATCTTGTCACCGGGGAAATACACAGTCGACAAACGCTGGCGTGCAATCACGTCCAACGGTTCGCCGCGCTGGATGCCAAAGCCCGGCGCGGCAATATGGATGCCGATGCGCACGGTGGCGTCATCAATCGGGGTCACGGAGATGGCGTCGTCGATTTCCGTGGTGGTCACGTCGTCGATCGAGAAGGCGCGCACGTCGGCGGCCGGCAGCTCCATCGCCGGTTCCGGCACGGTCACGTCGGGGAAGCCGGTGCCCTTGGGGAAGCATTCCGACAAAAAGCGCGCCTCGTGCAGCGCGCGGGCATTGGCGATGCCGCCCACCGCCACCATCAGGCGCATCGGCGACAGGCCCAGTGCCGTGCACGCCGCGTCGAGCGCCTTGTATTCGAGACTGTTCTTGTCGGGCTTGAACAACAGTTGCAGCGTCTTGCCGCGAAAGGCCTCGGGCAGGCGCATCGCCTTCAGCTCGGCCTCGTATTCGGCCTGCAGTGCGGCTTGCTGCTTCTTGCGCTCCAGGCCCGCGAGCGCGGCTTTCAGCTGATCTTCGGGTGCGCGCTGATAGCGGCCGCGGCCCTTGCGGCGGAAGTAGATCGGCGAGCCATGCAGCGCGATGGCCAAAGCGGCTTGCTGCGTGGCATTGGCGCCGGCGCCAAAATATTCCCCTGCCAGATCGGTAAAGCCGAATTCATCGGCCGAAGCGCATTCCCAGAGGAAATCCAGGTCGATCTCTGCCGACAGCGCCTGGGCGGCCTGCGACAACTCGCTGGCCGACGGCTGCGCGAATTGCAGCAACACGTCGCGCGATTTGACCTTGGTGCGCTTGGCGCTCGGCAACTCGACCTGATAGGCCTCGCCCTGTTGGGACAAGACGGTGCCTGCGCGGATCTCGCCGCCTTCTTCAAACAGCAACTGCATGGATTTGTATGGATTGCGGCACTCGCACGACCGAGCATCGCTTTGAATGAGGTGGAATGGCCGCGCACCCTGACGTCACAACGTAATACGCGGCGATAAAAAGTTGGGGGCGATGATACCGCACTGGCTGAACGCCCGGCCCGCGAAATACGCCTACCGCGGCGGGTGGAAGTTGGCCAGCGCAGGCAGGAAAACCTCCGTCACCAGCATCGCGCTCGCTCTACGCCGGAACACCGATCGACGGGCCGGCAACCGGGCGGTGCCGGCAACGGGCGCGTCGCCTAGCGCCCCATGCGCCCGGCGCACCAGCGGGTGGCGCGCGTCCAGCAAGGCGAATTCGAAACCCCCGCGCTCGACACGTGGATCGGCAAACAGCGAGTGCCCCAGCGGCTGCGTCCCCAGTGCTTTCAGGAACGGCCAGTCAAGCGCCACGCTGCGCGGATGCACGATGGTGTGGGCATAGACCACCGGGATGTCGTCGCAGATCAGCAAAACCTCGCGGACCAACGTGTCAGCTGGGCCTGCCATGCCGAGGGAGCGCCACTCGTCACGCAGCGGCATCGCGCGGCGCTGGCCCAGCAATTGAACGCGGAAGCGCGATGACGCCGCACGAAGCCGCGCAGTCAGCGAGTCGGCGCCAACTGCCCAGCGTGCCCAATGCCGGTCATAGACGACAGCCGGAGGCAACGCGCTGCGCCAGAGGCTGCGCGGGTAAGACGGAGAATCGGTCATGCGGCGCTAAACGGATGCGCGGCCAACAGGTCGGCGGGAACGCCGCAGAAGACGAGCACTTCGTCCATGTACTGGGCGAAATCGCTGATGCCATGGTCGCCACCCTCAATGATGCGGGTGACCGCGCCAGGAAAGTGGCCCAGCATTTCGCGATAGTCGAGCACCTCATCCCCGGTCGCGGCCAGCAGGTAATAGCGCTCTGGTTGCGTGACGGCGGGCACAGCGAGCGCGCGCAGCTCATCAAGGTGATGCGTCTCAACACGAATCGTGCCGCCGCCATGCCATAACGGCTGTTCGCCGACGTATTTGGCGAGATCCCGCTCTGGGCGGGTAGCGGGATTGAGCATTGCCGCGCGAAGCCCATGCCGCTCAGCCAGCCAAGTGGCGTAAAAACCACCCAGAGAGGAGCCGATAAGCACAGGCTTGATGCCGTCCCGCGTACCCAACTCAGCGATCAGCGCCTCTGTTTCGGCCATCGCCTCGCTCGGTGATACAGGCAATGTCGGGCAAACGTATTGATCTGCCAGCCCCACGGAAGTCATGCGTTTGCCCAACAACTGCGCTTTGAACGAGCGCGGCGACGAACGGAATCCGTGCAGATAGACGATGGATGCCGGCATATACAGATCAGTTGACTGTGCCGACGCGTTCAGCCAAGGCGTCCAGCAGCTTCTGATGTACGCCCCCGAATCCGCCGTTGCTCATGACAAGGACATGGTCGCCTGGGCGAGCGGCAGCAATGACGTCTGCGACGAGAGTGGCCAGATCAGAGAATGCTTTCGCGCGGTCCCCCAGCGGCGCCAACGCGCCAGCCAGATCCCAGCCGATTGCGTCGCGGCCATCGGCAGCCCCGTAAGCGAAGACTTGATCTGCTCCAGACAAGCTGTCCGGAAGCGCCTGTTTCATCACACCCAACTTCATGGTGTTGGAACGTGGCTCCAGTACCGCGAGAATGCGCCCCTTCCCTACGCGACGGCGCAGGCCCTCGATCGTCGTGCGAATGGCGGTGGGATGATGGGCAAAGTCGTCGTAGACGGTCACGTCATTGACGGTGCCACGTACTTCCATACGGCGTTTCACATTTTCGAAACGAGCCAGGCTTTCAATGGCTTGAGCCGGCGGCACGCCGACGTGACGTGCGGCGGCAATCGCCGCCAGCGCATTCATGCGGTTGTGATCGCCCTGAAGTGCCCAGCGGACCCGACCCTGCGGTTGGCCGTTGAAAACCACGTCGAAGCTATCGTCTTCACCCAGGTTCGCGATCTCCCAACCGAGGCCGTCTTCTGCGCCGAATGGCTCGACTTCCGACCAGCATCCGCGCTCAAGTACACGCTTCAGGCTATCGTCGCGACCATTGACGAGCAGGCGGCCTTGACCGGGCACGGTGCGCACCAGGTGGTGAAATTGGGTTTCGATTGCCGCAAGATCAGGAAAGATGTCGGCGTGATCGAATTCCAGGTTATTCAATATGGCCGTACGGGGACGGTAATGGACGAACTTGCTGCGCTTGTCGAAGAAGGCCGTGTCGTACTCGTCGGCCTCGATGACGAAGAAGTCGGATTCCGTGAGCCGCGCCGACAGCCCAAAGTTGCGCGGCACACCGCCCACAAGGAACCCTGGGTTGTAGCCTGCGTCCTGCAGAATCCACGCGAGCATTGACGTGGTGGTCGTTTTGCCATGTGTGCCTGCCACAGCAAGCACCCATTTCTGACGCAGTACGTTGTCGCCCAGCCATTGCGGGCCGGAAATGTAAGGCAGATTGCGATCCAGGATGGCTTCCATCAGCGGATTGCCGCGGGAAATCACGTTGCCGATGACGTACAGATCGGCGCCGATGGAGAGCTGTTCGGGGTCGAAGCCCTCAATCAGCTCGATACCTTGCGCTTCGAGCTGGGTGCTCATCGGCGGGTAGACATTGGCGTCGCAGCCGGTGACGCGGTGACCGGCCTGGCGGGCGATCAGGGCAATGCCGCCCATGAAGGTGCCGCAGATTCCAAGGATGTGGATATGCATGGGAGCCATCTCAACTTCGTTGCGCCGCATTGTACCTGCCGCTTCAGGCCCGGCCTGCGCGCTTCAGTAAAATAGAGCCATGCCCAAACGCCCCAGCCTCGACCCCGCCCGCGTGCGGGAAGAAATCGCCATCACCGCCGCTCGCATGATCGCGGAAGACGGCGCTGACTACGCTACAGCCAAGCGCAAGGCCGCGCGCCAAGTGCTCGGCACGGAATCCCGCGCGCCCGGCGAATGGCTGCCGGACAACGAACAGGTCGAAACGGAAGTCCGCGAATACCAGGCGCTGTTCCAGGCCGAGTCCCAACCGCGCGTGCTGGCGTTGCTGCGCCGCATCGCACTCCTGCTGATGGAAGGGCTGGCAGTCCATAACCCATACCTGGCGGGCGCAGTCTTCAACGGGACCGCCAGCGAGCACTCCGACATCCACCTGCAGGTCTTCTGCGACAGCCCGAAGGACGTGGCGATCTTCCTGCTCAACGCCGGCGTGGATTTCGACACAACAGAGAGCGCTCACTTCGCCGGCCGAGACGAGGTGGAAACGCTCAGCTTCCTATGGCGCGGCCAGTGGCCCGCGGGGGCCGAATCCCGGGAGCTTGCGCGCGAGCTGCGCGCTGAAACAGGCACGCCCGTCGGCGTCCATATCGCCCTATATGACATGAACGATGTGCGCGGCGCGCGACGCGCCGACGCCACCGGCAAAACCCAGCGCGGCGACGCGGCGGCAGTGCGTGCCCTACTGTCGCAGGGGTGATCGGCCGACAGGAGTACAATCCCGCACGCTCCGCCTCTGTATATATAGAGACCTCCGCAAAACCATGTCCCGCCGTACCGCACTGATTGCCCTGTGGATTGCCGGCCTGCTTGCCGCGGCGGCGGGCGTCTATTTTGGACATCGCGCCACTGAGCCCAAAACGCCGGCTGACAATGCCGTCGCCGCGTTCTACGGCAGCAAGCTTCCAGACGCCAATGGCGCGCCCCTGGATCTGGCAGCGTTTCGTGGCCAGCCGGTTGTGATCAATTTCTGGGCACCATGGTGCGGTCCTTGCGTGGAGGAAATGCCAGAACTGTCTGCGCTGGCACAGGAGCAAAAGGCCAAGGCAAAGTTCGTTGGCATCGGGATCGACTCGGCGTCCAATATCCAGACTTTTCTGGGTAAGGTACACGTCACATACCCCATTGCCGTTGCGGGCTTTGGCGGCACGGAGCTGGGCCGCCAGTTCGGAAACGAAGTCGGGGGGCTTCCGTTCACTGTGATTCTCAACGCACAAGGCGAGATCATTTTCCGGAAGATGGGTCGTGTGCATGCTGACGAATTGCGTGAGGCCCTGCAGCGCACGTGAATGTACAAAAACGTCATATGACGTTCATGTGCACGCAACTCCCCTTCTTCTTCGGCAAATGCGTAGACCGCATGCCCAAGATCGGTGAAAACACCGATTTCTCGATAGTTTTTCAGCAAAAACTAGACAAAGCATTCTAAGTTGCTGTAAATTGCGTCCAACTTCGCTCAACCGGTCAAAACCGTGGCTGATAAACCCATCGCCAAAGCGCTTCGCAACGTGCTCGTACTGCACGGCCCGAACCTCAATTTACTGGGGACGCGCGAGCCGGAAGTCTATGGTGCAACCACCCTTGCCGACATCAACGCCGCCCTGGTCGAACGCGCCACGGCGCGCGGCGTGACGCTTGCGCACTTCCAGTCGAACCATGAAGGTGCGCTGGTGGACCGCATCCACGCTGCCAAAAGCGAAGGCATTGAATTCATCATCATCAATCCGGCCGCCTACACGCATACGAGCGTGGCTCTGCGCGACGCGCTGGCCGGCGTGGTGATCCCGTATATCGAAGTGCATCTGTCCAACGTGCATCGTCGTGAGCCGTTCCGCCACCATTCTTATCTGGCGGACCAGGCGGTGGGCGTGATTTGCGGATTGGGCTGGCGCGGCTATCTGGCGGCGCTGGACTTCGCAATAGACCAACACGGCGGCTGATCAGCCGTCTTCTTCCTTTTATTTCAACCACTTAACCAACGCAACGACGCCAGCGCCTGGAGCGCTTTTGACCGATGTGCGGCTGAAGAGCCATTCGCGCGCATCCACTGCCCCAGACCGCCGACGCTGCAGGAGAACGTTCATGGATTTGCGCAAGCTGAAAACGCTGATCGACCTGGTGGCCGAATCGGGCATTTCGGAACTCGAAGTGACCGAAGGCGAAGGCAAGGTCCGCATCGTCAAGTCGGCGCCGCAAGTGGTGGCCCCGATGCAATATGCGCCGATGCCGATGCCGATGCAGGCAGCACCGGCTATGGGCGCACCCGCCGCAGTGGCTCCGGCCGCCGTTGGCGCCGAAGCTGCTGCCCCGGCCCTGCCGGCTGGCCACATCGTGACGTCGCCGATGGTCGGCACGTTCTATCGCTCGCCGTCGCCGGGCGCGGCCGAGTTCGTCAAGGTGGGCGACACCGTCAAGGAAGGTCAGACGATCTGCATCATCGAAGCGATGAAGCTGCTCAACGAGATCGAAGCGGACAAGGCCGGCGTTATCAAGGAAATCCTGATCGAGAACGGCCAGGCTGTGGAATACGGCCAACCGCTGTTCGTGATCGGCTGATCTTCCGGCATCCGACCCTCATCGTGCGGCACGCAGCGTGCCGCATCCGAGCGCGAGCCGGCGCACAAGGGCTGCCTGAGCGCAGCCCAGCCACAGCGCCCTCGCCTCTCCTTTTTGTAGCGAGAACACGATGTTCGACAAGATCCTGATCGCGAATCGCGGCGAGATCGCTCTTCGCATCCAGCGCGCCTGCCGCGAACTCGGCATCAAGACCGTGGTGGTCTATTCCGAGGCGGACAAGGAAGCCAAATACGTCAAGCTGGCCGACGAAGCGGTGTGTATCGGCCCGGCACCGTCGCCGCTGTCGTACCTGAACATGCCGGCCATCATCTCGGCCGCCGAAGTTACCGACGCCCAGGCAATCCACCCTGGCTACGGCTTCCTGTCGGAAAACGCCGACTTTGCCGAGCGCGTGGAGCAATCAGGCTTCACCTTCATCGGCCCGGCGCCCGAATCGATCCGCCTGATGGGCGACAAGGTGTCGGCCAAGCAGGCGATGATCAAGTCCGGCGTACCGTGCGTGCCGGGCTCGGAAGGTGCCCTGTCGGAAGATCCGAAGGAAATTCTGGCAACGGCCAAGAAGGTCGGCTATCCGGTGATCATCAAGGCGGCTGGCGGCGGCGGTGGCCGCGGCATGCGCGTGGTTCACACCGAGGCTGCGCTGATTAACGCCGTCAACATGACGCGCGAAGAAGCCGGCCGTGCCTTCGGCAATCCGGAAGTCTATATGGAGAAGTTCCTGGAGCATCCGCGCCACGTGGAGATCCAGATCCTGGCCGACCAGCACCGCAACGCCGTCTGGCTGGGCGAGCGTGATTGCTCCATGCAGCGCCGCCACCAGAAGGTGATCGAAGAAGCGCCGGCACCGCACATTCCGCGCCGCCTGATCGAGCGCATTGGTGACCGCTGCGCCGAGGCCTGCAAGAAGATCGGCTACCGTGGCGCCGGCACGTTCGAATTCCTGTACGAAAACGGCGAGTTCTATTTCATCGAAATGAACACGCGCGTGCAGGTCGAACATCCGGTCACGGAAATGATCACGGGCGTCGACATCGTGCAGGAGCAGATCCGTGTGGCGGCCGGCGAAAAGCTGCGCTTCCGCCAGAAGGACATCGTGCTCAAGGGCCACGCCATCGAGTGCCGCATCAACGCAGAAGATCCGTTCAAGTTCACGCCGTCGCCGGGTCGCATCACGTCTTGGCACGTGCCGGGCGGTCCGGGCGTCCGCGTGGACTCGCATGCTTACAACGGTTACTTCGTGCCGCCTAACTACGACTCGATGATCGGCAAGGTCATCACGTACGGCGCTACACGCGAGCAGGCCATCGCCCGCATGCGTATCGCCCTGTCGGAAATGGTGGTGGAAGGTATCCAGACCAACGTGCCGCTGCACCGCGACCTGATGCTCGACGCCAACTTCGTTGAAGGCGGCACCGACATCCACTACCTGGAGCACCGTCTGGCGCAACAGGAAGTAGCCAAGGGTGGCGGCAAGTGACGTACCGCGAATGCGTGCTCGAAGTGTCGCGGGACGACGCCGAAGCGTTGTCCGAAGCACTGTTTGATCTCGGCGCGCTGTCGGTTTCGGTGGAAGACGCCGATGCCGACACGCCCGAAGAGCAGCCGCTCTTTGGCGAGCCCGGTCACGAGCCAACACGCCTGGCGTGGAATCGCTCGCGCGTGGTTGCGCTCCTCGCTGACGATGCCGACCCGGCACTGCTGGTGGCGGCCGCGGCCAACGAGATCAACCTGACGCCGCTGCCTGCGTACACCGTGCGCGAAGTCGAAGAGCAGGACTGGGTTCGCGTCACGCAATCGCAGTTCGAGCCCATTCATATTGGTGAGCACATCTGGGTCGTGCCGTCGTGGCACGACGCACCGGAGCCCGACGCCGTGGTGCTCGAGCTCGACCCGGGCCTCGCCTTCGGCACGGGCAGCCACCCGACCACGCGCCTGTGCATGGAATGGCTGGAGCAGCACGTGCAACCCGGCGAACGCACGCTCGACTACGGCTGCGGCTCGGGCATCCTGGCCATCGTCGCCAAGAAGCTCGGCGCCGGTGAAACCGTCGGTGTCGATATCGATCCGAACGCGGTGGAAGCCTCGCGCTACAACGCCGAGCGCAACCACGTCGAAGCCACCTTCGCTCTGCCCGACGACGCACCGGAAGGTACGTTCGATCTGGTCGTCGCCAACATTCTGTCGAACCCGCTCAAGCTGATGGCAGCGATGTTGTGCGCGCGCGTGCGCCCGGGCGGCCGGCTGATTCTGTCGGGCGTGCTCGAGCGCCAAGCCGAAGAAGTGGCTGCCGCGTATGCCTCGGCCATTCCGCTTACCGTCTGGCGTTCACGTGACGGCTGGGTCTGCCTGCACGGTGTGAAACCCGCGTAAATTCAAGGTATTGCGCGCCAGTGTCGCCTGCAAAGGTCGACGCTGGCGCCGCTGTCTGCAATACTCGCGCGGTCGGCTTTTTTCTCCTCGTCCCGCATGGCAACTGCGCCACAAGCTGCACCACGTTTGGCTGCTCGCTGTCCCAACTGCCAAACCGCATTCCGCGTTGTCGCCGATCAGCTTCGGCTGCGCGGCGGGCTCGTCCGTTGCGGCCGCTGCAATCACGTATTCGATGGCCGCGATCATCTGATCGAGCTTGGCGTGGCGCCCACGCCTGCGGCGCCACTCGCCGAAGCACCGCAGCCACAGCAATCGCCCGAACACACCGCTCGCGTAGCGCCGCTCTCAACGCTCGTCACCCCTGAACCGGAAACGCCCGCGACATCACCTGCCCAAGAGGACGATCACGGCTTCGGCATGACGCTGATCTGGGAAGAAGACGTTCCGGAAGAAGGCGTCGCGGAAGTGCATCTGGGGGAAGTTGAAGGCGCAACACCCGTGCCCGACGTGCACTCAACCGCGCCGGACACGCGCCCGCTACCGGACGAGGCGCCGATCGAGCACGCTGCCGAGCCTGCCACCGAGCCCGCGCAGCAGGCACCGCAACCCGAACCGCCCGCCGCGTCCGTCGCTCCCGCCGATCCGTTTCACGGTCTGCCGCCCATCCGCGACCTTGATGACGAGGAAGACGCATTCGCCGCCGCCGTGCCCAAGCAGCCGTCGGCAGACCTGCCGGTAGAGCCGGCCATCGCGCCCACGGCGGCTCCGGTGGTGACCGCGTCTGCGCCGGCAGCTGTCGCACCCCTGAAGCCCGAGGCCGAGAAGCACGATTCGGTCTGGATGCGCCACGAAACCGATCCGCACACGCTTTTTGCGCCGGTGCCGCGCCGCCATGGTCACGGACGTCGCTCGCAAGCCGAGCCGACCGGCCCGACGCCGCAACGCACGCTGACCGGCGCCCCGCGCAAGGTGCGTGGGCCGAATCATGGTGTCTCTGCCGCGACGCTGGATTTCCTGCGTGCCGCGCAAGCTCGCGAGCAGGCGCGTAAAACGACCGGACGCCGTGCCCTCGCGCGCATCGCGATCGGCTTGCTGACGATGCTGGCGGTGGCGCAGTTGCTCTTCCTTGCGCGCGCCGAAATCGCTCGCCGCGCGCCCTCCACACGCCCGATGTTGGAGGCTCTGTGCCAGCCACTGCACTGCACGATCGCGCCGCCGCGTGATCTCGATGCATTGCAGATCGAATCGTCGCAACTGCAGCGGCAAGAAGGCGATGCATCCGACCAGTACGTGCTGACGGCTACGTTGCGCAACCGCGCCGGCGGCCCCATCGCCCTGCCGGCCATCGAGCTGATCACGACCGACCTGCAAGACCAACTGCTCTCGCGCCGTGCGCTGCTACCTGCCGACTACCTGAACCCGAGCGACAGTGCATACGGCAAGTCAGGGCTGCCCGCCCGCGCCGAACTACCGATTCGGGTACGATTCCAGTCCCAGCGCCCGACGGCCAATTACCGGGTCCTGATTTTTTACCCCTGAATCTTCACCCCTGGCTTAGAGCCGCTAACAAGACCCTGCCGGCCAAGCGTGCCGACGCAGATGCCAGGAGGGTCCTGTTAGCGGCTTTTCCCCAACACGTATCAAAGGAAGGAGTAACACCATGGCAAACGTGACCCTTGGCGGCAACCCGATCGAAGTCGGCGGCCAATTCCCGACCGCAGGCTCGAAGGCCCCGGCATTCACGCTGGTCGGCGCAGACCTGAAAGACGTCTCGCTCGCTGACTTCGCCGGCAAGCGCAAGGTCCTGAACATCGTGCCGAGCCTGGACACCCCGGTGTGCGCCACCTCGACGCGCAAGTTCAACGAAGCCGCTGCCAAGCTGGACAACACCGTCGTCCTCTCCATCTCCGCTGACCTGCCGTTCGCGGCCGGCCGCTTCTGCACCACCGAAGGCATCGCGAATGTGAAGCCGCTGTCGACCTTCCGCGACAAGGGTTTCAAGCAAGCCTACGGCGTCGACATCACGTCGGGCCCGCTGGCTGGCGTGACCGCGCGTGCCGTAGTTGTGCTCGACGCCAACGACAACGTTCTGTATTCGCAACTCGTGCCGGAAATCAAGGACGAGCCGAACTACGACGCCGCCCTGGCTGCGCTGAAGTAAGCTGAACTGATTGCATCGAGACCGGCTTTCGGTCTCTCGTTCATCACACGGCCGTCCACTGGGCGGCCGTGTCATATCTGGAGTGCTTCAATATGGCCAGCGTGATCTGCGGCTCGGTTGCCTACGACACCATCATGACGTTCGACGGACACTTCCGCGAACACATCCTGCCCGACAAGATCCACATCCTGAACGTTTCCTTTCTGGTGCCAACCATGCGCCGGGAGTTCGGTGGCTGCGCAGGCAACATCGCCTACACGCTGAAGCTGCTCGGCGGCGAACCCATCATCATGGGCACAGTCGGCCAGGATGCGGGTCCGTACCTGGACTACCTGAAGAAGCTCGGTATCTCGACAACGCATGTCACGGAGGTTCCGGACACGTTCACCGCGCAAGCGATGATCACGACCGACCGAGACAACAACCAGATCACCGCGTTTCACCCAGGTGCGATGAGCCATTCGAGCATCAATTCGGTCAAGAATGCGCTGCCGGCCAGGCTCGGCCTCGTTGGCCCCGACAGCCGCGAAGGCATGCTGCACCACGCGACGCAATTTGCCGAATCCGGCGTGCCTTTTATCTTTGATCTGGGCCAGGCAATGCCGCTGTTTGACGGCGCCGACCTCCGCCACTTCGTTGAACTCGCCAGCTACGTGGTGGTCAATGACTACGAAGCGCAGGTCATGCTGTCACGCACGGGCTACAGTGCGGCAGAACTTGCGCAGCGCGTCGAGGCTTACATCGTCACGCGCGGGGAAGAAGGGGCGGAGATTTACGCCGGCGGCAAGCAGTACACTATTCCGGTCGTGCCGGCCGAACGCGTGGTCGACCCGACCGGCTGCGGCGACGCGTTCCGCGGCGGCCTGCTTTACGGCATCGAGAACGGCCTGGACTGGGACACCACCGGCCGCCTCGCCAGCCTGATGGGCTCACTCAAGATCGCTTGCCAAGGCCCGCAGAATCACGGCCTGCCCGTCGACGAGATTGCCCGGCGCTTTGAATCCGCTTTCGGGTACCGGTATCAATAAGGAATCAACATGAAACCCATCTATCGCATCGGCGCCGCGACTCTGCTGGTCGCCGCCCTTGGCCTGCAAGGCTGCGCCATGGGCACCAACTCCAACAGCGCTTACAGCTCGGGACAGGCGCAGCGCGAGCAGACCGTGCGCTTCGGTACGGTGGATTCCGTGCGCAATGTCGTGATCGACCGTGAGCAGACCGGCGTTGGCACCATTGCTGGCGGCGCGATCGGCGGCATCGGTTCGGCGGCAGCCATCGGGCGCGGCAACGGCTCGGTGGCGGCGGGTGTGCTCGGTGCGATTCTCGGTGGCGTTGCAGGCAGCGCGCTCGAGGGTCAGATGAACAAGCGTCCGGGTCTGGAAATCACGGTCAAGCTCGACAACGGCGAGTACCGCGCGATCACGCAAGACGCGGACGAGGCTTTCCGACCTGGCGAGCGAGTGCGTCTGCTGTCATCGGGCGGCGTGACGCGCGTGACGCACTGATCGACAACGCTCGGCCGATAGGCCGGGGGGTTATCGGAAACACCGCATCGGCATCGTGCCGGTGCGGTTTTTTTTTGCCTGCGAGAAACGTATGCGCGACGCTCGGGCAAGAAAAAGCCCGCCGGGGCGTGAGCCGATCGGCGGGCGGTGCAAGACGCTGAGGTCTTGCGGACCGGATACGCAGTATCCGATCAGGTGGGCGCGACTTGCGCGCCGCTGTGGTCCCGGAGGATTACCGTCGTAAGAATGACTTACGGACGGTTGCCGGTCGGGAACGGCCATGCCGCAGCCGGGTTCAGCGCGGTCTTGGCAGCAGGTGCAGCAGGTGCAGCGGCCGGAGCAGCAGCGGGCTTGGCAACAGCCTTCTTCGCGGGGGCCTTCTTCGCAGCAGGCTTGGCAGCAGCCTTCTTCGCAGCCGGGGCCTTTTTGGCGGCAGCCTTCTTCGCAGCAGGCTTAGCAGCAGCCTTCTTCGCAGCCGGAGCCTTCTTGGCTGCAACCTTCTTCACTGCAGCTTTCTTGGCCGGGGCCTTCTTGGCTGCAACCTTCTTCACTGCGGCTTTCTTGGCCGGGGCCTTCTTGGCTGCAACCTTCTTCACTGCAGCTTTCTTGGCCGGAGCCTTCTTGGCTGCAACCTTCTTCACTGCGGCCTTCTTGGCAGGTGCCTTCTTGGCTGCAACTTTCTTAGCTGCGACCTTCTTGGCAGGTGCCTTCTTAGCGGCCGGAGCAGCCTTCTTTGCAGCAGCCTTCTTGGCGGCCGGAGCCTTCTTCACAGCGGCCTTCTTGGCCGGGGCCTTGGCGGCCGGTTTCTTCTTAGCAGCAGTTGCCATGGGAAACTCCTTCAAGATTGGGTATCGAACTATCGAGATTGAGCAACCCGACCGGCCCGATCCCACGATGCATTGGCACCGCCAGACCAACCGAGCGAGCGATTCATCGGCGCACCACCCAACGGCAGTCGCACGCTAATGAATTCGGTAGGAAGATCTGCGACTTGCGCGGCGGAAACACGCAGCAAGTTACACGCCTCGGTTGCGCACACAGGCGTAACCGCAGTCGGCCAGACAGATTGCATCCGGCGAGTCTTCATCAATTGAGAGGACCGGGGCATCGTGGCCACACCGGTCGAAATCTGATCTTGCGCGAATCGCTGCGTGGACCGCAAAGCCGCGTGCAGCGTGACTTTACAGACAGCGAGAAACTGGAGAGCGCGCGTTTTCTTTTGGGGGTAGTACGCCCATCCCGACGGGGGGATCGCAGAGACGGCACCGAGTTCGAACAGCCTTGTCGGCGTGGCGTGCATCAAAGTGGTTACGCTCCTCGACTACCTTTCACTTGCCGCTTGGAACTTCATCGTCGTTGATCGCGCGAAGCTTCCTTGCATCGAAGTCAACGTCTTGTCAAGGCGAATCATAATTCGTTTGCGCGGTGATGTTAAGAGATTTATGCAAAAAGCGCGGTGAGTTTTGGTGAAGGATTGCGCTGCGTCTGTGCGTCGCTGCGATTCGAATCGCGCATGCACGCAGATCGATCTCGCGAATGCGCATTTTCTTGCGTCGTGACATCACGTTACGGCGTTGCTCCACGTTGACACACGCGCCCCGCAAACCCAGTGGTCATGCCGGTTTACAGCAACACGCGATGTTGTGCGCGTGTGCATCGTGAACACACGCACGCGCCTCGCGCGCATTCGGCATCGTCGTGCGCACCGACGTGCGAGCTGCGCGATGCATGTCGAAAAAAACGATGCGTAGATGCGACAACGCGCGCGAATTTTTCGCGCTCAACACGTCGATACGCACGCAATCGATGCGCTCGACACATGCGCATCGACATGTTGAACGTGTCGATGACGCTGCTGACACGCATCTCGAACACCGTCGATGCGCACCGCGCGAAGTCGATGCGATTGCGATGGTCAACAGCGTGCATGCAGGTACCGCAAGTCGCGTGCCGCGCATCCGATGCGCGACGTGTTAGCGAGAGAGTCGACGCATCGATGCATGCGCGCGCGAATCGCATCGACGCGCGCGATGTTGGTGTCGATGCATGCGACACCGCCCCCCGGGCGTGACGATGCCGAACTGCGGGTGAGCACGACCGTGCGATCGCGACATGCGCTGTGCGAAACGGATCGCCAATCGCGGGAAAACCCTGCTCAGCAACCGCTGAAAACTTCACGCAACCGCGTTTGAAACGAGGCTGTTTTACGACGATAGAAGGATTGTTCTACGGCGATCCATCGGCCATTTTTGCTGCGGCTTTTCTGCCCAAAGATTGGCTTCCAGTGTCGTTTTATTCGGAATCAAGTTCGTGAATTGCTGCAACCGCATATCTGGGTGTCAGGTTGACGCTGATTGTCATGCCATTCGGTTTCACTTCACGATCCGCTCACCACATGAGCACGGCATCGATCGCGCGGTGTGGCACGGACCTGCGCGTGGCCCGTGACAAGACAGGGAGGTCGTCGCCAACCCCACAGCCTGGCGACGACAAACCCGACGAGCAAAGAGCGCAAGACAGAAGGGGTCCAACACAAGCGTTCTGTTCTGAGTAGTGGAGGCACAAGATGCGCGATCTAGCGTTCTTGTCGAAATCGAATCCGCCGAAGCGCGGAGTGTTCCTGCAGTGCGTGCTGGCGACGGCATCGCTCGCCATGCTGGCGGGCTGCGCGAATTCGGGCAGCGGCGACATGGGTACGTCGCTTGGCGGCGGCAGCGATTCGCAATCCAAGCCGGCGATCGCGGCATCGAGCTCGCCCACGTGGTCGAACGACAACGGCAGCAATGCAACGGGTGGCACAGGCTCGACCGGCGGCACGCCCATCGCGACGCTGACCGGCCCCGTCGAGCAGGTGACGACCACCACCATCACCGCCATCGTGCCGCTCACCAGCACGCTGACTTCGACCACACAAACGCTGGGCGCGGCGACGGGCCTTGGTGCGCCGGTGAGCAACGTGCTGGCGACGCTGGGCGGCGCGCTTGGCGGCGCGGGCAGCACGATCACGACGGCCGGCAAGGGTGATGCGCTGGTGTCGACGTTGGGCAACACGGTCGGTGCGCTCGGTTCGCTCACCACCGGGTTGTCGACGATGGTCTCGCCGGCGGCGCCGTCTACCGCAGGCAGTGCGCCGGGTAGCGCGCTGACCGGTGCGCTCGGTGGTGCGCTGGCGCCGGTCACGACGGCAGTCGGTTCGCTGACGGCGGGGCTGCCTGGTGTCGGTGCGCTTGGTTCCGTTGGCGTAGCCGGCGGTGGTGGTACCGGCGGATTGGGCAGCGTCGGTACAACGGTGGGCGGGTTGGTTGGCGGTGTGCTGTCGGGTGTGACATCCGGCGTGCATCACTAGCCACTGCTCTGTAGAACTTTCTTTGCATTCGACAGCAAACGCAGGCGGATGCTACCCGCTGGACGCCAGATGCGCGTTCTTCTGACCCGGCGGTGACACGCGGTACGGGCCGCGCTTACAAGGAGACTCACCATGAAAATTCAGAACCCGCTCCACACTTCTTCTTCCGCTTCGTTGTCCGCCGCTTCGGCGTCGCGCACCCTGCTGGCAGCAGCTGCAGTAGCCGTGCTAACGCTGGCCGGTTGCGCTTCGGGCGGCAACCCGAACGGTGATACGACGCCCTCGTCGTCGGCCAACAACGATCCAGGCGCTGTGCCGGTCGGCAACGTCGCCGGTGGCGGCGGCAACGTCGTCACGCAGACGGGCAAGACCGTCAGCGACCTTGGCACGACGATTGGCACGGCGTCGGTGCCCGTCATCGGCGGCACGGCGGCGCAGAAGGATCTGGGTGCGACGGTCACGTCCGCCGGCAATACGGTCCAAACATTGGGCGGCGGCATCAGCAACGGGCTCGGCAAGATCGGCTCGACGCCCGACCCGGTCGGCACCACGGTGCAGAGCTCGGGTGACGTGATCCGCTCCGCCGGGGTGACGGTGGGCAACGCGGGCCAGACCGTCTCGGATCTGGGTGCCGCTGGTAGCCCGCTGGCGCCGTTGAATCCGGTGACGTCGCCGGTGGGCAGCGGTGTGTCTGCGCTGGGTCAGGTGATGCAGGGTGCTGGCGGGCTCGTCACGATTGGCACGTCGAGCGGCCCCGTCCAGCAGATCACGCAGCAGACCAGCAACGCGATCGTGCCGCTGTCGTCGCAAGTGGTGAAGGGCACGCAGACGGTCGGCAGCACGACCATGCTCGGTGGCCCGCTGGCCGGTGCACTCAACACGGTTGGCGGCGGCCTGCAGAGCGCGGGGGCGCAAGTCGGCGCGGCCGGCGGCAACCCGCTCACGGCAGACGTTGGCGGTGTGGTCGGCGCCGTCGGGGGCACGGTGGCCAGCACCGGGGGCCTGGTCAATGGCGGTAGCGGCGGCTCGGCGAATCCGCTGGCGCCGATCACGGGCGCGCTCGGTGGTGGCCTCGGCGGCGGAAGCAATCCGCTGGCACCGGTAACGAGCGCACTGAGCGGCGCAGCCGGCAGCGGCAACCCGCTCGCTCCGATCACGAATGCGCTGGGTGGCGTCACGAACGCCGCCGGCACCTCTGGCAGCAATCCGCTGTCACCCCTGACCGGTGCGTTGAGCGCGCATTGATCCCTGCGCCGACATCATCGATCAGCCCTCACCGATTTTTTTGACTGACAACAAGGAGACTCCACAATGAAACATACCCCCCACGCTCTCGCGCGCCTGGCTGGCGCACTGGCACTCGCACTGGCCGCCGGCAGCGCTTTCGCGCAAGTCAGCCCCGCCGGCATCTGGAAGACCATCGATGACAACACAGGCAAACAGAAAGGCGAAGTGACGATCGTCGATAACGGCGGCACGTTCTCGGGCAAGGTCAGCAAGATCCTGGTACCCGGCGACGAGAACAAGACCTGCACCAAGTGCACGGACGACCGCAAAGACCAGCCGATCAAGGGCCTGACGATCCTCACGGGTCTGAAGGCGGACGGCAACAACAACTGGGATGGCGGTCAGATCCTGGACCCGGAAAACGGCAAGGTCTACAGCGCCAAGATGTCGCTGTCGGAAGACGGTCAGAAACTGAATGTGCGCGGCTTCCTGGGCATCAGCCTGCTGGGCCGCACGCAAACGTGGGTTCGAGAGCAATGATCGCCAGCTGATAGCAAAACCTAGCGAAATATCCCAACGCGCGGCGGCGCCCCCTCCTTGTGGGTGGGTGCCGTCTCTTCGGGCGCCGGTGCAAGCCGGCGCCTTCTTTTTGCGGAAATCCGCACACTGCGCGCACGGTGTCTCCATTAAAGAAGACCACTCCACCGCCGTTACACCGTTGGGGAGACGTCAAACAATAAGTGGAGAAAACGCGACATGCGACAGTGGACACTCAAAGCAAAGCTGCGTCTTGCGTTGGGCCTGATGTGGCTGGGGCTGATCGGCGTCGGCATCTGGAGCGCGATGGAGACCCGCGCGACCATGCTTGACGAGCGCAAAGTCGGCCTGCAAAACCTGGTGGACGCCGCCGAGGGCATCGCCAAGCTGTATCACGGCCGCGCGCAATCGGGCGCCATGAGCGAAGCCGACGCCAAGAAAGCCGCGCTGTCGACGCTGGCCTCGATGCGCTTCGGCTCCACCGGCTATCTATTCGTGGTCGATTCGCAGTTCATCCTGCTGATGCACCCGACGCTGGCGGACATGGTCGGCAAGAGCACCGCGGGCTTCAAGGACCCGACCGGCAAACCGGTCTACCCGACCATCGTCAACGCCGCCAAAGACAAGGGGTTCGGCTTTGCCGAATACCAGGGCCGCCTGCCCGGCAGCGAGACCGCATTGCCGAAGATCGGCTACGTGAAGCACTTTGTGCCGTGGGACTGGAACATCTCCAGCGCCGTCTTTCTGCAGGAAGTGGATGCGGCGTACCGCCATTCGCTCATCGCCAATCTGATCGTCATTCTGCTGGTGGGCGGCGCGGTGTCGCTGGCGATGTCGCTCATCATTCGCAACGTGCAGCGCGGGCTGGGCGGCGAACCGAGCTACGCCGCCGAGATGGCACGCCGCATTGCCGGCGGTGACCTCGCCGTGCACGTGCAAACCCGCGCCGGCGACCGCGACAGCATGCTGGTCGCCATGGCGCAGATGCAACAGCAACTGACCGGCACCATCGGCCATATCAAGACGTCGGCGGATTCGATTGCGAGTGCCACCAAGCAGATCGCCGCTGGCAATGCCGATCTGTCGCAACGCACGGAAGAGCAGGCTTCGTCGCTGGAGGAAACCGCGTCGAGCATGGAAGAGCTGACGAGCATCGTGCGTCAGAACGCCGACAACGCGCGCCAGGCGAGCACGTTGGCCGTCAACGCGTCGGACATCGCGACCAAGGGCGGCGAGGTGGTCGGCCGTGTGATCGACACCATGGCCGGCATCAACGAAAGCAGCAAGAAGATTGCCGACATCATCGGCGTGATCGAAGGCATCGCGTTCCAGACGAACATCCTGGCGCTCAATGCCGCGGTCGAGGCCGCGCGCGCCGGCGAACAGGGCCGCGGCTTTGCCGTGGTGGCCGGCGAGGTGCGCAACCTGGCGCAGCGCTCGGCGGGGGCCGCCAAGGAGATCAAGGAACTCATCGGCGATTCGGTTGGCCGCGTAGAAAACGGCACCACGCTGGTAGCCGAAGCCGGCAGCGTGATCGACGAGGTGGTGATCGCCGTCAAGCGCGTGACCGACATCATGGGCGAGATCAGCTCGGCCTCGGAAGAACAAAGCTCCGGCATCGAGCAGGTGAACCAGGCCGTGAACCAGATGGACGAGGTGACGCAGCAGAACGCCGCGCTGGTGGAGCAGGCTGCGGCCGCTGCGCTGTCGCTGGAAGAACAGGCACAGGTGCTGCGGGACGCGGTGGCGTCGTTCCGCACCGCCTGATCGGTGCGATTTCACGTCCTATTCCCCAACGAGGGGAGGGACGCCGCGCCGTTCTCTGGCGTGTCGCATGGTGCTATGCTGCGCGCCAGAGAATCGATAAAACAATGTTGGAATAGCCATGCCCGAGCGCAACCGGCCGCCATTCAGGGGCCCTTTTGGCGCGATTGCCGGGTCGACCACCAGCGTCTACGCCGCAGCAGGAGACACCGCCGGCGACGCCCATGAGCCGATGTCCGGCGGCCGCTCCAGTGCGGTGCGCGATGTCGCTGCACAGGATCTGGCCAGCGACACCGCGCTGTGGCGCTTTGCGCTGGCCGCAGAGCACGGCGGCCGCGCGCCCCACCCCGATGCCGCCTTGCGCGACGATCTTTCCGTCCTGCGCATCCTGCGCCACGCTGATGGCCTACGGCTGCTCCGGCAGGGATTGCGCAGTGCGTTCCCGGGTTCGGCCCTGCGCCTGACCACCTTCTGGCCCGAAGAACAGCCGCACGCCTATCCGGCGCGCGCGGAAGCCCGCCCAGCGGAATTCGGCGATCTGCTCGTGCTGCTGCGCCTGCGCGGCGCGGTGCCGACGCTCGATTGCCGCGCGCTGTTTCTTACCAGCCGCCGCATCGATCAGCCCGACGATGCGCTCGACAAGCACCACGCGCTACCGCAGATCAACCTGTACGAAGGCTGGCCCGACTTCAACGTCTATGCGCGTTCGCCGATCAAGTCGCGCAACGCAACCTTCCTGGGCAAGTTCGACCTGTCGGCCGAGCTGGACCCGCTGCGCCGCGTTGGCCGCGACCAGCGTCAATGGCGCTACCTGACGCCCTGCACGGGCCTGCAGCAGTACGCGCAATGGCCTGGCGCACGGCCGGCTTCGCCGCTGCAATGGCGCTGGCCGTCGGGCGCGCAAGCCGGCGGCACACGACCCAGTTCCGGTTCGTTCACCGGCCTGCTTCGCCAGCTCGCACGCCCGGAAGGCCCCGGCGAAGATTGCTCCGCCGGCACCGATGTGCCGACCTGGGGCCGCCTCATCAACAGACTGCTCGACCACAGCTGGGAAGTCGCCCCGAGCCACGCGCTCAAGAGCGGCAATATCAGCTCGCTGGCGTTCTGGACGCGGCTGCGCGGCTTCCTGACGGCGGAATACCTGCTGGGCTCGCACTCGTTGCAGAAGGGTTTTGGGGCGTCGTTGCAGTTCGAGATGGCCAACGGCCTGCAGGACATCGCCCGCGACGACTGGACGGCCACCACCGGCTTCGACCCTGAAGACCTCGACGTGCCCGGTGTGCGCGGCACGCTGCAGCGCATCGCGGCGTCCAGACTCGCCGTCTTTGGCATGAGCGCCGAAGACCCGGCACCGCTCGCTGCCCCCCGCCCGCAGCGCGGCGTAACTCCGCGCCCCGATGGCGAGCGCGAAGGCCTGCGCGTGTTGCTGATCGACGTGATCCGCCCCAGCGCGGCTGCCCTGTAAGCACGCCAATTCGATAAAAAGCGACGCCCGCGCCGCCGAGAACGCAACGATTTCTCAGCGGTGCGCGGCTATGCTGTGGCGTTGCCCTGCTGCGCTTCCTGCCGCCCCCCGCTGTCGCCCATGTCTTCCGCTGCTCCCGCCTCCGCCGCTTCCACAACAACAACCTCCCCCTGGATGCCCATCCTCGCGCTGATGGGTTCGATGGCCTCTGTGTGCCTTGGTAACTCGTTTGCCAAGACGCTGTTTCCGGTGCTGGGCGCAGCGGGCACGGTCACGTATCGCGTGACGATTGGCGCGGTGATCCTGCTGGCGTTCTGGCGGCCGTGGCGCCTGCACCTGAGCCGCGCAGATGCCGGCCGCATCGCCCTGTATGGCGTCACGCTGGCGAGCATGAACCTGCTGTTCTACCTGTCGCTGCAGCGGTTGCCGATCGGCATTGCGATCGCCATCGAATTCACGGGGCCGCTGGTGCTGGCCGTGCTGCTGTCGCGCCGCGCGCTGGATTTCGTGTGGATCGGGCTGGCGGTGGTCGGCTTGCTCATGCTGACGGTGGCCGACAAGTCGGTCGGTCAGGTTGACCACCTGGGCGCGATGTATGCGCTGGCCGCCGGCGTGTGCTGGGCGCTCTACATCCTGACCGGCAAGAACCTCGGCGGCCTGCATGCGGGCCAGGCTACGTCGATCGGCATGCTGGTCGGTGCGCTGTTTGCGATTCCGTTTGGGGTGGCGCAGGCGGGGTCGGCACTGCTTGCGCCCTCGCTCATTCTGGCTGGACTGGGCATCGGGCTGCTGTCCAGCGCGATCCCGTATTCGCTGGAGATGGTGGCGCTCAAGCACCTGCCGGGCAAGACGTTTTCCGTGCTGCTGAGCCTGGAACCGGCCATCGGCGCGCTAGCCGGGGCCATCGTGCTGCACGAGCAGCTAACCGGGCGCCAATGGGTGGCAATTCTGGCCATCATCGCCGCGTCGGCGGGTTGTGCGCTGACGGTGCGGGCGCCCAAGCCTTCACCTGATCCTGCCGGCGTCGCCTGACGCCCTAGCCGGAAAACCGCGCCAGCGCTTGCAGAACAGCCATGCGCGTCTGCGCGTAGACCATCCCCTTCCATTCCGGCACGTCGCAATAAAACGCATCGCGTAGCGCCTGGCGAATGCCGGCGCGTTGCGCGGCGCCCTGCTCCGGATGGCGATGCAGCCAATGGTCGGCGCGCAGCGCCTGCAGCACCGCCAGCGGCGCGAGCGTGCCGAACTCCAGCGTCACGCAGGTCTTCTCGATGCCTGGCAGCAGTTCGTACGCGATGCCGACCAGATCGCCCTTGACGACCGACGAGACCGAACCTGCCGCCGCAATCGGCCGAACATCGGCGCCCCAGGTGCGCACGGCGCGCTCCAGTTCGGCTGGATCGGGGCTGTTGAAGATCTTCTCACCGTGGCCGTAGTGGCCGAGCCCGGTATGCAGGTCGATCCACACGAGGCGCGACATGCCGGCCGCATGCCGCGACACGATCCCGCGCATCTGCAGCGTGCTCCAGCACGGCGCGCTGCCGCCGTAGAACATGCCGTCCGGCACGCGGTATTGGCCGCTCGTGGCGGCGTCCTGCAGGGCTTTCTCGCCGCGGGTGACCATGTAGTGCTGCAACGCTGCCTGATCCGCTTGGCTGGGCGGCCACACGCGCGGCAGCAAAAGCGGATCGACTTCAAGATAGGCCGGGTTGGCGGAAGCGGCCTCGGCAAAGTCGACGCTGTTGCGGTTCAGGTCAACGTTGTCTTCATTCACGCGCCGCAGGTGCGCAAACCCATACGGATTGACCGCGTGCACCAGCAGCAGCGCTACGTTGGCAGCCGCCAGCCGCGCGAACAGTTCGTCGTCTCGCAGCAGGCCGGTCTGGCAACCGGAGCCGCAGAACCCCTCCACACCATGGACGCCGGAGGTGACGATCAGCAGCGTCTGGGCCTGCGCCGGCGCAAGCAGCGCGGTGTCGATGGAAAGCTGCTCGTCGGACGGCCCGACCACATCTGGATGCAGATGACGCTCGATGCGGAGCCCGCGGGTCTGAGCGGCGGCGAGGAACTTGCCGCGCGCTTCATCGTAGGTCTGCGAGAAGAAAGCTTCGACCGTCATGGCGGGAATCCAAGGGCAGTGGTAGCCGCAGCGTGCCATGCCCGACAGGCGCGGCGCAACCGCACAAACGTGAATCGGCCACCCCAAAATGCAAACAGGCGACGCTTGTGCGTCGCCTGCTGTTTGCGTTGATGCGGGTCGAGCGGGTGGCTCAGATCACTCCCAGGACAGCGCGCCGCCGGTCTGGTACTCGATCACGCGCGTCTCGAAGAAGTTGCGCTCCTTCTTCAGGTCGATCATCTCGCTCATCCACGGGAACGGGTTTTCTTCGTTCGGGAACAGCGCGTCCAGGCCGATCTGCTGGCAGCGACGGTTGCAGATGAAACGCAGGTAGCCCTTGAACATCGGCGCGTTCAGGCCCAGCACGCCGCGCGGCATGGTGTCTTCTGCGTAGCGGTATTCCAGGTCGACAGCCTTCTTGAACAGCTCCGTGATCTCAGCCTTGAACTCGGCCGTCCACAGGTGCGGGTTCTCCAGCTTGATCTGGTTGATCAGGTCGATACCGAAATTGCAGTGCAGCGACTCGTCGCGCAGGATGTACTGGTACTGCTCGGCGGCACCGGTCATCTTGTTCTGACGGCCCATCGCCAGGATCTGCGTGAAGCCGACGTAGAAGAACAGGCCTTCCATGATGCAGGCGAAGACGATGAGCGACTTCAGCAGCTTCTGATCGTTCTCGGGCGTGCCGGTCTTGAACGACGGATCGGTCAGCGTGTCGATGAACGGGATCAGGAACTCGTCCTTGTCGCGGATCGACTGCACTTCGTGGTACGCGTTGAAGATCTCGGCCTCGTTCAGGCCCAGCGACTCAACGATGTACTGATACGCGTGCGTGTGGATCGCCTCTTCAAACGCCTGGCGCAGCAGGTATTGGCGGCATTCCGGCGCGGTGATCTGGCGGTACGTGCCCAGCACGATGTTGTTGGCAGCCAGCGAATCGGCCGTCACGAAGAAGCCCAGGTTGCGCTTGATGATGCGGCGCTCGTCTTCGGTCAGGCCGTTCGGGTCTTTCCACGTCGCGATGTCGCGCGACATGTTGATTTCCTGCGGCATCCAGTGGTTCGCACAACCGGCGAGGTACTTTTCCCAGGCCCACTTGTACTTGAACGGCACCAGCTGGTTGACGTCGGTGGCACCGTTGATGACGCGCTTGTCGGCGGCGTTCACGCGGCGGTTGCTCTGTGCGGCCGCGGCGTTCGGGTTATTGCCGAGAATGCCAGTGCCGACGGCGGCGGCCGTGGCCGACGGAGGCAGCACGCCGCCCTGGTCAGCGGTGGCCGTTTGCAGTTGCGGCTGCGGTTGATACACCGGCTGCGGTGCAGCCGAAGGTTGTGCGGCAGGCTTGACGTCGTCGTCCCAGCTCAGCATATGTGTTTCTCCTAATTCTTTGCTCGTCGCTCCCGCTCTTTTGGAGCGCGAGTCCAGTGTCGTTCAGGTCACGGCGCCCCCGCTTGCGCGGGAGCAACCTCAGACACTGTTTTGACTTATTGGCAGGCTTCGCATTCCTCGAAACCGGGGTCGCCCGGGCGCATCGTGCACACGGCGCCTTCAGCTTCCGGCATGGCCTGCGCGGTGGCGGCAGCGGCATCCAGCGCGCTGGTCGGTGCGGCCGAAGTCACGCCGGATACACCTGCAGCCGACACACCGCCCGTATCGCTACCCGACGACACCGCATTCAGCGTGCCGCGCGACACGGTCGACTTCTCGACGTGCGTGGCGCCGATCGTGCGCAGGTAATACGTGGTCTTCAGGCCACGCAGCCACGCCAGCTTGTACGTGTCGTCCAGCTTCTTGCCCGACGCGCCGGCCATGTAGATGTTCAGCGACTGCGCCTGGTCGATCCACTTCTGGCGACGCGAGGCAGCTTCCACCAGCCATTGCGGCTCCACTTCGAAAGCCGTTGCGTACAGGTCGCGCAGGTCTTGCGGGATGCGGTCGATGCGGGCCAGCGAGCCGTCGAAGTACTTCAGGTCGGCGACCATCACTTCGTCCCACAGGCCGCGTGCCTTCAGGTCGCGCACCAGGTAGTCGTTGACCACCGTGAACTCGCCCGACAGGTTCGACTTAACGTACAGGTTCTGGTACGTCGGCTCGATACAGGCCGACACGCCGATGATGTTGGAGATCGTCGCCGTCGGGGCAATCGCCACGCAGTTCGAGTTGCGCATGCCGAACTGCTTGATGCGGCCGCGCAGGCTGTCCCAGTCCATCGTCGACGACATATCCGTTTCCAGATAGCCGCCGCGCTCTTCGGCCAGCAGCTTGAGCGAGTCTTGCGGCAGGATGCCGCGATCCCACAGCGAGCCCTTGTAGCTGCTGTAGCGGCCACGCTCTTCAGCCAGCTCGGTCGACGCCAGGTAGGCGTAGTAGCACACGGCTTCCATCGAAGTGTCGGCAAACTGCACCGCAGCATCGCTGGCGTACGGCACACGCAGCACGTGCAGCGCGTCCTGGAAGCCCATGATGCCCATGCCGACCGGACGGTGGCGCAGGTTGGAGTCACGTGCCTTCTTGACCGCGTAGTAGTTGATGTCGATCACGTTGTCGAGCATGCGCATAGCCGTGCGCACGGTCTTCTTCAGTTTCTCGTGATCGAGCACCACGCTGCCGTCCGCCTGCTTGATCAGGTGAGCGACCAGGTTGACCGAACCCAGGTTGCACACGGCGATTTCGCTGTCGTTGGTGTTCAGCGTGATTTCCGTGCACAGGTTGGAGCTGTGCACCACGCCCACGTGCTGCTGCGGGCTGCGGATGTTGCACGGATCCTTGAACGTGATCCACGGGTGGCCGGTTTCGAACAGCATGCCCAGCATCTTGCGCCACAGTTGCAGCGCCGGCATCTTCTTGAAGAGCTTGATCTCGCCGCGCGCGACCTTGTCTTCATAAGCCAGGTAGGCCTGCTCGAATGCCTTGCCAACCTTGTCGTGCAGGTCCGGGCAGGTGGACGGCGAGAACAGCGTCCACTCGCCACCTTCCATCACGCGCTTCATGAACAGGTCGGGAATCCAGTTCGCCGTGTTCATGTCGTGCGTGCGGCGGCGGTCGTCGCCGGTGTTCTTGCGCAGTTCCAGGAATTCTTCGATGTCCAGGTGCCACGTTTCCAGGTACGCGCAGACAGCGCCCTTGCGCTTGCCGCCCTGGTTCACGGCCACAGCCGTGTCGTTGACCACCTTCAGGAACGGCACAACGCCTTGGCTCTTGCCGTTGGTGCCCTTGATGTGCGAGCCGAGTGCGCGCACGTTGGTCCAGTCGTTGCCCAGGCCGCCAGCAAACTTGGAGAGCAGCGCGTTTTCCTTCAGCGCCTCGTAAATGCCGTCCAGATCATCCGACACGGTGGTCAGGTAGCACGACGAGAGCTGCGAGCGGCGCGTGCCCGAGTTGAACAGCGTCGGCGTGCTCGACATGAAGTCGAACGACGACAGCAGCTGGTAGAACTCGATGGCGCGGGCTTCGCGGTCGATTTCGTTCAGCGCCAGGCCCATCGCCACGCGCATGAAGAACGCCTGCGGCATCTCGATGCGGGTTTCGTTGATGTGCAGGAAGTAGCGGTCGTACAGCGTCTGCAGGCCGAGGTAGTTGAACTGGAAGTCGCGCGAGGCGTCCAGCGCCGCACCCAGGCGAGCCAGGTCGAACTGCGCCAGCTTGTCGTCGAGCAGCTCGGCGTTGATGCCGCGCTTGATGAACTGCGGGAAGTAGTCGATGTAACGCGCGCCCATTTCGGCTTGCGTGACTTCTTCGCCGAGGATCTCGCGGCGGATCGTGTGCATCAGGATGCGCGCCGTGACCTGGCTATATGCCGGGTCCTTTTCGATCAGGGTACGCGAGGCCAGGATGGCCGAGTCGTACACCTGCGTCATCGGCACGCCTTCATACAGGTTCTTGACCGTTTCCTTGAGGATCGGCTCCGGGTCCACCGCTTCGCCCAGACCTTCGCAGGCCGAGACGATCACGTTGCGCAGCGCTGCCATGTCCAGCGGGCGGGTGATGCCGCCGTCGGTCACGTTCAGGCCGATGAAGGCCGGTTGCTGCTGGGTTTCGCCGGCTTGCGCGCGCTCCTGGGCGCGACGCTCGCGGTACAGCACGTAGGCGCGGGCCACGTCGTGCTCGCCCGAGCGCATCAGGGCCAGTTCCACCTGGTCCTGCACGTCTTCGATATGGAACGTGCCGCCGTTCGGGCGGCTGCGCAGCAGTGCGCGCACCACGTTCTGCGTTTGTTGGTCGACCAGCTCGCGCACACGCGCGGAAGCAGCACCTTGCCCGCCATTCACGGCGAGGAAGGCCTTGGTCATGGCCACGGCAATCTTCGAAGGCTCGAAGCTGACCACGGCGCCGTTGCGGCGGATGATCTTGTAGTCCGCGTAGCCAGTGCTGGGGGCAGCGGCCGTGCCGCCAGCGCTTTGCGCAAATTGGGAGGGGTGGGCGGTGCCGGAGTGGATTTCTGGTTGGGCCGTCTGCATGTGGACTCCTGTTGAACCGTTCGTTTTATTGGCGCGCCGGGGGTGAAGCACCCTGGGCGAATCCTTGCGCTACGCGGAGAAATGAGACGGAAAAGACCCCTGCCTTTCCTCAGCCCCCAAGCGCCGGCTCGACCTGCCGTACGCTCGCCCCCGCGTGGCGCTGAAATAAGAATCCCGGAAAGCGACCACTACATCTAGTGTCCAACTCCGGGATTGACGCTAAGTATAGTGGCCCAATCGAATTTGCCTAGACTTGACAGGTGGGGGCAGAGGACTATTTTTCACCCGCATATGCAGTGCCGCAAACCCGCCACCCCAGGCAGCACAACGGGTCGGCGGGGCTGGCGTGCGGCGTCGCAATGACCGCCTCTTCAGAATAATTCTTTCTATCGACGTCGCAAGCTCAATAGACGTCACCTCATCTACGGTAGGGGCACGTGTGCCGCGCACTGCACCGGTGCACGCGTGCCGCGCCCCGGGGCATTCCTCGACATTCCCCCGCTCAAGAAATCCGAATAGCCGCATCAGCATTCTTGCCGCGGCTGTCACTTGAGCGACAGGCCCCAACCCTACGCTTCGGTCGCATTGCAGGGAGCGCAATCACAGCGGCGGGACACGGAGCGCCGCACACAACGACCGAGGAAATCGACATGGCTTGGAATCAACCCGCCCGCCGCCTGCTGACGGCTGCGCTGGGCACGACGGTGGCCGCTACGCTGGCGACCACCTTGACCGCATGCGGCGGCGGCGACGGCAGCCCCATCGCCAACCAGGGCAACACGGATGCGCCGACCACCGGCGCCAGCAAGAAAGTGCTGGTGGTCGGGGTGGACGGTGCCACCTATGCGCAGGTGCAGAGCGCGCTCCTGCAGCGCAGCTTGCCGAATCTGGGCGCCCTGTCGGTGGTGCCGGCTTCGACGGGTGGCACGCTGGGCACCACCACCGCCCAGCCGCCGCTGGACACACCCAGCTGGGCCACCGTGCTGACCGGCACCTGGCAGAACCGCCACAGCGTGACGGACGACACCGTCACCACCCTGGCCGCCCCGAGCGTCTTCAGCTATGCGCGCAGCGCCGCCAAGGCGGCCGGCACCACGCAACGCCTGGGCGCCGCCGTCAGTTCGGCCGTACTGCCCGCGCTGCTCAAGGCGGATCAGCAAGCCGGCAATCTCGACACGCTCGTCGACTGCGCCCAGGTGGACACCTGCGTGACGCAGAACAGCGTGAAGCTGGTGCAGTCCGGCTACGACGTCGTCTTCGCGCAATTCACCGCGCCGGCCGCCGCTGCGCTGGCCTCGGGCCTGCAAAGCGATGCGTACGCGGCTGCGCTGGCCAACGTCGATCAGGCGCTGGGCACGTTGCAAGCCGCCATCGCCCAGCGCCGCACCGCCAACCCGAACGAAGACTGGCTCGTTGTCGTCACCACGAGCCACGGCCTGGACACCACGGGTGCCACCACGTCGGCGCCGACGCTGGAAAACCGCACCGCGTTCATTGCACTGAACAAGAGCGTCAATCCGGTGCTCGGCAAGAACGGCATGGCCGCGCCCACGTCGGAAGCCACGCTGGCGGCCCTGCCGAGCGAGGCTGACATCGTGCCGACCGTGCTGGCGCAATTGAACGCCGCCGTGCCGGCTACCGCCCACAAGCTGGATGGCGCGGCGCTCACCGCCAACGCGATCGGCGTGCGCAACCTCCAGAGCACTGTGGGCGCGTACAGCGCATCGCTGGTGCTGAACTGGCAGAACCCGACAGCAGCGAGCGGCCCCATCACCGTGCTGCGCGACGGCAAGCCGGTTGCCACGCTGCCCGCCACGGCCACGCAGTACACCGACAGCAACATCGCCACCGCAAGTGGCATCTACCGCATCAACTACACGCTGGTGCGCAACAACGTGCCGGTGTCGATGCTTGCGCAGATCGCCTACGTTGCGCCGACGCCGCTGGCGACGTCGCTCACCAACGGCCTGGCCACGTATTACAGCTTCGATCCGCTGCCGCCAACTGACCGTAAAGCCAGTTCGACGATCGGCCCGTGGGTGGCAGGCGCCGACGGCGGTTCTGCGGTAACCGACCCGTTTGGCGGCACGGCGCTTTCGGTCGACTCGCGCATCGACGCCTACAAGCTCACGCAGAACGGCGCCGACATCGCGCTGAGCCCGCAGTTCACGATTGGCTTCTGGTTCAAGTCGGATTGCACGCAGGGCAACGGCACCGGCGAGCCGATCCTCGCCAACAAGGACTACTACTCCGGCTCCAATGCGGGCATCGCCATCGGATTGTGGGGCGGCTGCGAAGTGCGCTTCAACCTGGGCAGCGGCGGCAAGCGCGACGACATCCAGGGCATGAAGTTCAGCGCCAACCAGTGGGCCTATCTCGCCCTGTCGGTCGACGCGCAGGCCAAGCTTTTCAGCGCTTACATCCTTGACCCGGTACTCGGCGTGCAGAAGGTGGAAGACAAGGCCATCGCCAATACCGACGTCACCAAGCTCAATGGCCTGGCCACCAAGGTCTGGGGCCTGAACGACGACGCCACGCACAACTACGTGCCCAACAACCCGGGCTCGCTCAAGGGCGTGATGGCCTACGACGACCTCGCCATGTGGACGCGCCGGCTGACGCTGGACGAACTCAAGACGATCAACGGCTCGCACCAGCCGCTGTCGTCGCTGAACCCCTGATCCCCTCCCCCAACCCGAACGAGATCGCTCATGAAGCCCTTCATCAACCCTCTCGCGCGGCCGCACTGGCTGGCCGCCGTGCTGCTGTGCGCCGCCACCTTGTCGTTGACAGCCTGCGGCGGCGATTCGAACGACGGCGCGCCGAGCACGGGCCCTGGCGCCGCCCAGCCGGATCAACCCGGCCAGCCGCCGGCCAACAAGCCGACCCTGCACTGCGCTCCGTAACGCGCGGCTTCCCATCGACTTGCGTTTGAGACCGACATGACTTCCGACACGAACCACGCCAACAACGGCAGCCGCCGCAACTTCCTCAAGATGGCCAGCACGGGCGCGATTTCCGCCGCCGCGCTCGCCGCCTTCCCGCCGTCGATCCGCCGTGCGCTGGCGATTCCCGCCAACAACGCCACCGGCACGATGCGCGACATTGAACACGTGGTGATCCTGATGCAGGAGAACCGCTCGTTCGACAACTACTTCGGCACGCTGCAAGGTGTGCGCGGCTTCGGCGACCGCTTCCCCATCCCGCTGGCCGGCGGGCTGAACGTCTGGCAGCAGACCTACGTGCCAAGCAGCGGGCCGAGCCGCACAGTGTTGCCGTATTACCTCGACAGCAGCGCCGGCAACGCGCAGCGCGTCTCGGGCACGCCGCACAGCTACCCCGATGCCCAAAACGCATGGGACCTCGGCCGCATGAGCAAGTGGCCGACCTACAAGCAGACGCAGTCGATGGGCTATTACAAGCAGGCCGAGCTGGACTTCCAGTTCGCGCTGGCCAACGCCTTCACGCTGTGCGATGCGTACCACTGCTCGTTCCACGGCGGCACCAACACCAACCGCCTGTTCCACTGGACGGGCACGAACGACCCGACGGGCGCTGCAGGCGGCCCGGTCATCGACAACAGCGGCGACCACCTCGACGCCGGCGTCACGTACAACTGGAAGACCTACCCGGAACGCCTGCAGGCTGCCGGTGTGTCGTGGAAGGTCTACCAGAACATGCCGGACAACTTCACCGACAACCCGCTCGCGGGCTTCAAGGCCTACCGCGATGCCAACACCGCGCGTGGCAACCTGGCCGACGGCAGCCCGTTCCCACCGTACACGCCGGCCGACGAAACCGTCAGCCCGCTCATCAAGGGCGTCGGCAACACCATGCCCGACGGCGGCTTCCTGCAGGCCTTGAAGGACGACATCGCCGCAGGCCTTCTGCCGCAGGTGTCGTGGATCGTGGCACCGGCCACGTATTCCGAGCACCCCGGTCCGTCGAGCCCCGTGCAGGGCGCGTGGTACACGCAGGAAGTGCTCAACGCGCTCACCGCCAACCCGGCCGTGTGGAGCAAGACCGTGCTGTTCATCAACTTCGATGAAAACGACGGCTTCTTCGACCACGTACCGCCGCCCGCAGCCCCCGCCTATGACAACGGCGTGCTGGCCGGCAAATCGACGGTCAGCACGGCCGGCGAATACCACACGGACCAACACCCGTATGGCCCCGGACCGCGCGTGCCGATGTACATCGTCTCGCCGTGGAGCCGCGGCGGCTGGGTCAACTCGCAGGCGTTCGATCACACCTCGGTGCTGCGTTTCCTGGAACTGCGCTTCAACGTCAAGGAGACGAACATCAGCGCATACCGTCGCGCCGTGCTGGGCGACCTGACCAGCGCCTTCAACTTCGTCAACCCGAACAACGAAACGCTGCCGACGCTGCCCAGCCGCGACAAGGCAACCGCCGACTCCATCCGCACCGCGCAAGGGTTGCAGCCGCAAGTGCCGCTGCCCTCGGTGACGGCGCAGCAGATGCCGACACAAGCCACCGGCACCCGCCCCTCGCGCGCCCTGCCGTACGAGCTGCATGTCAGCGCGCGCGAAGACGCCACCAACCGCGCGCTGCGTCTCATCTTCAGCAACACCGGCACGGCCGCCGCCGTCTTCCACGTGTACGACCGCCTGCATCTGGACCGCGTGCCGCGCCGCTATGCGGTCGAGCCCGGCAAGATGCTCGACGATGCGTGGGACGTCTTCACGGCAGACAAGGGCAAGTACGACCTGTGGGTGCTCGGCCCCAACGGCTTCCACCGCGCGTTCTCGGGCGATGTGAGTGCCATGTCGGCAGCGGGATCAAGCGCACCGGAAATCCGCGTCTGCTACGACCTGGCCAACGCCGAGGTCTACGTGACGATGATGAACACCGGCACCGCCGGCTGCACCTTCACCGTCAAACCCAACGCCTACCGCACCGACGGCCCGTGGACGTTCGACATCCCGGCTGGCAAGCAGCTCGACCAGCACTGGCCGATCGCGCGCCAGGGCAACTGGTACGACTTTACGGTGACGGTGCCGCAAGGCGGCTTCACGCGGCGCTTTGCCGGCCGCATGGAAACGGGCAAGGACAGCGTGTCCGACCCGGCGATGGGCGCCTGAGGCAGGTCGCGAAGTAGAAAGAGAAGCAAGGGAAGATGCGGGCGGCCCCCGAAAGGAGGCTGCCCGCTTGCGTTTCGGCGCGTGCGTAGGGCGTGCGGCCCGCGACGTGTCGGCCTCGGAGGGTCGAACGCCGCGGTTTCACCCCGACGCTTGGGCTTCACACCACGACGCTCGAGGCGTTTACCCACGCGCGCGGGGCTCAGACCGCCGTGCTCCGAGGTCCGACAGTCGTGCGCGAGCCTCAGACCATGGTGTCGTTCGCGGATTCATCGACGGAATGAACCTCGGACGATCGCGCTCCACGGTTTCACACTCGCACTCGAGCCTCGGACCATGACGCTCCACTGTTTTACTGTCGTGCGTGAGCCTCAAACAGTGGAGACATCGACAGTTTTACCCTCGTGCGCGACCCTCGGACTGCGGCATTCCACGGTTTTAGGCTCGCGCGCGATACCTGGACATTGACGTTCCACAGTTTCACCCTCGCGCCTGAGTCTTCGAGGGTGACACTCCACGGTTTTACCCTCGCACGTGAGCTGCAGACCGTGAGGCGTCAGGGGGTTGTCGCGTCAGAGCGCGTGCTGATACGGAAACAGCGCCGCGTTGAACCCGCCGAGCGCCCGCAGATGCGCCCAGTCGAAATGCGGCCCCGGATCGGTCTTGCGGCCCGGTGCAATGTCCGAGTGCCCGGCAATCGCCGTAATGGGATACGCCGCGCAGATCGCCCGCACCAGCGACGCCGTGGTGGCGTACTGCTCGGGCGTGAAGGGCAGATCGTCGGTGCCCTCGATTTCGATGCCGATCGAGAAATCGTTGCAGCGCGTGCGGCCGAAAAAGTCCGACGCACCGGCATGCCACGCGCGCGCATCGCACGATGCAAATTGCACGCATTCGCCCGTGCGGCGGATGAAGAAATGCGCCGACACGCGCACGCCGCGCAGCTGATCGAAGTACGGATGCGCGTCGCAGTCGAGCGTGTTGGTAAAGAAGTTGAGCACGTGCTCGGTGCCGAAGTCCGCCGCGGTCTGCGCAGGCGGCAGGCTGATGTTGTGCAGCACGATCAGGTCGATCGGCATGCCTTCGGGCCGCGCGTCGATATTCGGCGACGGATGCCGGCACGCGCCATCGACCCATCCGTCAGCGCCGATATGCAACCGTTCAGGCATCGCCGTTCAACCCATTTTCGGCGGGTTCACCCACCCCGCCAGACGGCGCTTCAATGTCGCGCGGGTCACGAATGCCAAGTTGCTGCATGCGATAGCGCAACTGGCGGAACGACAGTCCGAGCAGCTTGGCGGCCGCCGTGCGGTTAAAGCCCGTCTGGTCCAGCGCGGCCAGGATCACGTTGCGCTCAACCGACTCCAGATAGGCCGGCAGATCGATCGGCAATGCCACGCTCGGCAGCGACGGCTCCGCCGGCTGCGCTACGGGGGCCGGCTCGGGCTGTGCCACCGGTTGCGGCATCCCCAAGGGGCTTGGCACCGGCGACGGCATGTAGACGGCATCAGGCCAGCTTGTCATCGGCGGCGACATCGGGTGATGGGCCGCTGCGGCAGCCTGCGCCTCGCGCGTGCGGTGAAACAGCGGCGAGCGCTCGATCTCGGCGCCCAGCGCGCCAAGGTCATCCACGTCGATCGACTCGCCTTCCGCAAAGGCGTAGGCGCGCTCCAGCAGGTTCTCCAGCTCGCGCACGTTGCCCGGGAACGGGTACGCGCACAGTTGCTGCAGCGCCGGACGGGTCAGGCGCTTGGGGCGCGGGTCGCCGTAGCGGCTGGCGAGCTGTTCGAGCAGCACGCCGGCCAGCACGGGCACATCTTCGGTCCGCTCGCGCAGCGTGGGCATGCGCAGTTCCAGCACGTTCAGGCGGTAGAACAAGTCTTCGCGGAAACGGCCGGCGGCCACCAGCCGCGCAAGGTTCTGGTGGCTGGCGCAAACGACGCGCACGTCGACCGGGTCTTCGCGGCTCTCGCCGATCTTGCGCACGCGGCGCTCTTGCAACGCACGCAGCAATTTCACCTGCATCGTGAGCGGCAGGTCGGCCACCTCATCGAGCATGAGCGTGCCGCCATTGGCCGCTTGGAAGAAACCCTGGCGATCGCTGTCGGCGCCGGTAAAAGCGCCTTTCACGTAGCCGAAAAACTCGGCTTCCATCAGGTTCTCAGGAATCGCGCCGCAGTTGACCGCCACAAACGGCCGCGATGCACGCGCAGACAGCGCATGCACGGCACGCGCCGCACGCTCCTTGCCGCTGCCCGATTCGCCGCTGATCACCACCGGCGCCATGCTGCGCGCCAGGCGCATCAGCGAACGGCGCACTTCCTGCATCGCGGCGGAATGGCCGGGCAGCAGGTCGTTGGTGCGCTCCACCAAGTCGGCATTTCCGGGATCAGGATCGCGTTGCTGGCGGCCCAGCGCGTTGAGCACGAGGCTGCGCAACTGGTCGAGCGAGAGCGGTTTGGCGATGTAATCGAACGCGCCGGCCTTGAGCGCTTCGACCGCGTTCTCGGCGCTGCCATAAGCGGTGATGACGGCCACCGGCGTGCGATCTGCCGTGGCAGAGAGCTGGCGCACGAGCTCGATGCCCAGGCCATCGCCCAGGCGCATGTCGGTCAGCACGAGCGCGAAGCGCTGGCGGGAGAGTGCCTCGCGCGCTTCGGCCAGCCCGCTGGCGAGCACGACGTCGTGCCCCATGCGGCGCAGGGAAATCTCCAGCAGCTCGCGCAGGTCGGCTTCGTCATCGACGACGAGGATGGGTTCGCGAACGATGGCGGCTTTGGACATGGATCAGCAGATGGTCGGCAGAAATTCGCGGCCAGCAGATCATTCCGCTACGGCCAAGGCAGGTTGGTCAAACATCAGGGTGATGACGAAGGCGCGGCGCGGCAACGTGTCGCGCGCCTCCATGGTCAACGCTCCGGTGCGATCGAGCAAGGATTCCAGTGCAATGGCGCCGTAACGGATCTGCGCATCGTTGGCACTACACAACTCGCGCGCCATGTAGAGGCCCAGGCCAGTGCCTTGGGCGTCATTCGTGAAGAACGGCTCGAACAGACTGCGTTGCTGCTCGGTCGGCACTTCCGGGCCGTCGTTCCAGATCACGAGTTCGGCATGGGTATCGTCCAGCGCGTAGGCCGCCAGCTGGATCGAACCGGGCACACGGCGGCAATAGCGCAGCGCGTTGTCGAGCATGTTGCCCACGACCTGCTGCAACTGCGCCGGGTCGAACAGCACGGGCTTGTCCAGGTCGACCGCCACGCGCACGAGGTTCGGGTTGATCTCGGTTGCTTCACCTGCGCGGCGCAGGGCCTCGGCACGCCAGCGCTCGACGACTTCCGGCAGCACCTGCGCCAGTTGCACGCGCACGCGTTCGCCACGCGGGCGGCGCGAGAGCATCAGCACGTCGGCGACCACCTGGTCGAGCCGGCGCACGTTGTCACGGATGATGCGCAGCAGGCGCGTCTCCACGCCGGAGCTTTCCGGGCGCACGTGTGCGCCGCCATCCTGGCCGTCGCCCGGATCGTCCAGCAGTTCTGCGGCCTGGCTGATCGCGGCCAGCGGGTTGCGGATCTGGTGCGCGACGCTGGCCACCAGCCGCCCCATCGAGGCCAGCTTTTCCTGCTGCGCCTGCTCCGCCACACGCTCCCAGCTTTCCACATGGACCAGCACGGTGTCATGCAACTCGTGGCGCAGAAACGCTTCGTCGTCCACCGACCAGCCCTGTGCGGTGGCCTCGGCCGATGGAATACGCGGACGCATCTCGGCGCCCTCGCCCGGCAGGCCCAGGCCGATCGAGCTGACGAGGCTATCCATATAGACGCTGCGCAGGTTGGCCAGGCTCGGCAGGATGAAGCGCAGGCGCAGGCGGGCGCTCAACATGGCGCGGCCACCCCGGCCGCCCGAGGCAATGGGCAGCAGGTCGAGGATGCGCGGTGCATCGTCGTCACCGGTGCCATCGGTGGGACGGCTCTTGCGGCGCAGCCACTGGCGCAGCATTTCGAGCAGCGGGCGCAGGTGCGGCACGTCCTTCAGGTCAAACAACATCGCACCGCTGCCGACAAACGCGCTCTGCGGCACGCCCAGCAGCATGGCTGCGGCCGGGTTGGCGGCAACGACGCGGCCATCGGCACGCACCAGCATCACGCCGTCCTGCATGTCGTAGACCATCAGGCGGTTGACGAGCTGTTGCAGGCGCAGCTCGCGCTCGCGGGCCATCGTCAAACGTTCCTGCGCGATCTGGCGGTGCGACAGGCCGTACATCATCGACGCGGCCATCATGTAGACCAGGCCGTACAGCCCGGCAGATGCCAGCCCCGGCGCAATCACGCCGTCGCTCATCATCTGCAGGAACGGATCGGCCAGCACCACGATCGAGGCCACGGCCGCTGTGAACAGCGCAAACAGCAGGCTGGTGAGGGCGCCGGCGGCCAGCACGGGCACCAGCAGCACCATCGCCACGCTAGCCGACAGGCGGGAGAGCGCGGCATACGCCAGCCCCAGGAACAGCAGATCGAGCACCACGTCCAGTCGCACGCGGAATTGGAATCGCGTGCGCCACCAGCCGGCCGCCGCCAGGATCAGCAGGGCCATCGCCAGATATGGCAGCGTCAGGCTGAGCAGGGCGTCGCTATTGGGCAGGCCGACTGCGTCGTTGTGCTCGCGCGGCACCATCACGAATAGCAACAGCACCAGCGCCACGGCTGCGCGGCTGAAGGCGAAATAGCGCAGCAAGCGCCATTGGAATTCAGGCGGATCGGGCTCCAGCCAGACCGAACGGAGCGCGCGCCAGGCGTTCAGGCGCGCGAGCAGGCTGCGCGCGGCGGACGGCGTTGCCCGCGCGGCACCCGACGCTTCGGGCGTCATGTGTTGCCTCGGTCAGCATGCTCGGGGCAGCGATAGCGGCCGCCCGGCAGCGCGATCATGCCGGTGCGCGGTGCATGCACACCGCACACGGCACATTGCTCGATGGGTTGCGAGGCCTGGGGCTCAGGAGTGCGCTTGGCCGCGCCCTGCCCGCGCGGGGCTGTCTGGCCCTGCCCAGAAGAGCGGGATGAGCGCGTCCCAAGGCGGCTCAACCACCACCAGCCGGCGAGCAGCATCAGGATCAGCAGGACAGGACGGGACATGGAGAACAGACAAGGACAGGTAACGGCGCAGGCGCCAGGGGCGCGCTAGGCGCGATGCAGGATGACTTCGAGCACGAAGCGGCTGCCCACGTACGCCAGCAGCAGGATCGCAAAGGACGCCATCACCCAGCGCAGCGCCACGCGCCCGCGCCAGCCGCGAAAACGCCGACCGATCAGGATGCCGCCGAACATCGCCCACGACAGCACGGCAAAGATGTTCTTGTGATCGAAATGGAAGGCGCTGTGGAACAGTTGCTCGGAGAACAGCACGCCCGAGGCGATCGTCAGCGTCAAGAGCACGAAGCCCGCGCCTATCAGGCGGAACAGCAGTTTTTCGAGCGTAAGCAGCGGCGGCAGCAGATCCAGCCAGCGGCTGAACCAACTTGCCTCCGGCCGGTTGATCGTGTGCAGTCGGCGCTCTGCAGCCAGCATGAGGATCGCGTGGAATGCCGCCAGCGTGAACAGCCCGTAGGCGACGTTGGCAATGGCGAAGTGCAGCTTGAACAGCGGGCTGGCCGCATAGCCGAGAATTTGCGTGCCAGGGAAGGCCACCGGCAACAGGCTTCCGATCAGTGCCACCGGCATCACGAGCAGGCCGAGGCCGGCAAGCGAGAAGAAGAGGCTTTCGATCCAGAAAATGCCCACGCCCAGCCACAGCATGGCTGAAAGCGCATAGGCAAAGCCAAATACCATGGCGCTGGCCGGGAAGATCGTCTCGTGCAGCAGGAACCCGTGCACGATCAAGGCGGCCAGCAAACCCCAGCGCCACCAGGCCGGGACAGTGTCGGCAGCGCCCGGGGGCGGCGGAACGAGCACCGTGGCGCCCGGCGATTGACCGCCTGCCGCCATGGCTCCCGCCGGGGCCTGGGCACCCAGTCCACCGCGTCGCGCCCACGCTACCGAAGCGAGGGTGCCGTAGAGAAGCGCCGTCAGCGCATACAGTACAATTGCCATTTGCACAGTTTACCGCAGCGCACCCCGGTTTTGGCTGGGGCCTGCCCCCGCCGAAAGCCTCGTTGGGCGGGAACGCAACATGCGCGCATTAAGCACGTTCCCTGCCGGTGCAAGCCAAATGCGCGCCGGCCTCCTCTTCATCCCGTTCCCAATTCCGGATCCCTGTCACTGTCATGCTGGATAACCTGACCCAACGGCTTGCGCGCGTGGTCAAGACCATGCGCGGCGAAGCGCGCCTGACCGAAGCCAACACCGCCGAGATGCTGCGCGAAGTCCGCCTGGCACTACTCGAAGCCGACGTGGCGCTGCCGGTCGTGCGTGAGTTCATTGCTCGCGTCAAGGAAAAAGCGCTCGGCGAAGACGTCATCACGAGCCTTTCGCCTGGCCAGGCGCTGGTCGGCATCGTGCAGCGCGAACTGACGGCCATCATCGGCGGCCAGGAAGCGCTGGAAGGCGTCGGCAACAACATCATGGGCGGCCGCGCGGCGGAGCTGAACCTCAACGTCACGCCGCCCGCGATCATCCTCATGGCCGGTCTGCAGGGCGCGGGTAAGACCACCACGGTCGGCAAGCTGGCCAAGTGGCTCAAAGAAAACAAGAAGAAGAAAGTGCTGACGGTGTCGTGCGACGTGTATCGCCCCGCCGCCATCGCCCAGTTGAAGACCGTTTCCGAGCAGGTCGGCGCGGACTTCTTCCCCTCTCAGCCCGACCAGAAGCCGGTAGATATTGCCGCTGCAGCACTGGACTGGGCCAAGAAGCACTACCACGACGTGCTGATCGTCGATACGGCCGGCCGTCTCGGCATCGACGAGGCGATGATGCAGGAGATCGCCGCGCTGCACGCCACGCTCAAGCCGGCCGAAACGCTGTTCGTGGTCGACGCGATGCTCGGCCAGGATGCCGTCAACACCGCCAAGGCGTTCAACGACACCCTGCCATTGACCGGCGTGGTGCTCACCAAGCTCGACGGTGATGCGCGCGGTGGCGCTGCGCTGTCGGTACGTCACATCACGGGCAAGCCGATCAAGTTCGTCGGTGTGGCCGAAAAGCTCGACGGGCTGGAGCCGTTCTATCCCGACCGCATGGCCCAGCGCATTCTGGGCATGGGCGACATCCTTGCGCTGGTGGAAGAAGCCCAGCGCGGTGTCGACATGGAAGAGGCGCAGAAGCTTGCGGCCAAGATCAAGAAGACCGGCGGCTTCGACCTCGAAGACTTCAAGGCCCAGATCGGCCAGATGAAGAAGATGGGCGGCCTGGGCAGCCTGATGGACAAGCTGCCGGCACAGTTCGCGCAACAGGCGCAGGGCGCCAACATGGACCAGGCGGAAAAGCAGGTCCGCCGCATGGAAGGCATCATCAACAGCATGACGGCCGCCGAGCGTGCCAAGCCCGAACTCATCAAGGCGAGCCGCAAGCGCCGCATTGCCGCCGGTGCGGGCGTGCAGGTGCAGGAAGTCAACCGTCTGCTCAACCAATTCGAGCAGATGCAAGGCATGATGAAAAAGCTCAAAGGCGGCGGCATGATGAAGATGATGCGCGCCATGGGCGGCATGAAAGGCGGCATGAAGGGGATGTTCGGCGGCCGCTGAGCGGGCTACCCTCCTTCCTGAATCGCACCTTTGATCCACACACCGAACCGTTTTACCGAACTGACACGATGCTGAGCGCAGAACAGGCCCGCGAACTCTGGGCCAACTCCGAAGAAATCGTCAGCGAAGACGCCGTGCGCGGCTCGCTGGACCGCATGGCCGAACAGATCACCGAGAAGATCGGCGACACCTTCCCGATGGTGCTGTCCGTGATGGGCGGCGCGGCTGTCTTTACCGGCATGCTGCTGCCCAAGCTGGCTTTCCCGCTGGAGTTCGACTACATCCACCTCTCTCGCTACAACAACAAGACGGTGGGCGGCGAGATGCAGTGGCGCGTGGCACCGCGTGAGTCGGTCAAGGGCCGCACGGTGCTGGTGCTGGACGACATCCTCGACGAAGGCGAAACGATGGCCGCCATCCGCTCGCGCATCATCGACATGGGCGCCGCCGAGTTCTACTCCGCCGTGCTGTGCGAGAAGACGCTCAGCAAGTCCAAGCCGCTGTACCCGGACTTCTGCGGCTTCAACGTGCCAGACCGCTACGTGTTTGGCTGCGGCATGGACGCCAAGGGCTACTGGCGCAACCTGCCGACCATCCGCGCGCTCAAGAACACCTGAGGCGGCACCGCGGGCAAAAAAAAAAGGCGGCCAAACTGTCGGCCGTTTTTTTTTTACCCCCCGCGGGCGTCAAAACTGTATGGCGGAACTGCGGGTGGCCCTTAGGAGCCTAGACCCCCGCCTAGGCCCCCAAAT